>JAHCBB010000003.1 GCA_019634635.1 Verrucomicrobiia bacterium
ACCTCAAGAGCATCATGCTCCTCGCAACCGCGGTTGCGGGGTTCGGATGGAACGGACCACACAGCGGTGTCGTGGCTGAAGGCGGGGCGGATTCTTCGCTGCCACTGCGCGACAGCGCGGGAACCAGCGATACCGCTGCGGAGCTTGTTGAGGCCCGGGAACCAATCTATCGGGGAGAGGCGATGGCGACGATCAGTCGGCGGATCGGAGCGTTGATGGATACCCCAGGCAAGGCCGTGGACACTGGGCTTCGGCTGGCGAAGGAACGGAAGTCAATTGCTGCGGGCGGGAAGTCCTCGGCGGCGGCGACGGGGACCCTGGAAGTAGTTCCCCACACGGTCAGCGGTGCCAGCCAGTGTTTTTGGAGCGGCGCCCACTTCCCGCTGGGTTACGAGTCCACGCGCGCCCTGGAAAGTGCGCTATGCCAAAGCGAGCTGCTCCAGGGCGCGCCGGTATGCGTTACGTCTGCGGCTGACGTGGCCATGAGCGGGCGACTAGGGACGCCCATGGCCAGCAGATCCGACCCAGTATCGATGCCCACCGCGAGTCGAGCCGATGCTCCGAGTCCCACTGGCTTGGCCCGCCTCAACGGGTTCGCCGAACGGCGGGGACCTGCCCTTCACCCGGAATTCTTCGGTGATATCTGTCCCGGCTCCTCGTTGGAATGCGACGTATGGCTCGTTCAAAGCCCATCGGATTGCGGCCCTGGCTTGAAAACCCTGCGATGGCTTGCGTCGGACGGCACCTGGGTCCCGACGCTGAGCATGTTCCGGCCCTGGGCAGGCGGCCGTGGCCGACGACCCGCGGAAGGCAGGAATGCGGGGAAAACGGTTAAACCGTCATCACCTAAACAATTTCTGTTGACGCTATTCCAAACCCAAACTTGAAATGCCTCTAGTTAATCCTTCACAACTCGTGCGTCCCACTGCCTCTCAATCCCCAGTTTTCACCCACGAATTCTGCTGAAGAGCCTTGCTATCAATCCTTGCGAAAGTAGATGCACCCTCGCTCAATACGCTTCCCATTGGCTGGGTGAGGGCTGTCTGCTCATTTTTACTGTGCGAACTTCCGCAAGAATTGATACGGGTCGCCCGTTCTAAAAAATGATCTCACCATGAAGCGCCTCCTATCACCCGTTGCGCCTGCCATTGCGGGAACCTTCCTCGCGTCCGCCGTCAGCCTGGTTTTCTCCGCCGTCGCGCAGTCCGACTTCTTCCGCTTCACTTTGGAGGACGGGGTCGCCCGCTTCTCCTTTGAGACCGATCCCACCGTGTATTACCTGCTCCAGGGAACCTTCCAACTGCCGGCGATGGAATCCCTCGCCATGACGCTGGGCAGCGATCCGGTCGCGTATGAGCTGGCCGCGACGAACAGCCATGCCTTCTTCCGCACGTTTGCCCTCAGCCTCTTCGGCCCGCGCGACTCTGATGCCGACGGGATGGATGACCTATGGGAACTCGGCCGTGGGCTTGACCCGCTGGATGCCACCGATGCCCTCCTGCCCAGCCCGAATGTTGCCGGTCTCACCAACCTCGAGGAGTACCGGCTGCGCTTCGGGCTCAGTTCGGCCAAGCCGCAGTATTACGGCCGCGAAATCAGCCTCTTCAACTACGGCGCGCCTTCGGCAATCTTGGAGGCCATCTCCCGCGAGTGGTCGGTCTTCAACACCGGCGCCGGGTTTGAGGCGTTGAGCCGCGAGGTCTCCATTTTCAATGGTGCGCGTCCTCCCACGGCCGGTTATCCGGCGGCCTATTCTCGGGAGCAGTCGCTCTTCAACTTCGGCACGCCGCTTTACGCACTGGAAGCCCTGGGTCGGGAACTGACCGTGTTCAATGGCGACCACCCCCCCACGGCGGGTTATCCCGCCACGTATTCGCGAGAAATCAGCTCCTTCAACCATGGCGTGCCCACGGCTTTCACGGAAGCCATTTCCCGCGAGTTCTCCGTTTTCAACGACCTGCCATGAGCATCCACTGCAGCCCGGCAGTAACTTCGTCCCGTTACCGTGGACGCGGCGGTCTTGGCGTTCGCGCCCCGGCTTCGGGGCTGGATGCAATCCGGCGCTCCGACGGGAGCACCGCTTTCAAAGCGACCCGCAGGCTTCGTCCTTTCCACCACCGCTCCTTTCTCCAGAACAACTCAGAACACCTCAATACTCATCTATACAGTCAGTTGACCATGAAATCCAAATATCTCCTCACCCTAGTCGCCGCTGGGTGCGCAGCGGCGCGCGCCCTCGCCCTGACCATCCCCAGTGATGGTTCGGATGGCGACTTCAACCCCACCGCCGACATCGTGGTGGATCTTTCGCTGGCCCCCGCGGGCGCGTGGGATGCGAGCAACACGGCCAACGCGGGCAAGGGCATCTACGACTCCAGCAAATGGGCCGTGGTCTTCAAACACGCCTCGGTCAACATTCCCTCGGGCGTGACCGTGACCTTCATCAACCACCCCACCCACGCGCCGGTCGTCTGGCTCGTGTCGGGGAATGTGACGATTGATGGCACCGTAAGTGTGAAAGGGGGTGACGGTCCTTTGGGCCAAGTAGACCAACTCACGCCAGCCGAACCTGGACCGGGAGGCTTCCGTGCAGGCGCGGCAGGCCCTGCGGGCAAAGGAAGGGGATATGGTCCAGGCGCTGACGCAAACTCAGACGGACCTGGTCGATACGGATTGGCCTACGGTAACCCACAAATTGTTCCGCTGATCGGCGGATCTGGAGCAGGTATCTATGGCGGTGGACTTCAGTGGTCAGGTGGGGCCGGCGGTGGAGCCATTCTGATTGCGTCCGCCGGCTCAATATCAATTCAGGGCATGATAAATGCGAACGGAGGTGACCCGCACCCAGGCAACACTGGCGGGAATTTAGGTGGGAGCGGTGGTGCGGTCCGACTAATCGCGGAGCAGGTTTCTGGGAATGGAGAAATACAGGCAATCAATCCCGGCGACCTATTTGGATTCGGCCGCATCCGCATTGAAACCCCGGTGTTGGCCCCTACCGTTCGCACCGCGCCAGAAACGGTTGCCGTGATTCCCGCCGCCATCCCCATTCTTTGGCCGGCGGACGACGCGCCCACGGTGCACGTGGTCAGCGTGGATGGCGTCGTGGCACCCGTTGATCCCACGGCTGCACTGGTCAGTTCCGCCGACGTGCAAATCCAGCAGAACGGCACCGTGCAGGTGCTCCTGGAAACCAAGAACTTCCCGCCCTCCGGCTTCGTGCAGCTCCGCACGGTTCAGAAATACGGTCCCGCTGCCTGGGTGACGGCCGCCCACAGCGAAGGCGACTTTGCCGCTTCCACCTGGATCGCGGACGTGACCTTCGCCCCCGGCTTCACCACCCTCCAGGCCCGCGCCACGGTCCCTTAAACTCGAATGCTGGCGCGGACGAGGTCGTCCGCGCCAGCGGTTGATCCATATTTCCGGGGGGCAATGGCGCCCCTGAGGGTCGGGTGGCCGGACCGGACATCGCCCTGGGGTTAGCGGTCGGAACCCTCGGATCGACTGGGGCGGGAGGCTCGGAGGTGGTGTAGCCGACTTTTGTTCCCGGACCTGGCGGCACGGGCGGACATCATTCATCTCGGCGGCCGGTCACCGGAACCCGGCTGCTTTCACAGCACCGGCGTGGGCGGCGCAGGGGTCCCCTGTTTGGCCTTGCTCCCGGGGGGGATTTCCGTGCCCTGTCGCTCACGTTCCGGGGCGTCGCGCGCGGCTCTTACCCCGGGTTTTCACCATTGCCCCATCCTTGCGAACGTGGCGGTTTGTTTCCTGTGGCACTGCCTGGCGCCCGAAGGCTTCGCCCTGGGCGTCTGGGGCCATGCCACCCCGTGTCGCGTGGCACGCACAGGATGGCCTCACATCAGGGGACGACAGGACCGTGTCCGAATGCGGTTACGTCAGTGAACGTCTATAAGTCGCGAACAGTTCGGCGCCCACGCGGCGGATATGGGCCAGGGTGAATCGGGGGGCTTCGGCCAGGGGGCCGATGCCCAGGCCGTCTGCCAGGGTGGGGGCTGCGCGGCCGCCCACGATCAGCGGGCACCACGTCAGGTGGATTTCGTCCACAAGGTCCGCCTCGAAGAATGCGGCGTTGAGTTCCCCGCCACCCTCGAGCACCAGCCGGCGCACGCCCCGCTCGCGCCAAAGCCGGTTCAGCACCTCTGAAAAGTTCAACGTGGAGCCCGCAGCCTGCCAGACCGCGTCGGCCAGGGGCCGCAACCGCCCGAGTCGGTCTTCCGGGACGTTGGCGGCGGTCAGGAGGAGGATCGGGGAGAAACGGTGCCGCCACAGGGCGGCGTTCGGGGAGAGGCTGGCGGAAGCGCTGGCCACGATCCGGAGCGGATGGGGTGCGAGACCGTTCCGAATTCGGGTGCGGCGGTAACGCTCGCCGCCATTGCCCATCGTGGCCTCCGACTCCTCGACGGTGCGCGCACCGCAGAGAATGGCGTCGGCGGTGGCTCGAAGCGCGTAAAGATGCGCCTCGTCCCGCGGGCTGCCGATCCGGATGACCCGTCGGTTGGCGGAGGCAATCTTGCCGTCGGCGCTCACGGCCATGTTGACGAAGACCAACGGACGTTTCAGGGGCCGGCGGCTCATATGGGTTTGGGGCGGGGCGGCGTGGGGATGGGCCGGGGGTGGGCTCAGGCGATGAACATGGCGTCGCCGTAGCTGTAGAACCGGTATCTCAGGCGGATGGCTTCCCGGTACGCGTCCAGGATCCGGATCCGGCCGCGGTCGGTTTCGCCCGGGGCGGCAAACGCACTGACGAGCATGAGCAGCGTGCTGCCTGGCAGGTGGAAGTTGGTGATCATGGCATCCACGGCCAGGAACGGCGCCGGGGGATGCAGGAAGATCCGGGTGCGGCCTGACGCCGCGCGTACGGGTCCGCCGTTGAGGCGCGCCAGGTGTTCGAGGACCCGCACGCAGGTGGTGCCCACCGCGATCACGCGCCCCCCGGTCTCGCGCGTGCGGCGCCACGCTTCAGCGGTTTCGGCGGACACGGTGAAACGCTCCTCGTGCATCACATGGTCGGCAATCCGCCCGGTCTTCACCGGCGCGAACGTGCCATGCCCGACGTGGAGCGTCAGTGGGGCGATGGTCACGCCCCGGCCGCGGATGCGGTCGAGCAGCGCCGGCGTGAAGTGCAGCCCTGCGGTTGGTGCCGCCACCGAGCCGTCGTGGCGCGCATAAACCGTCTGGTAACGCGTCCGATCCTCCGGGTCGTTGCCGGGACGGCCGCCGTGGAGATATGGGGGCAGGGGCACCTCGCCGTGGGTCTCCAGCGCGGCCCTGAGGTCCTCAACGCCCTCAAACCGGAGCCGGCACCAGCCTTCGGGGTTCTTGGCCTCCACGGTGGCCGCCAGCGGCGAGGGGGCACCGTCAGCGCTCCGGAAGCGGAGCCGGCTTCCGGGTCGGACGCGCTTCCCCGGCCGGAGCATCACCCACCAGTCCCCGGGGCCGTTCTCCTCGAGCAGCAGCACCTCGAACTTCCCGCCGCCCGGTTCCCGCTGCCCACGCAATCGCGCCGGGACAACACGGGAATCGTTGAGCACCAGCAGGTCGCCCGCCCGCAGCAACGCGGGCAGTTCGGCGAAGACCCGGTGCTGCAACGGACCGCCATCGCGGGGCAGCACCATCAGTCGCGACTGGTCCCGCTCCGGCGCGGGACGCCGCGCGATCAGGTCCGGCGGCAGTTCGAAATGGAAATCGCTGGTGAACACGGGAGGAGAGCAGCCGTTGGTGCGAATCCTGACGCGGGTCGGGGTGCCGGTGCGGGTCACGGACGCGTCCGCGGGTGCCGCCGCGGAGGATCGGACCGTGATGGGAACGTGGAACCGCAGTCCCAGGGAGGCGCGGCCGCGGGAAATGGCGATCCGCAAGTCATCGGGTGCCCGACAGTTCCAGCACGCGCGCAAATTCCGCTGCCGTCAACGGGGTCACGCTGAGGCGGGATTGGCGGAGCAGTGCCATGGAGCGGGTGATGGGATCCGCCTTGAGCTGGTCCAGCGGGACGGGGGTCGTGAGGGCCTTGACGGGAACGAGGTCCACGCAGGACCAGTCTTCTCCGGGAGCCGTCGGGTCCGGATACGCCCCGCGCTCGACCCGGGCGATGCCCACCACGGATTTCCCGGTGACGCTGTGGTAGTAGAGCACCGCATCCCCGCGGGCCATCGCCCGCAGATTGTTTCGGGCCTGGAAATTGCGGACGCCGGTCCAGGCGGTGCGACCCTCCGCGACGAATCGGGACCACGGATAGGCCGCGGGCTCCTGCTTCACCAGCCAGTACTGTTTCGCCATGCCTTGAGCGCTGCCGAAAACGGGCGGAAGGCCAAGCCGGAAGTTCGTTCCGCGGCCGGAATTCGGCGGACGGAAGGTCTGCGGACGGCCGCATTCGGGAGCGCCGCGGCCGGGGGCGTCATTCGCGGAACACGCTTTGGAGGATCACCCCTTTAATTTTCCACAGCAGGGTCATGGTGAGGGCGACCGGCAGCAGCAGCACCATGATCAGCAGCCAGGGTCGGGTGGATTCGAGGATCCAGCGCAACAGCACGGCCCACGAGGCAGTGGGGGGGTGGAGCCGCAGCGTGAGCCAGACGACGACGCCGGCGCCAAGCGCGAGCAGGAAGGTGGTGTTCAGGGTCGTGAAGAATCGCGTCTCCGCCCGCAGGGTTTCATCCGGAAGCATGGCGGCCAGTCGGCGCAGCGCGTCATTCAGGGACACCAGAAATGCCAGTCCGGCGAACACGAGGAGCACCATGCCGTTGGCGAAGAACCGTTCGTCGGGCGCGCGGCTCCACCAGACCGGCATCGGCGACAGGGCGAGAAGCATCAGGGCCAGGAGCAACGTCCGGTGCAGTGCCTGCCTCCAGACGCGCTCCCGGGGATGAAAATGCCGCAATTCGGACACACCGAGCACCAGGGAGGCGGCCGCCACAATGGTTGGGGCGAAGCCGAAATGCCGCCAGGCCATGTCGAGGGCGAGCGCGATGTCCGAGAGCAGGACCCCGGGCACCGCCCAAAACAGCACCAGAAGCCCGCGGACCACCCGGGCCAGTGTGGGGATGACAGGACCGCCCGGCGTGGTGCGGATGCCGATCAAGGGATGGACAGGTAGGTGTAGTCCTTGAGCCCGCGCTCGTACTCGTCGAGCAGGCGCATGCCCTCGTTGGGCTTGAGGCGGTCGGAGCGGATGGCGGCGTCCACCTGGGCCTTCATCTGCCGCTTCAGCTCGCCCTCATCGTATTGCACCGCGCGGAGCGACTCGATGATGGTGTTGCCCTCGATGACCTCCTCCACGTAGTAGCCTGCCGGCTCGTCGGGCTCGAGGAACACGTGGACCTCGTTCACGCGCCCGAACAGGTTGTGGAGATCGCCCATGATGTCCTGATAGGCCCCCATCAGGAAGAACCCGAGCGGGTACGGCTCCTGGGTCTCCGCCTGGTGGCGCAACTCGTGGAGCGGCAGCGTGTCGCGCACGTCCCGCAGGTCCACGAACTTGTTGACCTGACCGTCGGAGTCGCAGGTGATGTCCACCAGCGTGCCTTCGCAGGTGGGCCGTTCCTGGAGGCGGCTCACCGGCATGATGGGAAAGAGCTGGCCGAGCGCCCAATGGTCGAGCAGGGACTGGAAGACGCTGAAGTTGCAGAGGTACTGCTGGCCCAGGGAGTCCTCGAGCCGGCGGATTTCCTCCGGCACGTAGGCCTGACCCTTGAAGCTGGCCACGACCTGCTCACAGATCTCCCAGTACAACGATTCGATCTTCGCCTTGTCGGCCAGTTCGAGCACGCCAAGGGTGAACATCTGGTGGGCGTCCTCCTTGCGCTCCAGGGCGTCGTGAAACGCCTCGAGCTTGTTCCATCGGGCGAGGTTGTTCCGCATGTCGAGCAGCTCCCGGACGATCTGGTGCTCCTGGTCGCCGTAGGTGAAGTTCAGCGATGGGGGCGTCTTGTCTATGGCCCCGAACACCTCGACGATCAGGACGCTGTGGTGGGCGACGAGGGCGCGTCCGCTCTCGCTGACGATGTCCGGATGCGGCACCCCCTCCGCCTTGCAGACGTCGGCGGTGTAGTAGACGATGTCGTTGGTGTATTCCTGCAGCGAGTAGTTGGTGGAGCTGTCGAAGGCGCTGCGGGAGCCGTCGTAGTCCACCCCCAGGCCGCCTCCGACGTCCAGGTATGCGATCTGGAACCCCAGTTTCTGCAGTTTTGCGTAGAATCGCGCGGCCTCCTGGACCGCCTTCTTGACGGTGAGGATGTCCGGCACCTGGGAGCCGATGTGGAAATGGAGCAGGCGGAAGGCGCCGCAGAGGTTTTCCCGGCGCAGCAGGTCGGCGGCGGCCAGCAACTCGGAGGTGCTGAGTCCGAACTTGGCGTTTTCGCCCCCGCTCTCGGCCCACTTCCCGGCGCCCTTGCTGAGCAGTCGCGCCCGGATGCCGATCATCGGTTCGACGTTCATCTGGCGGGAGACGGCGATGATCTGGCGCAGTTCCTCCAGTTTCTCGACCACGAGGATCACGGACTTGCCGAGTTTGATGCCCTGGAGCGCCAGCTTGATGAACGCGGTGTCCTTGTAGCCGTTGCAGATGATCAGCGAGCCGGGCTGATCCTGAAGCGCCATGCCGGCGTACAGTTCCGGCTTGCTGCCCACTTCGAGGCCGAAGTGGTAGGGGCGGCCCGCCTCGAGGATCTCCTCCACCACCTCCCGGAGCTGGTTGACCTTGATCGGGAACACGCCCCGGTACACCCCCTTGTAGCCGAATTCCGCGATGCTGGCGCGGAAGGCTTCGTTGAGCGCCTGGACCCGGTGGCGGAGGATGTCCTGGAACCGGATCAGCAGCGGGAACTTCAGGCCCCGGGCCCTGGCCTCCTCGATGACGTCCACCAGATCCACCTCGACCCCGTTCTGGAGCGGTTTGGCCACGACGTGCCCCTCGTCGTTGATGTCGAAGTACCCGGCGCCCCAGCGATGGACGTTGTACAGGACGCGGGCGGACTCGATGGACCAGGTCTCGGGGGGAGATCCCGGGTCGGGGTGATCACTCATCGTTCTTGAGACGGACGCGCGCGACTATAGGAAGGCCCCGGGCGAATTCAACGCGCGCGTGCGTGACATTCGGAGGCGGGGTGCGGGCTCCCCACATCTGGCGAGGACGCGGCACTCGCGGAGGACGCGACCGGAGTGACAACGTGAGGGCCTGAAATCCACATCGGCCATGAAAACCACATGCCTCCCGCTCCTGCTCCTGCTCGTGTTGCCCTCCAGCGTCGCCACCCTGCCGGCGGCCGCGCTCGAAGTGTTTGCCGCCTGGGACTTCAACCAGGTCCCCGGAACCCCCGAGGATACGAATGCACCGCCGCCTTCGGTGGGCGTGGGTGCCGCCCGACCCCTTGGGGGCGTCGCGGCGGGACTGGCCGCCGGGGATCCCACCGGGAGCGGTGGGCGCGGCTGGAATCTCTCCCGATTTCCCGCGCAGGGAACCGGCCCGCTGACGGCCGGGGCCCGTTTCGCCGTGAGCACTGCCGGCTGGGAGTCGCTTCAGCTTTCCTTCCGGCACCGTTTCTCGGCCCGGGCCAGTGCCGCCGTGCAAGTCCGGGTCTCCGGGGACGGCGTGGCCTTTGTCCCCGCGCTGGCGTACACGGCGCCGGGAGCGGACCGGTGGCACCTGGTGACGGTGCCGCTGGATGCCATTCCGGTGGCGGCGGACACCGCCGGCTTCGTGGTGGAGATTGTCGCCGCCTTTGCCGCCGGCACCAACCGCTACGCCGCTGCCGGCCCGTCGAGCACCTACGCGACCTCCGGGACCTGGCGGTTTGATGACGTGGAACTGTCGGGACTTCGCACCTGGGATCCGCCCGGGGCGCCGCGGGTCGTGGTGCCGCCCACCGGTCAGTCTCTCGTCGTCGGCCAAGCGCTGCGACTTGGCGTGGGGATCTCCGGAGCGGAGCCGCTGGCGTATCAGTGGCAGTTCGACGGCGTTGATCTGCCCGGGGAGACCGGTCCAGTCCTGGAACGGGACGCCGCGGTGGCGTCCGATGCCGGCCGCTACCGGGTGGTGGTCTGGAACGGGCTCGGTGATGTAGTGAGCGACGAGGTGACGGTGTCGGTCGCCCCGCCGCCACCGCACTACGTGGTGATGGACTGTGGTGCCCTGCACGCGCGGGTGATCGGACCCGATTTTGCCTGGCCTGGCCTTGAGAAGCCGGTGCGGATCGAGGGCATCGTGACGACCCATGCCAGCCTGGCGACAGCGGAGCACCGGCTATTCTTCCTGCAGGACGCCACCGGGGGCGTGGCGGTCTGGTGGCGGGGCGCCGGTGCCGCTGGTGAGGCGTTGCCGGAGGCGGGATCCCGCGTCCGGGTGGTGGGGCCGGTCGTACAGACCGCAGGGATGCTTCGGGTGGCGCCCGAGGTGGGTAACGCGAGCCATTCCGTGACGGTGCTTGAAACGGGCCTGGCGCTCCCGGAACCGGTGGAGTTCGACTGGGATTGGGGTGAGGACCCGGTGCGACTGGAGGCGCTGGAAGGCCGGCGGGTCCGGGTGTCGGCGGTGACCCTGGATGTCCGCACACCGTTGTTTCCCGGGCGCGGCGCCAACCTCACGCTGACTTCCGTGGACACGCGCCGCACGGTGGTGCTGCGGGTCGAGGGCAATACCGCCGGTGCCTGGGTGGATCTGGCCGGACAGCCCAAGCCGGTGGGGGCCTTCACCGTCACGGGTGTCTGGGCGCAGAGCGACACTTCGCGACCGTACACCACCGGGTACCATCTGGTGCCGACACGGTTTGCCGACCTGATTCCGGATGGACGCCCGCCCGAGGTGGAATGGACGGTCCAGTTGGTGGACCTGCAGCGCCGGGGCGATGCGCAGACCAATGCGTTTTCCGAGCAGGTGCTGCGCCCGGGCGAGGGAATCCGGTTGCAGGCGACGTTTGTGGAGGATCAGGGAGCGGTGGCGCCGTCCGGGGAGGACCTGGTTCCGGAGGGAGCCGTGCTGGATTGGGGCACCCCCGAGGTTCTCGAGGATGGACGCCATCGCCTGAAGGCCGGTTTGCGGTGGACGGCGACGACGGCGCATGCGGGTCGCCTTCATCGGATTCGGATTGCGGCTGCGGGCCCGGGCGCCGTCCGACGGCTGAACGGGAGCGTGTATGTGCCGTCGGCAGCCGAGCAAGGGATCGTGATCACCGAATTCTTCGCCAATCCCCCGGTGCGGCCCGGGGCGGCCGGGTTCAATCCGCTTCATCGCGAGGAGTGGCCTCCCTCCGATGCGGCTCTCGCCGGGCGGATCGCCTCGTGGGACGAATTTGTCGAACTTGTCAACCTGGGGACCGTCCCCGTGGATCTGGGCGGCTGGACCCTTGCGGACGCCACCCGGACTCGGGCATGGATGGATCCCGGCGCCCCAACATCCCGGCTGCCCGCGGGCGCGGCGTTGGTCTGGTATGGGGGGCCTGTGGGTTCACATCCACCGCAGCTCCCGGTTGTGGCTGTTCCCGCGTTGCTTGCCGGATCCACCGGGTCCAGCGCCGACGGCCTGGGGCTCAACAACACCGGCGACACCCTGGTGCTGCGCAATGCGGCGGGGCATCTCATCGAGCGCATCGTGTACACGGCGCGACAGATTCCCGCGGCGGGATCGTTGGTCCGCTGGCCGATTCCGGAGGGCGACTGGGGCGCGCAATCAAACCTGGATGGCGGCCTGTTGGCGACCCCGGGGCTGCCGCCTGTTGGGGAGATTTGGGTTGCCGGGGGGGCGGTCCCAACCCTCGAACTGCGGGTTGACGTTGTGGATGGATTGCTCCGGCTCCAGTGGGCTTCGCACGAAGGGGCCGCGATTTGTGATCTCCATGCCGCAGCAAGTCCCGACGGACCCTGGGCCCGGCTTGCGGAGGGGTTGGAGGATTCAGAAATCACGTTGGAGCCCGGGGATGTCTCCCAGTTTTATCAAGTGCGTCTTCGGTGAACGCGCGAGGGCGGCGCAATGCCGGATCGGGCTTCTGCGCGACCCTGCCTCTTTCGATTGGTAGGGACGCGCTCCTGCGTGTCCGAAACTTCTCCCGTCGGGCGTGTGGAGTGACAGCGGGGATCGAGGGGAGGTCTTGGCGTCGGGTGCTTCCCGGCGTTCCCCGTCGCTGGCCCGCGAGCGCAGCGGAGTTGATCAGGGTCGCGGTGAAACACGCCCCTACCTCTGTCGATTGGTAGACCCGCTCCTCCACGTCCGAAACATATTCCGACGAGCGTGTGGAGTGACAGCGGGGATCGGGGGCAGCACTGGGGTGGTGGATCTTCCCGCGTTCCCGGTGGCGTTGTCCACGGGCGCCGGCGGCGTTGATCAGGGTTTCGGATGGAACGCGACCCTGCCCAATTGAGTGGGCGCGTCTTGCGGGTTTGGATGGGGTTCCTCAGGGTGTCGCCCGATGAGTTTGCTGCCCTTTGGAGATCTGCCTGTCCACACCCCGCGACGCTTTGTTCCGCCGGGGGTGGACCTGGGGGACTGGAGTGCCATTGAGCCGTTGTTTGATCGGCTGGAGGCCCGGGCCGCCGGGTGTCGGACCCTTCCGGAGTTCGAGCAATGGCTCCTGGACTGGGGGGAACTGGCCGCGGCGGTGGACGAGGAGGGGGCCCGTCGGTACATCGCCATGACCTGCCACACCGAGGATCCGGAGGCGGAGCGGGCCTACCTGAACTTCGTCGAGCACCTCGAGCCGGCGCTGAAGCCGCGGCGGTTCGCCCTGGCGCGCGCCTACCTGGCGCATCCGCAACGGGCATCGCTGCCCAAGGACCGCTACGGTGTGTTTGATCGCGACACCGCGCTGCTTGTGGAGCTTTATCGGGACGCCAACGTGCCGCTCGAGACCGCGGAGGCGCGGCTGGGGAACGATTACAACAAGCTGACCGGCTCGTTGACCGTCCAGTTCCGGGGTGAGGAGCGGACCCTGGTGGCGATGGGGCGCCATCAGGAGGAAACCGACCGGGCGCTGCGGGAGGAGGCATGGCGCGCGGTGGCGGACCGGCGGTTGCTGGAGCGGGGCCGGTTCGAGCAACTGTTCACCGATCTGGTGTCCCTGCGCGGGCAGATGGCGGCCAACGCCGGCTTTGCGAACTACCGCGACCATGCCTTCCGTCTCCGCGGGCGTTTCGACTACGGGCCGGCCGACTGCGAGCGGTTTCACGATGCGATCGAGGCCGAGATCATGCCGGTGGTGCGCGAGTTGCAGGCGCGGCGGCGCGAGCAGCTCGGTCTCGACACCTTGCGTCCCTGGGACCTGGCGGTGGACCCCTTGAGCCGGCCGCCATTGCGGCCGTTTGAGGATACCGGGCTCTTGGAGCGCGCGACCGAGGGCCTCCTTGGGCGGCTGGACCCGGACCTGGCGAAGGAGTTCCGGATCCTGCGCGACCTGCGGTTGCTGGATCTTGCGAATCGCAAGGGCAAGGCCCCCGGCGGCTATCAGAGCACCCTGTCGGAATCGCGCCTGCCCTTCATTTTCATGAATGCGGTGGGCCTCCAGCGTGACGTGGAGACCCTCCTGCACGAGGCGGGTCACGCCTTCCATGCCCTGGCGACCCGCGACGAGCCGCTGTACGCCTACCGCAGCGCCCCGATCGAGTTTTGCGAGGTGGCGTCCATGGCCATGGAGCTGCTGGGCGCGCCGCACCTGGACGTCTTTTATTCCGAGCCTGAAGCCCGCCGCGCGCGCCGGACCCACCTTGAAGGCGTCATTGGCTCCTTCCCCTGGATTGCCACGGTGGATGCCTTCCAGCACTGGGTGTACACCCACCCCGGGCATGGCCCGGACGATCGGGCGGCGGCCTGGACCCGCCTGATGGAGCGGTTTGGCGGTGATGTGGACTGGAGCGGACTCGAGGACGTCCGTGCCCACCTGTGGCATCGTCAGCTCCACGTCTTCCTGTATCCGTTCTACTACGTCGAGTACGGCATCGCCCAGCTCGGCGCCCTTCAGGTGTGGGCCAATGCGGCGGTGGATCGGTCCAAGGCGCTTGCCGATTACAAGGCGGCGCTGGCCTTGGGCGGGACGCGTCCGCTCCCTGAACTCTTTGCCCGTGCGGGTTGCCGGTTTGACTTCAGCCGCGAGACGCTGCGCCCGCTCACGGCGCGGGTGCGGCAGGAACTGGCAACACTGGATTGAACCGGATCGGTCCGGGGCTACTCTCGGGCACGCGATGCTTGCTGATCGGGGATACATGAGGGAGCCGTCCTGGCGGGGCGGGTGGTCGCTGACGGTGGTCTTGATCGTTGCCAATGTGGCGACGTTCGTCCTGCAGCTCGCCCTGGAGCGATTCGCCCCCGCGATTCCCTTCGAAGAGTACCTCGCCTTGAGCCTTCCGGGCATCCGGCATGGCTACTTGTGGCAGGTGCTGACGTTCCAGTTCCTGCACGGCGGGGTGCTGCATCTGCTGCTCAACTGCTGGGCGCTTTATGTCTTCGGCCGGGAACTGGAGGACTTCCTGGGCCGGGCGTCGTTTCTCAAGCTCTACCTGTTCAGCGGCGTGCTTGGCGGCGTGATCCAGCTGGCGTGCGCGTGGATTTCCCCCCGCTATTTCGGGGGTCTGTTGGTCGGCGCTTCTGCGGGCGTTTTTGGCCTGGTCGCCGCCTACGCGGCTCTCTTTCCCGAGCGGCAGCTCACGATCCTATTGTTCTTCATCCTCCCGGTGACCCTGCGGGCGAAGATGCTTCTTTTCTGGGGTGCGGTGCTTGCGGTGGTCGGTGCGCTGATGCCGGGCGGCAACGTCGCTCATGCGGCGCATCTTGGAGGCATGCTGGGCGGTCTGCTCTTCCTCAACGTCTCCGGCCGTTCGTCCGGCGACGGCCTGTCCGCGCTCTGGGCCCGCTTTCGGCCCCGCTGGAACCCTCCGTCCCGCCCCCCCGGTCCGGGGGATTCCTGGCAGCGCCTCGATCGGGGCGGTCCGGCAGGCCGTCCGGGGTCGCGTCCGCCCCCGGTGGGACCGGACCAGTTCATGGCCGAGGAGGTGGACCCGATCCTCGAAAAAATCGCCGCTCACGGCATCCACAGCCTGACCCAGCGCGAACGGGAGATCCTGGAAAAGGCCCGGGCCCGCATGGGCCGGAGGTAGGTGGTTCGGCGGCTTCGGGGGCACCTCCTTGGGCCGCCGGACCGATCCCGATCAGCGTCGGTCCGGCGTCGGTTCGCGGCATTTGGGCATTTGGGCTTTGAAATTCCGGCCCGGTCTCCGGAGTCTTTCGGGCACCACTTATGGACCGCCGTCAATTCCTGCTTCGCTCCGCCTCCGCCGCCCTGGTCGCCGCGTCGCCCGCTGTGGGACAAGCGGCCGAGGCGGCTGCCCCACGGTTGCTGGATCGCAACGGCGACCCAATTCCGCTGGGCATGGACAACTTTGCGGTCCGCGCCCTCGGCCTGAAGGGACGCGACCTGGTGGATTACGCGGCGGCGCTGCGTCTGGACACCCTGTTCATCACCGACCTGCCGGCCCTGGGCACTCTCGATCCCGGAGCCGTCGCCGCGCTTCGGAAGTACGCCGCGGACCAGGGACTGGCCCTGCTCCTGGGCTCCTGGAGCATCTGCCCGACCTCCAAGACGTTCAAAAACGACTGGGGCACCGCCGAGGAACATCTTGCGCTGGGGATCCGCCTTTCCCAAGCGGCCGGATCGCCCGCATTCCGCGTGGTGCTCGGCAGCCGTGAGGACCGTCGGACCCCCGGCGGGATTGAGGCCCGCATTGCGGACACGGTACGCGTTTTGAAGTCGCAGCGGAGCGTTGCCCTGGATCACGGGGTCAAGCTGGCGATTGAAAACCACGCGGGCGACATGACCGCGACCGAACTGGCGGGGCTGGTCGAAGCGGCCGGCCCCGACTATGTGGGCGTCAATCTGGACTCGGGCAATGCCCTGTGGACGCTTGAGGATCCGTTGGAGTCCCTGGAAATCCTGGGACGCTACACACTGACCACCAGCCTGCGCGATTCAGCGGTCTGGCAGACGGACAAGGGATGCAAGGTGCAGTGGACCGCCTTTGGTGAAGGTGGCTGCATTGATCAAAAGCGCTTCTTCGAACGGTTTGCCCAGTTGTGTCCGGGAGTGGCGGTCAATGTGGAGACCATCGGCGGGTTCGCGGCCGAGTTCCCCTATCTGGACCCCGAGTTTTGGACCGCCTTCCCGAAGAAGCCTGCGTCGGAGTTTGCCCGATTTCTTGCGATTGCCCGGCGGGGGCAACCGGTACCGCCGGACGGGCTGTCGGATCGCGAGCGGCAGGAGGGCGAGTTGCGGCGAAGCCTGGAGTACCTCCGGGATGTCATCGGTCTGGGTACGCGCTCGTGAAAGCGTCCCCGGCATCCGTAGGACCGCGAGGTGACGTGGGGGACGTGGCCGCTGATATCGCACTCGCAGTGGTGGAAGTTGAGGTGGCGCCAGGAGTGCATCTCCGTGTCCTGCACCGGGCGGTCCTTGCCGGAATCCGGGCGGGGAAGGCCGCTGCGCGACGGCAAATCCAGAGCGATATCCAAGCGCTGCCGTTCGGGGTCGAAACGCACGTCCATCACCTGCCAGGGCGTCCCCGCAACCCCAGGGCCGGAGCAAAAGCCACATTGGAATCCATGGCGCCGAAGGACACGGCGGGGGCACCGACCGCAGCGAATTACCCCCACGGCCTGGTTCTCACCCACACAAACCGCATCCATGGATTCGAAGCGCCGGCGACCCTGACCGATTCCGTCGCGCTTGTGGGCGAGTGCCGGGGAACGGAACGCACCTGAAATCCATTCCACCCCGGCTGGAGGGCCGGTGTACTTCTCCGAAGACGAGGGCTTGCGCTTTTTCAGATTGCGTTATCCGTGAAGCCGTCCCACGGAAGTCAAAGAATCCGGCGCGAGAGCTTTGGTGGTCGGTGATTTGAATGGGGCCGGCGCCACGCCAGCCCTCCCGGTCCGTCCTCAAATGATGCGATGCCAATTCAGGCATGGATGAAACAGCGTTGAGAATGCGCGAACCGTTTCCGGGTCCTGGACGGCGGCGTCCCGAGCATGGGGTCCACCGGGATCCGGAGCATTCAACCATCGTCTTCCTCACCGTATGCACGAAACACCGGGCGCGGTGGCTTGCCTGCCCGGCCGTCCAGAATGCCCTGCTGGACTGCTGGTCAGGTTCCAGCGCCTGGCAGGTGGGTGACTACCTGCTGATGCCCGATCATCTTCACCCCTTCTGTTCACCGGGGGACCCGTGCATCGAATTGCCCCAGTGGGTTGCCTGGTGGAAGCGTCGGTTCAGTTGCCTGCACATCAGGGGAGCCGGACGATGGCAGCGGGATTTCTGGGACACGCGACTTCGACGCTGGGAACACTACGATCAGAAATGGTGGTACATCCGGGAGAACCCGGTTCGGGCCGGGCTTGTTGCCACGGCGGACGAGTGGCGTTTCCAGGGCGGGTTTCACGCCCTGCGTTGGCGATTGATGCCAAGGGATCGGGTCCGTGACCACGACGGTACAGGTTGCCGCACGGTGACCCACCAGTTGGGGGCGCGGAACTGATTTTGGGGACCGCGACATGCTGTCCCTCCCGCAGATCCCATCCGATCCGTTCGGGTTTGCCAGATGGCCCGTCCCGGATCAGTCCGTGACCTCCTCGGTCAACGGCGCAGTGCGGGCACGCCCCCGCCAGCGTCCGATCTCCGGCACCAGCAGCAGCGTTGCGAGCACAATGAGCGCGGCGCAGAAATAGCCGAGCACGGACAGCGGGAACCGCTGAATCCACTGGAAGGCGACCAGCGGCGCAACGACACCGCGGACCCCCGTGAGAAAGGTGTGCACGCTCATGTAGTCGGCGATCCGTTCCGGCGGGGCGAATTTGGTGACCCACAGGCCCCAGGCCACGTCGCCGCCAGCGTTGGAGATTCCGTAGATGACGGCGCCGGTCACGAGGCCCGCGGTGCTGTCGCTGGTGAAGAACGCGAGGATGCCGGCGGCAAAGCCAATGTTCAGCGCGATCCGCAGGGCGAAAAAATTGATCCGGTCGAACAGCCAGCCCCAGACCGGGTTCATCACGAGGCGGGCCAGGTTGGGGATCACACCCGTCAGCACGGCGATGGTGGCGGCGGACTTGGCGAGACCGTAGGCGGGATTGCCCAGGTACTCGATGCGCATGGGCAACATCATGAGATTCGCGAACCCCATGAACATCCACACGATGAGTGTCTGGCGGAACAACCGGTCGTCACGCACGAACCGGAGCGCGTGCAGCGGGTGCGAGCCTGCGGACCGGGGCAGGGGGCCGGACGGAATCCGCCGGACCGCCCATGCGGAGACGAGGAAGGCCGCGGCGAAGGCCAGGAGGAGCATCGGGAATCCGTCCGGACGCCAGTCAAGGAAGCGTCCGCCCGTCCACGAAAACAGCAGCGCGGCTCCGATCCGGAGCATGAAGGACCGCGCGTAGAGGCGGCCACGGTCGCTTTCCGGGTAGTTGTCGTGGTACACCTGCGTCATCAGCGGGATCACCGCTGAGCTCATGGTCATGGCCACCATGCCGGCGGGCACGAAGATCCCGAGGGTTGGGAAAGCGGCTGCGAGTGCGCATGCCGCCGCCCCGACCAGAAAGAGGCGCGCCACGCCGCTCGTCGCGTTCCATCCGCAGGCGGTCACCAGCAGCACGGCCACCGGGGAGACCAGGAGGCCGACGCTGCCTCCAGCCGCCACCAGCGCCTTGCCGGTGGCGCCTGCGGCGAGATTTTTGACCGCGATCAGCAGCAGAAACGTGTTCGCCGCGGACTCCAGGACACCGGCGCAAACCATGCGACCGCAGTCCTGCCGGAAGGTGATACGGGCGCGGTCGGCGGGCGACACGTCGCCGAGCATGGAACGAGTTCCGCGCCATGTCATGGTTCATTGGCGGTGTCCCCCTGACCGTCGGATGGCGCGGCGAGGGTCCTTGGTTCCAATCCTGGTCGGGAACCTCCTGGTAAACCCAAACGCCCGTGGATCGCCTGGGTTCGGTAGTGGTGTGTTTCACCGCGCCCCATTTCAAGTTCGCTGCGTCGGGGAACGTGGGAATCACTCGCCCGTTGGAACTTTCCCCGTTCTCTGCATCGCACCACCCGCGCCCAGCGGCAGCAGTTACGGACACGGCGGAACGCGTCGCCACCAGTGGCTGCGACCACTGACCTGTCCCTTTGTCACCCGGTTGGAAGGCGCAAAGGGACAGGTCATCTGCGACGCACAGAGGGACAGGTCAATGGCGCCCATTTCCGGCCATTTGGCCATCCCACTTGCCGGCGGGGTGGGCGACACGTTCTGCTGAACGCCATGCAGCAGGCGGTGACGGAGTTGGTCGTCTCCACCCGGGGACGCGGCCTTCATGAGATCACGGACCGGGTGTCCGATTGGGTGAGCCGCTCCGGCATCGCCACCGGGCTTTGCACCCTGTTTCTCCGGCATACTTCCGCATCACTGCTGATCCAGGAGAACGCCGATCCGGACGTGCAACGCGATCTCGACGCTTTTTTCGCCTCCCTCGTTCCCGATGGCCACCGCGGGTTCATCCATACGGCCGAAGGTCCCGACGACATGCCGGCACACGTGCGGACAGCCCTCACTTCGGTCCAGGTCAGCATCCCGGTGACCGGAGGGGCGCTGGCCTTGGGCACCTGGCAGGGGCTCTACGTCTGGGAACATCGTCGGGATTCTCATCGTCGGCGTGTCGTTCTGCACCTGATTGGCGAACCCACCGCAGCCTGAGCCCCGGACCGGACTCGGCCCCGTGCGGCGGAGGGAAGACCCTGACTGATGGGTGAGACTTCCGATGAATGTACGCGCCACCGGGAGTTGGGCCGGTGGGGACTCCACACGCGTACGCGGACCGTCCCCCCATTGGAAGGGGGGGCGGAGTCCCACCAGCGGGTGAGGTCGGTGGGGCGAGGCTCCTGCCGAGCCGTGCGTGCAACTGCAAGCCGGGCTTGAGGGGACTCCACACGCCGGCTCCGCGGAGCGTCCCCACCGGGATGGACGAGTTGGTGGGAAGGGGGTTGCCTCGGGGCAACTCCGGCTTTGCGCCTCGGGGAGTTCGTTGTTTGACTGACGTCCTCAGGATGAACCGACGCACCTTCCTTCTCCTTGCGGCCGTGGCCGCCGCCGCCGGCTGCTCCAGCAGGGAAAAGCGGGTTCCCTACATCCGCGTCGAGGACTACCAGACCTACCAGTCCGGCGATCCCGAGATCCGCATCGCCTGTGTCGGCGACAGCATCACCTATGGCGCCACCATTCCTGACCGCGAAAAGGCGTGTTACCCGGAACAACTCGCCAAACTGCTTGGTCCCCGGTTCACCGTGCGCAATTTCGGGGTGAACGGGGCGACGGCCTCGCGGGATGGGGATCTCCCGTGGGTCGGCACCCCGGCCTTCCAGGAGCTGGAGGCATTTCGACCCGAGGTGGTGATCCTCATGCTCGGTACCAACGATACCAAGCCCCAGAACTGGAAGGGCCGCGAGGCGTTCCTGAGCGAGTACCGCTCCTTGATCGCCACCCTGCGTGCCGTCAAATCACGACCCAAGATCTGGGCCGCGTTTCCGCCTCCGGTGTACAAGGATGAGTGGGGCATCAATGCGGAGACGCTGGACGAGGTGATCGAGGCCACCGAGGTGGCCTGCGACCGGGACCGCGTGCCGGTCATTGACATCAACGACGCGCTCTCAGGGCACGCCGCGATGTTTCCCGACGGCGTCCATCCCAACGCCGTCGGGGCTGAGTTGATCGCGACCACGGTGTACCAGGCGGTGCGTCCCTGAATCGTGGATTGCCCGTGGCGCGGACGCGGTGATCAGGCGATGAGGTCCCGGACCACCTGGCCGTGGACGTCGGTCAGGCGGAAGTCGCGGCCCTGGAAGCGGAAGGTCAGCCGTTCGTGATCGAGGCCCAGCAGGTGCAGCAGCGTGGCGTGGAGGTCGTGAACGTGGACGCGGTCGCGGACCGCGTTGAATCCCAGTTCGTCGGTTTCCCCGACCACGTGACCCGCCTTCACCCCGCCGCCGGCGAGCCATACGGTGAAGGCGTCAATGTGATGATTGCGCCCGGTCTTCTCCCGGTTTTCCCCCATGGGCGTGCGACCGAACTCTCCGCCCCAGAGGACCAGGGTCTCATCCAGAAGCCCGTGAGCCTTGAGGTCCTTCACCAGGGCCGCACCGCCCTGGTCCACCTCACGGCAAACCTTCTCGAAGTCGTCCTCCAGATTTTCGCCGGGACCGCCGTGACTGTCCCAGTTGGTGTGATACAGCTGAACAAACCGCACCCCCCGTTCGACCAGCCGCCGCGCCAGCAGGCAGTTGCGGGCAAAGGACGGGCGATCGCGGGACACGCCGTACAACGCCAACGTGGCCGCGGACTCCCGGTCCAGGCTCATCGCCTCCGGGGCGGCCGTCTGCATGCGGTAGGCCATCTCATAGGCCGCGATTCGGGTGGCAATCTCGGGATCTCCGGTGTCCACGAGATGACGGAGGTTGAGGTCCTGGACGGCGTCGAGAACGCGCCGCTGCCGCACGGGGCCGTACGCCTCCGGGGTGGCGAGGTTCAGGATCGGCTCGCCCTGGCTGCGGAGCGGAACGCCCTGAAAAGCGGTGGGCAGGAAACCGCTGCCCCAGTTGACCGCGCCGCCCCGGGGTCCGCGGGGTCCGCTCTGGAGCACGACGAACCCCGGCAGGTTGTCCGCCGCGCTGCCCAGACCGTAGGTGACCCAGGAACCCAGGCTGGGTCGCCCGAACTGCGCCGATCCGCTGTTCATGAACAGCTTGGCCGGTGCGTGGTTGAACACGTCGGTGGCGCAGGAGCGGACGAAGGTGACGTCGTCCACGATCGAGGCCGTGTGCGGGAACAGTTCGCTCACCCACATCCCGGATTGCCCGTGCTGACGGAACGGCCGCCGCGTGCCGAGCAGGGTGCTGCGGTCCTTGAACGAACTGTCCATGAATGCGAAGCGCTTGCCCTCCAGATAGGAGTCGGGGATGGATTGCCCGTTGAGCGCGACGAGGCGGGGCTTGTAGTCGAAGAGCTCCAGCTGGGAGGGGCCACCCGCCATGAAGAGGTAAATGACATTGCGCGTCCGCGGCGGATGGTGGGCGGGACGGAGCGCCAGGGGATGGGGGGCCGCGGCGCCGAGCCGTCCGGGCGAGAGCAGCGAGGCCAGCGCGACGGATCCCAGGCCGAGGCCGCAGCGGCTGAAAAAGTGGCGGCGGGTGCCCGCCAAAAGCCGCTCCTGTTTCGCCGGCGTGTCCTGAGCGTTCATTCGCGTGTGATGGTTTCGTCGAGGTTGAGGAGGACGCGTGACACCGTGATCCACGCGGTGCGTTCGTCACCCTCCCGGCATTCCTCGTTGAGCAGGGCGGCGAGCCGCCCGCGTTCGGCGGGGGTCGGCGATCGTCCGAGCGTCCAGCGCCAGGCATCATTGAGGCGACGATGCGGCGGTGATTCTCGAAGGATCCGGTCGGCCAGCCCTTGGGCAAATTCGAGAAACGCGGCGTCATTGAGCAGGGTCAGCGCCTGCAGCGGCGTGTTCGACCGCAGGCGCCGGGTGCATGCGCTGAAGGCGTCGGGAGCGTCGAAGACCGTGAGCGCCGGATGGGGCGTTGCCCGCCAGCGGAAGGTGTACAGGCCGCGACGGAAACGGTCACTCCCCTCGCTCGGTTTCCATTCCCGCCGGGACTGCCCCAAGGCCATCACGCCGTCGGGCTGGGGTGGGAACACCGGCGGTCCACCGATTCGGGGGTCCAGCAATCCGCTGGAGGCGAGGGCCACGTCGCGCACGCCCTCCGCCTCCAGTCGCAGGCGGCTCTGGCGTCCCACGAGGCGGTTCAACGGATCCGGGGAGTCGTCCGCAGGGCCCACCGCGGACGTCTGCCGGTAGGTGGCGGAGGTGACGATCAACCGGTGCAGGTGTTTCAGGCTCCACGGCGCCGGATGTCCGGCATCCCCGTCGCCCGAAAGCTCGGTGGCCAGCCAGTCGAGAAGCTCCGGATGCGTGGGCGGAATGCCCTGGGTGCCGAAATCATTCTCCGTCTCCACGAGGCCGCGTCCGAAGTAGTGCTGCCACATCCGGTTGACCATCACCCGGGCCGTCAGGGGGTGTCCTGGCGCCGTCAGCCACCGCGCCAGATCGAGGCGGTCGGGGCGCCGGACGTCCGCCCCTGTTGCGGGAGGCATCGGAGGAAGAACCGCAGGGAGCCCGGGGTCCACCGGCGCGCCGGGACGGGTGAAGTCCCCTTTGATGAAGACCACGGATTGGCGCGGATCGGGGCGCTCCTGCAGCACCAGGGTCGCCGGGAGGACGGGGGCGGCCCGGCGCGCCGCGCGCAAACGCTCGTGGAGGGCGGCGTACTCCGCGTCGGTCGCCAGAAATCCCTTCAGCGCGATCTCCCGCTGGGCTGGAGTCCGGTGCTCCGGCAGCAGCCCGAGCACATTTCGAACCTCTAGGGGCAGGGCATCCCGGGAGGCCTGCGTCAGGTCCGACTCCCAGTCCGCAAATCCCGCCGACACGATCGCCGCCCGGGCCTCCAGGGCCTCCTGCAACTGGTGGGTGGCGGCCGTGACCGCATCGCGGGCGGCGAACGCCTCGGGCAGGCCCGTCTCCAGCGCTGTTTCCTCCTGGTCATTGAAGAAGGCGTAGAGCGCAAAGTACTCGCGCTGGCTGATCGGATCGAATTTGTGATCGTGGCACTGGGCGCACGCGAGGGTCAGCCCAAGGAGCACGGAGCCGGTCGTATTGACGCGATCGAGCACGGCCTCGATGCGGAACTGCTCGGGATCAATGCCGCCCTCTTCGTTGAACTGGGTGTTGCGGTGAAAACCGGTGGCCACACGTTGGGACGGCGTCGCGCCGGTGCGCAGGTCGCCGGCGAGCTGGTCCGTGACGAACTCATCGTACGGCTGGTCCCGGTTGAGCGCGGCGACCACCCAGTCGCGCCACGGCCACAGCGTTCGCGGCGCATCAATGCTGTAGCCGTTGGAATCGGCGTATCGGGCGGCGTCCAGCCAGTGCCGGCCCCAGCGCTCCCCGTGGTGTGGGGAGGCGAGCAGACGGTCCACGGCGCGTTCATAGGCGTCGGGACGCGGATCCGACAGGACGGCGTCCAGGGCCTCCGCGGAGGGCGGCACGCCGGTAAGGTCGAGGGCGACCCGGCGGAGCAGGGTGGCTCGCGGGGCCTCGGGTGAGGGGGCGATGCCGGCGGCTTCGAGGCGCTCGAGGATGAAGCGATCCACTGGATTCCGGACCCATGAGGCGTCAAGGACGGTCGGCGGTTTCGGGCGTTGGGGCGGTACAAAGGCCCAGTGGATGTGAACTCCGGGCCGCTCGTCCGGGGGGGCTTCCGCCCCGGCGTCAATCCAGGCCCGGAACTGTTCCACGAGGGCGGTGTCGAGCGGTGGTTTGCGATACGGCATCGCCGCCACCTCGGGGTGTGCGTCGGTGAGCACCTGGAACAGGAGGCTGCCGGTGGCGTCTCCGGGCACAAAAGCCGGGCCGTGCGTGCCACCGCTGCGGGCGGCCGCCGCGGTGTCGAGGCGCAGTTCCGACTTCGGCTGGTGGGCGCCGTGGCAGGAGACGCAGTGCGCAGTCAGCACCGGTTTGATGTCGCGGAGATACTCCACCGCGCCGAGGGCCGCCGGGGGCCACGCGGCGGCAGTGAGCAGCAGGCAGCGCAGCGGAGACATCAGGGATCAGTCTATCCCGGAGGAGGCTATTCCACGAGCGCGATTTGCTTTCGTCTTGGAAACGCCGCAGCAACCCCAGGGGACGTTCCAATCCGGGACGTGCCGGCACAGACGCTGACGGGAGGCGTGGGCACGGACCAGGCGACGCTGTCCTTCGCCAGCCCGGAGAGCGGGCTGGTCGAAGGCATACAGGTGAGCGGTCCGGGACTCTAAAGCGCTCCATGTGCTCGCGCTGATGAACAATGTCATCGGCGGCAACATGGCGTTGATTCATGGCCACGTGGGCCAGAGATCCCGATGCGGATGGTTGTCGTTGTTCCAACGACGTCTTGCGAAATCCGTCAACTGAAATAGCGATCGCAATCGGTGGTGCTCAACATGCCCGTCCACAAACCCCACATTCCACCTGCCACCGTGACGCCGATTCATGCTTGCCCCGGTTTCCCGCCACCGCTCGTGATTCACGAAGGGCGTCGGGCGTCCGAGGACCACGGACACGGCCGGGTGAATGAATCCCTCAGACAGATCGGTGTTTCCGGCCAGATCTCCCGAGGCGGAGCGAACGGGGATCCGCTCCAATGGAGTGTCCGCAACTGCGATCATGTCACTGGGGCTCACGACTTCGCTGTCTCGGACGGGCCGGACATCTTCGGGCGTCTGCCAACCCTCCTCACGCATATTCACCCCGCCCAGGCCGAGACTCGGCTTGTGATTCTTGCTTCCGACTCCCCTCCAATTATAGCCATAGCTTCCCCAGGGGTACTTGCGGGGCAGGACCGACGGTCGGTTGAATCCAATGAGACCCTTCACCCGGTTGTACCCGGGGCAGCACCACACCCCTTCACGCTTCGCAGGAGGGATCGCATTGGTTGTCA
Source organism: Verrucomicrobiia bacterium (assembly GCA_019634635.1). Lineage (NCBI taxonomy): Bacteria > Pseudomonadati > Verrucomicrobiota > Verrucomicrobiia > Verrucomicrobiia bacterium. The sequence continues at coordinate 25,554 of JAHCBB010000003.1, forward strand.
AGTTGTCTTCCGGCCACCGGGCCCCCACATATCGTTCCAAATCCTCGACCCAGGACCAGCCGATCTGCCCGTCCAGCGGTGTGAGGTATCGTGGATACTCTGCGAAATCACCCACATAGAGGTTCAGGCCAATCCCCACTTGCCGGAGATTGCCTTTGCAGACGGCCGAATCGGCCGCCGACCTTGCCCTCGACAAGGAAGGCAGGAGCAGGGCTGCCAGGGTCGCGATGATCGCGATGACGACCAGCAGTTCCATCAGGGTGAAACCACGCCGGAAACAGGGCGATCCCCTCAAGTCCTGGAAATCTCGTGCCGGGTTGTTCTCGCCCACGAAGTGGCACTCGAGGATCCCCCGGATCTCAGGGCGCACCCGATCCGGACTCCCGGACCCAAATGAACAGGTGTCCGCCAGAAAACGGGAGCCGAACACTGGCTGGTCCGGAGGCCGAAACCACCATGATCTGGACGGGTTCATACGGGCCGGAAACATGGGAGCCTCCGAGAACATGGTAGGTCCTTCCCGCCCGCGCCAGCCAGGTCAGTTCGATTTCGGAGAACCCGGCCATCGTCCCCATCAGCCGGAAGCCGGGCGCCTCGTCGGCACCTCCCCTGCCGGCGGCCAGATCCCACCAGGCCCGGATTTCGGCAGCGGGCATTCCGGACCGACTCCACTCCGTGTAACTCCACTGGATCGCGGAGAAGGTCAGACAGATCTCTTCGCCGCCAGGTCTCGCGGTCCGCGCTGCGGTTCCCGAGGACTGAATGCTCCTGACCAGCACATTGGTCAGCGAGATGCTGTAGAAGCGCAGACGTTCCGGATCCGCCGTTACGAACTCCAATCGTGCCTGCGACAGCCGGGTCCCGCGCGCGCAATGTTGCAACAGCAACGGGGTCGCCCGGTCGGTGGACTTGGAAATGCAGATGCCTTCGAAGGCTGGGCGGCGGATGGCAGGGTCCGCATCCACTCGGTTGGAAAAGCCGTGGATCCGGATCCAGTCCTGATGGGACACCTCCTCGGCGTCGCCGGGAATTCCGGTGATTTCCAGATAACCATCGAAAGTCGGCCCGGAAGCCAGAACACCCGCCACGACGAGCCCCGCGGCGCAAGCCCGGACGACCCCCCGTCGAATCCCAGGTGGGAAGGCCCGCCCGGCCGGCGGCGCGAAGCCGGGCTCAAGGGGTGCCCCGGACAACATCCCAGCTCCCTTCCACCGGGGCGCCCGTGCTGCCATTCCGGTCTTGAGGCGTATAGACCCACTCGATTCTGCCGAATCCGAGCGCCAGCGTCTCGACCGGCGGGCCGCCATCGTCGCCGGCAACCCCGGCCGTGCCCACACTGACGATCCGTACGTCGGTCAGCTTGACCTGATAGAACACAGTGCCCGCCGGCCCCGAATTTCGAAGGGTCAGGACGGCGTTCCGAAAATGGGCTCCCTGCGCGGCGCGCTGATGGAGGACTGGCGTGGCCCTGTCGAGCCGCCGGGTGATCGTCAGCTCGGACAGGACGGGTTTGGACGCTCCTCCCGCGCCCGCTCCGCCGGGCGACGGCGTTGCGTGGACAATTCCGTGGGAGAAGGACAACACCTCCATTTCGCCCTGATGGCGGGCATCCACGGCGTCGCCCCTCACCCCATCCATCATCAAGAACGCCTCGATGGCGGCGGCCGCCGGATTGGAGATCCCCAGCGCGAGAATCGCCACCAGGAGCCTTGCTGGAACGATCATCCTCATCCCAACGCAGGCTATCCCCCGGCTCCGAAATATTCCAAGTGCAATTACCCGCGCTGCGCAGCAGGGCCGGGCTCCCGTGGGTTGCACCCCGGAAAATGAGTTAATTGTCCGGGACCGGGTCCGGCGAGGTGAGTTCGCCACAGCGGTTTGTGCCGAGATGGGGATGAAGATGTCCCGGGCCGTTGTCCATTACGGACGGCTGCGATCGTCCGCACCTCCACGCCACGACGCGATTCGTCGGGAATGTGGTGCCTTTCCACAGGTTGTCGTCCGGCGCAGGATCGCTCCTGATGCGGATCGGATACGTCGGAATGGTACTGGTATGGCTGGCGGGCGCGGATGTCGGGCCACTCCGGGCGCATCCGTTTCTTCAGAATTCCTGGTGGGTGATGGTCGAGACCAACCGCCTCGTGATGCGGGTGAGTGCCACGCTGCGCGAGGTGGCGGTGACGCAGGGTCTGGGAGGCTCCGATCAGGCGGTGCCGCTGGACCGGTTGATGACCGCGTTGTCCCGACACGGGGATCACATGGTGGAGGCGCTTCGCGTGGAGGCGGACGGGCATCCGCTGATCGGTGAGCTGCTGGACTACCAGTTGCGGGCGGAGGGGAGCGCGCTGGTGCCGGAAGATTCCCCGCTGTTTCCTGATGAGACCCACGCGACGTTTGACCTCGAGTATCCGCTCGGCGCGGGTGGTCCGCCGGCCGAGCTCCAGTTTGGACATCGGACGCTCAGCCGGTTCGAGTACGCGCCGGGAATTCCCTGGGACGTGACGTACCGGTTGGTGGTCAAGGATGCGGCGTCTCGGGATCTGGCGGCGGGGTTGGTGCGGGCGGACCTGCCGTACTTCCTGGAGCTGGCCCCTGCGGTCGCGGCGATGCCGGAGTCTCCGCCGCGCCACGCCGCCGCCGTGATGGACGCCTTTGATCCCTCCACCGCGGCGGTGCCGTTTGGCGCCTATCTGCGCCTGGGTGTGGATCACATCGTCACCGGCTACGATCACCTGCTGTTCCTGGCGGCGTTGGCGCTGGCGGCCGCGACCCTGGGCGATTTCCTCAAACTGATCGCCGCCTTCACCGTCGCCCACTCGATCACCGTGACCCTGGCGGCTCTGGAGGTGGTCCGCATTCCGGCCTGGTTTGTCGAACCCTTCATCGCGGCCAGCATCGTATTTGTGGCCGTCGAGAATCTGGTGTCGCCCCGGCGGGTTTCAGCGCCCTCGCGGCTGGCGGTGGCCTTCGGATTCGGTCTGATCCACGGCCTTGGATTTGCCCGTGGCTTTGGCGAGTCGCTGGGGAGCACCGGGGGCGGTGCAAAGGCACTGGCCATCATGGCATTCTGCCTGGGCGTCGAGCTCGGGCATGTGGCCCTGGGGTTGCCCTTCTGGGGGTTGCTGCGTGCCGGCACGGCCGAGTTTGGCGACCGGTTCGGCCTGCGCTGCCGGCGCTGGGGATCCGTACTCATCGCGATGGGCGGCACCTGGTTTTTCGTCGCCGCGTTGCGCGAGTTTCTGTGACCTGGTTCGCGCCGCCGACGGCGGCGGCAGGTGTGATCAAGCCCTGTAACGCAGATCGAGAGTAAACGGAAACTCCCGGTTGCGCGGCAGCGGGCCGGGAGTCCCGGTGCCTTGGGTGTGTCCGTGAACTTCAAACCGGGACAACCGCCGGCTCTCGGCCTCGTACGCATTCACCGGGAAGGTGCTGTAGCTGCGCCCCCCCGGGTGGACGACATGGTAGGTGCATCCCCCAAGGCTGCGTCCGTTCCAGGTGTCGAAGAGGTCCACCCGGAGCGGTGAGTGTACTCCGATGGTCGGCTGGAGGCAGTTCGGCGGCTGCCAGGCGCGATAGCGGACTCCGGCGACCGCCTCGCCGTTCGTACCGGTGGGATGCATCGGAAGCCGGCGCCCGTTCACCGTGAGCGCGAACCGGTCGCCGATCATTCCCTGGGCCTTGACTTGCAGCCGCTCCAGGGAGCTGTCCACAAATCGGACCGTGCCGCCGGGTGAAGGCTCCTCCCCGAGGACATGCCACGGCTCGAGGGCCGACCTCAATTCGACGCGGATGTCGCGCTGGGCAAAATCGCCGATCCTGGGAAAACGGAATTCGAAATGGGGTGCGAACCACTCCGGCTCAAAGGGGTAGCCGGCATCCCCGAGTTCCCGGAGCACCTCCCGGAAGTCCGTCTCGCAGAAGTGGGGGAGGAGCCAGCGGTCGTGCAGATCGGTGCCCCATCGGACCGGGCCGTTGCGATAGGGCTCCCGCCAGAACCGGGCGATGAGTCCGCGCAGCAACAGGTGCTGCGCGAGGCTCATGCGGGCATGCGGCGGCATCTCGAACGCGCGCATCTCGATCAGGCCCAGGCGTCCGCCGGCGGCGTCCGGCGGATACAGCTTGTCCATGCTGAACTCGGACCGGTGCGTGTTGCCGGTGGCATCCACGAGGAGGTTGCGGAACAGCCGGTCCACCATCCAGGGAGCGGTGGACCCCTTGCCGAGGGCGATCTGACGGTCGAGTTCCTGGAAGGCAATTTCCAGTTCGTAGAGTGCGTCGTGACGCGCCTCGTCCACCCGGGGGGCCTGGCTCGTCGGACCAACGAACAGGCTGCTGAAGAGCCAGCTGAGGGAGGGGTGATTCTGCCAGTAGGCCAGCAGGGAGCGGAGCAGGTCGGGACGCCTGAGGACGGGGGAGTCGGCGGGCGTCTCGCCGCCAATCAGGATATGATTGCCGCCACCGGTCCCGGTGTGGCGTCCATCGAGCATGAATTTCTCGGTTCCCAGCCGCGTTTGCCGCGCCTCCTCGTAAAGCACCTCGGTCCGGTGCACCAGTTCGTTCCAGGAGGCACTGGGGTGGAGATTGACCTCAATGACCCCGGGGTCGGGGGTGACCGCAAGCTTCTGGAGGCGCGGGTCTCGCGGCGGCGGCTCCCCCTCGATGATCACCGGAATTCCCATGCCCGCCACGGTGGATTCGAGTGCGGCGACGAGATCCAGGTAGTCCTCCGCGGTGGCCGCCGGTGGCAGGAACACGTGCAGACGCCCCTCGCGCGGTTCAATGCAAAGAGCCGTCCGGATGACCCACGGCGCGCTTTCATTTGGCCCCGGCTGGCGGGATGCCGCCTCTGCGGATGCCGCGGCCCGATCCCTGGCGGAATCCCCGAGGGACTGCGCCCGCCCACCCTGACCGAAATCCGGAGGCATCGGGGTGGTTCCGGTGCGTACGAAGCGTTGAGCGGCTCGTTCCGGTCCGTAGGGGAACTCGCGAGGCAGGGGGGGCAGTTTGCCGGTGGGATCCTGCGGCCAGACCCACGGATAGTCCCGCTCGGAGACCCACGGGATGGAATCCAGCGGCAGCCGCAGGCCCATGGGCGAATCGCCGGGCAGCAGCCAGAGGGTTTCTCCGTCGCGGAGGAACCAGGATCCGGAGACCCAGCCCCGTTCTGTTTCGGCCCGTTCCCGTCGCAGCGGGAGGGCAAATCCCACGATGTCGCCCAGACCCTTTTGGAAGAGGCGCGCGAGCCGGTCGCGCTCCAGCGGGTTCTTGAGTTGGGACTGCGCCGGCGTGACGTTGGAGGGGAGGCGACGCTCCTTCCATGTGTAGTAGAAGATGTCCTCGTAGGCGGGAATCAGGTGCCGGGGATCCGTCCCGAGAGTTTCGCAGAGCCGGCGCGCCAGCTCCCGTGCTTCCGGGATTCCGTGTCCGTAATCCCTGGACTCATCGGCGATCAGCGACTCGTCGCGCCACACCGGGACGCCGTCCCGGCGCCAGTACGCGGCGAGTGCCCAGCGGGGCAGGGGCTCGCCCGGATACCATTTCCCCTGGCCGTAGTGGAGCAGGGCGCCCGGGGCGAACTGGCGACGGAGCCTCTGGATCAAGGTTCCCGACAGCTGACGTTTGCGGGGCGAGGTGGCGGTGAAGTTCCATTCCGGCCCGTCGGGGTCGTCCACGGACACAAACGTGGGTTCGCCTCCCATGGTCAGGCGGACATCCTGACGTTGGAGATCCTCGTCAATGGCCAGCCCCAGGGCATGGATTCGCTGCCACTGGTCCTCGCGATAGGGTTTGGTCACCCGGGGTGACTCGAAGATCCGGGTGACCCGCATTTCGTGCTCGAGGGTGGACCGGCACTCCCCGACGACTCCGGTCACCGGTGCGGCCGTGGAGGGTTCGGGGGTGCAGGACAACGGGATATGGCCCTCGCCGGCAAGCAGGCCCGAGGTGGGATCGAATCCAATCCATCCCGCCCCCGGCAGATACACTTCACACCAGGCGTGGAGGTCGGTGAAATCCGCGGTCGGTCCCGAAGGCCCATCGAGTGCCTTCACGTCGGGGGCCAACTGGACGAGGTAGCCGCTGACGAATCGTGCTGCGAAGCCGAGATGGCGGAGCAATTGCACCAGCAGCCATCCGGAATCGCGGCAGGAGCCGGTGCCCAGGGAGAGCGTTTCCTCGGGAGATTGCACGCCCGGTTCCAGCCGGATGACATAGCGCACACTGGACTGGAGTCGCTGGTTGATGGCGACCAGAAGATCCAGGGTCCGAAGGCGGGACCCGTTGCCGGGCGCGGGCGGATGCGTTTCCGGGGGCATCTGACCGCCGTCGTGATGGACGTCGGCGCGATGCCCACCTTCCGGCGCGGGCACGTGGGGCAGGGATTCCGGATGGCGCACAAGGTCGCGCCGGATGCCGTCAATGCACTGCCGCAGGGCCGGGGTCAGGGGCGCCGCCTCCAGGAACGGGGCGAGGTCCTTTCGCAGGGAGGGTTCGTAGGCGAAGGGGTAGTGCGTTGCGGATTCCTCGACAAAAAAGTCGAACGGATTGTAAACGGCCATTTCGGCGATGACCTCCACCTCGATGCTGAGGTGGGACATCCGGTCCGGGAACACCAGGCGGGCGTTCCAGTTGGAGAAGGGATCCTGCTGCCAGTTGATGAAATGTTCCCCGCCGGTGACCTTCTGGGAGAAGCTGAGGATCCGGGACCGGCAATGGGGTGCGGGCCGCAGGCGGATCACGTGGGGGCCATGGTCCACCGGACGATCGTAGGTGTACCGGGTGGCATGCTGGAGGCTGACGTGGATGGGCATGGAATGGGGGGGGACTTCGGGGGGAGGACGTGGGAATCAGCCGGTGGACGGTGCCGCCTCCAGGTACCGGATCCGTTTGTTCACGTCGGTGTTGATGGAGTGATAGGGCTGCGTGAGGTTTGCGGGCGCAAACAACGTCTGGCGCAGATGCTCGGTGTCATCGTTGCCGATCGCGTCGGTGAAGATGGGGATGAGATACTCGATGCCGGTCCGGGAGGGCTTCATCAGCACCGGATCATAGAGCTCCGGGTGCACTTGCCGTGCATGAATCAATCCCCAGCGGTCGCGGAACCGGTTCGCATCGTGGCCCCGGACGTGGAAGCCCTGCCGCGCGCTGTACTGCAGCACGGCGACGGCGTTGTTGCGTCCGTCGAGGAGCAGCTCGACCGCCTGGGCGCCGAGTTGCGCCGCGTAAAACCGGTCGAAGCGGATCGGGCGGCCGCCGCGCTGCGTGTGGCCGACCTTCCGTGTGAAGATCGCCTCGCGGGCGGTGTCGCCGCGCCGATACAGCTGAAAGTACCGGTCCCCGATCATCTGGATCATGCGGTTCCGCAACGCCTCGCCGGCACCGCTGAGCACCACGTTGCCCGCGGGATCCGATGACCGGGTCTCCGCGCCGAGTTCGCGTCCCTGGGCGTCCACGATCCCCTCGCCGCAGACGATCACCACATTCTTCTGCAGGTCGTAGATGTGCTTGACCCGTTCCACCAGTCGCTCGAGGTCGAGCGGGGATTCCGGGACCAGGACGATGTCTGGACGCCCGTAGGTGGAACCCAGGGCGAGATAGCCGGAGTGACGGCCCATGACCTCGACGATGGCGATGCGCCGATGGCTTTCGGCGGTGGTGCGAATCCGTTCAACGCCGCTGGCGGACACGAACACGGCCGTCGCATAGCCCGGCGTCGCGTAATTGACGATCTGGTCGAGGTCGAAGACGGCACGCGACTCGGTCCTCCGGTAGCGATGCCCGGACGTTGCCGACGGATCCGGGATCCGTGCCCATTCGTCCGGTTCGCCGGGGTGGTTGAGTCCGAGATCGTTGTCAATCGTCTTGGGGGCCAGAACGGTCGGCAGCCGGTCCGCGAGAGGCTGCAGGCCGTTGAGCGTGCCGTCCCCACCCACGCAGATCAGGCCCTCGATCCGCAGCTGCCGGAGGCGGTGGGCGATCTCGTCGAGCTGCGCGGTCTGCGAGGGATCCACGTAATCCCGGGAGGAGCCCAGCAATGTGCCGCCCTTGGTCGGGTCCAGTTCCGGAATCTCCTGGTACAACGGGTTCAGGAGCAGGTGGGGGACCCGGGGGTTGAAGAGGCTGTTGAACCCCTTGATGAGGCCAACAATCTCCACGCGCAGCTGGTTGGCCCTGGCGACAGCGCCGGCGATGGTGGCATTGAGGGCAGGGGTGTCGCCGCCTGCGGTGAGAATTCCGATGCGCTTCATGGTGGGGAGACCGCGGTGGACGAAGGGAGGGCGCCGGATCAGGAGCCCGGGCCGCGGGGTCGCTGCGGCGGGGCGGGGGATGGTCTCCCGTGAACGGCCCGTCGCTGCTGCTGTTGCTCCTCCTGCTGGACGAATTGCTCCTCGTCGAAACCGGCAAAGGAGAGGAAGAAATACGAGGTGAACAGCGCGTCTCCGATGCAATTGAGCTTGAGTTGCAGTCCGTCGAGGTAGCGGTGCAATCCCATGCTGAAGAGTTCGTCCACGGTGCTGAACTGGAGCTCGGCGAGGAGTCGTCCGGCCAGTTTCTCGGCGTCGTTGACAAAGCGGCCCTCGGGCACCCCGGAGATGTGCCGGAGTGCGGTGTTGAGCTCCCCGGCGCAGAAGCGGACCGATCGCGGGAAGTCCTCGTTGAAGATCAGGAACTCGGTGACGAGCCGCGGGTGCACCTCGGCGCCGTGGATGGACTTGAAGGCGTCCCAGGCGCTGCAGGAGCGCAGCACGGCCGACCATTCGAGGGACTCGGCCTGGCTGATGGACTTGGGCATCCCGCGCTCGGGCAGGGTGCGGTGACGCAGGTCGAGGATCCGGGTCGTCTTGTCGGCACGCTCGAGAAACTTGCCGATCTGGGTGAACTGCCAGCCCTGGTTGTGCAGCAGTGTGGCATAGGTGATGCCGATCATCTGCAGGGAACTGGCCTTGATCTGCTCAAAGAAATCGCTGGGGCTCTGGCGCCAGACGCGGCGGGCATCGGGCGAGGTGACGAAGAGGTACAACCGGTTGAGTTCCTCCCAGAGCTCGATGGTGATCTGGTCGCGGACCATGCGCGCGTTTTCGCGGGCCTGGCAGATGGACTGGACGAGGGAGTTGGGATTGTCGGGCTGGAACAGGAGGAACTCCGTGACCGACTCCGCGGTGGCCTTGGCGTGGAGCTTGAAGAAGGCCTCCTCGTCGCCGGTGGTCTGCACAATGGGCAGCCATTGCTCGGCGATCCGCTCCTCGTCCAGGTTCCGGAAATCCAGCAGCAACTGGAGGTTGGTGTCCACCAACCGCGCGATGTTTTCGGCGCGCTCGGTGTGGCGGGACATCCAGTACAGGCAGTTGGCGACGCGGCTCAGCATGGTTCAGTTCGGGATCGGGGCCGGAGTTCGGTGGGGCGTGGCGGGGTGCATGGGCGTGGCGGTCATTCGTCGCCGTACAGCACCCAGGTATCCTTGCTGCCGCCGCCCTGGGAGGAGTTGACGATCAGGGAGCCCTTGCGCAGGGCGACCCGGGTGAGCCCGCCGGGAACAATCACGATCTTCTCGCCGTAGAGGATGAACGGACGCAGATCCACGTGGCGTCCCTCGAAGTCCCCGTTGCCAACGTGCGTGGGGTGGCGCGACAGGGAGACCATGGGCTGGGCCACAAAGTTGCGCGGGTCGGCCTCAATTTTCTTCCGGTATTCCTCGAGCTCCTGCCGGCTGGCCTTGGGGCCCATCAGGATGCCGTAGCCGCCCGATTCGTTGGCCGCCTTGACCACCAGCTGGTCGAGGTGCTCCAGGATGTACTGGCGGTCCGAGTCCTCGTTGGCAAGGTAGGTCGGCACATTGTCAATCAGCGGCTCCTGATCGAGGTAGTATTTGATCATGCGCGGCACGAAGTAGTACATCACCTTGTCATCCGCGATGCCGGTCCCGATCGAGTTTGCCAGCGAAATGTTGCCCGCACGGTAGGCGTTCACGAGCCCGGGAACCCCCAGCATCGAGTCGCGCCGGAAAACGGTCGGGTCAATGAAGTCGTCGTCAATGCGCCGGTAGATGACATGCACCGGTTGGAGACCCTGCGTGGTGCGCATGTACACCCGTGCATCCCGCACGACGAGGTCCCGCCCCTCCACGATCTCGATGCCCATCTGCCGGGCAAGGTACGTGTGCTCGAAATAGGCGCTGTTGTACGCTCCCGGGGTGAGCAGGACCACGGTGGGGTCCGGCACACCGGCCGGTCCGATGTATTGCAGCATCCGCAGCAGTTCCTGCGGGTAGTGCTCGACCGGTTGCACCCCCACCTGCTCGAACATGGCCGGAAAAGTCCGCTTCATGGCGCCCCGGTTTTCGAGCACGTAGCTCACGCCGCTCGGGCACCGGGCATTGTCCTCAAGGACCAGGTAGCGGCCGTCATCGCCCCGGATGAGGTCCGAACCGCAGATGTGGATGTAGATGTCCCTGGGGACGTTGAAATTGATGAATTCGCGCCGGAAATGTTTGCCCGAGAGCACATACAGTGGCGGCACGACGCCGTCCTTCAGGATGCGCTGCTCATGGTAGATGTCGTGCAGGAACAGGTTCAGCGCGGTGATCCGCTGGGCGAGCCCCCGCTCGAGAAGATCCCATTCGTGTGCCGGAATGATGCGCGGCACAAGGTCGAACGGGAAGATCCGCTCGGCGCCCTTGGAGTCCCCGTAGACGTTGAAAGTGATCCCCTGGCGCAGGAATGCGAGGTCCACGGCCTGCCGCTTGCGGTCGAAGTCATCCTGGGGGAGCCGCGCGAAGCATTGCTGAAACCGACGGTAGTGCGGGCGCACCTCACCGTCCTGGGTGAACATCTCGTCGAAGAAGGCCTCGGGGGCGTACCGATGCAGCACGACCTCATTGCACGGTGTTCCCGGATTCCGGTTCAAGCTTCAAGTCCGCAAAACCCACGCCGGCCGCATGGCCTGATTTCATGAGTTCCGGCGCCGGCATGAATCCCCCGCATGGCCGCCGGCCCGGGCGGGTCAGGCGGGCAGGGGAAACCGGGCGGTGAGATCCCGGACGCGCTCCCGAACCTGACGGGCGGTGGCGGCGCTGCCCACATCGAGCAGCACCTCGCTGATCATGTCGGCGACGGCCGCCATCTCGGGCTCGCGCATGCCGCGCGTGGTGACCGCGGGGGTCCCGAGCCGGACGCCGGAGGCCTCGAACGGCGATCGGGTTTCGAACGGGATGGTGTTCTTGTTGGTGGTGATGCCCGCCTCGTCGAGGGCCAGCTGCGACTGCTTGCCCGTGAGGTCCCGGGCGCCGACATCCACGAGCATCAGGTGGTTGTCCGTGCCGCCGGAGACCAGGCGAAACCCGTTGCGCGACATGCCCTCGGCGAGGGCGCGGGCGTTGGCGACGACCTGACGCTGGTAGGCGGCGAACGCCGGCTGAAGCGCCTCCTGGAAGCAGATGGCCTTGGCGGCAATCACGTGCATGAGGGGCCCCCCCTGGATGCCGGGGAAGGTCTGGGAATCCACCGCCCGGGCATGTCTGGCTTTGCACAGGATCAGCCCGCCCCGCGGGCCGCGCAGGGTCTTGTGCGTGGTGGTGGTGACAAAATCGGCATGCGGCACGGGGCTGGGATGGATCCCGGCGGCGACCAGTCCCGCGATGTGGGCGATGTCGGCGAGGAGCAGGGCGCCGACCTCGACGGCGATCGCGCCCATCCGCTCAAAGTCAATGACCCGGGAGTAGGCGGAGGCGCCCACGGTGATCATGCGCGGACGGTGCGCCCGGGCAAGGGCGGCGAGTTGGTCGTAGTCAATCCGCTCGTCTTCACGCCGCACGCCGTAATGGACGATTTCGAAGAACTTGCCGGAAAAGTTGGCCTTGTTGCCGTGGGTGAGGTGGCCACCGTGCGACAGATCCATCGTCAGGAGGCGATCGCCCGGTTTCAGCATGGCGAAGTAGACCGCCATGTTGGCCCCCGAGCCGGAGTGGGGCTGGACGTTGGCGTGTTCGGCGCCGAACAGGGCGCGGGCCCGGTCAATGGCCAACTGTTCGGCGACATCCACATGCTCACAGCCACCGTACCAGCGCCGCGACGGGTAGCCTTCGGCGTACTTGTTGGTGAGCACGCTTCCCTGGGCCTCCATCACGGCGCGGCTCGTGAAATTTTCCGACGCGATGAGTTCAATGTTCTCCCGTTGCCGGCGCGCTTCGCGAGCGACGACTTCCGCGATCGCCGGATCCACGGCGGCCATTCCGGCTCCCGGCGTCCCCTCGGATTCCAAGCTCCGGACCCGCCGCTCGTGGCGGCCCCCGGCGAATGGAGCCAGGAGAAACGCCTCAAGGATTCGTGCGGCATCCGGAGGGGCGGTCGTCCGCGCCCCGAGGCAAAGTACATTTGCATCGTTATGCTCACGGGCCAGGGCGGCGGTCTCGGGCGTCGTGGCGAGGGCGGCGCGGATCCCGGGAACCTTGTTGGCCGCAATGCTCATGCCGATGCCGGTCCCGCAGCAGAGCAGGCCAAGATCGGCCGCGCCGCGGGTGATTTCCCCGGCCACCTTCCGTGCATACTCCGGATAGTCCGACGGATCCGGATCATGGGTGCCAAGGTCGTGCACCGTGAGGCCCTGGTCCTCAAGCATCCGGACCAGTGCCTGTTTGAGGGGGAGCCCTGCGTGGTCCGATCCGGCCGCGATGGCGAGACCGACGCGCGGTGCCGCGGCGGCGGCGGGTTCGTCGAGGTGTTTGATCATGAAATCAATGCTTTGCTGGATCTGGTCGCGACAGACGAGGTAGCCCTCCATGGGCCCCCCGATGGGATCCGGAATGTCTCCGGGGCCGTCGGGATCGAACCCGCCCAGAAGGTACGTTCGCCCCACCGTTTCGGGATACAGATACTGGATTCCTTCGACGTGGCTGCGGGTGAGGCCGCAGATCACGTCGGCCGCGCGGGCCGTCTCCCCGGTCAACATGCGGGACCGGTGACCGGAAATGTCGAGTCCGCAGGCCTGCATGGCTCCAACAGCATGGGGGCTGGGGGGCTGGCCGTTTACCGCACCGATGCCTGCGGAAAGGACGCGCCAGCCGCCCATTCCAAGCCTGTTGAGGGCCCGGCGGGCGAGCGCCTCCGCCATCGGGGAGCGGCAAGTGTTGCCAGTGCAAACGAACAGCAGGGTCTTCATTCCACCACGGACCCGGAAACTGGGTTTCCTACGTTCAATGGTCAACGGCCGATTGGCATCGGCCCGGTTGGCGTAGGGTCTGGAACGGACCCGTCTCGTCTGCAGCCGGACTGGCAGCCCGTCCAGGATTCCCTTCGTCGAAGATGGCGGCCGGTGGCCCGAGCCCGTTCGAGAAAAGGCTCGCCCTGCCGATGTCGCATTGATTCACTCCTCGAGAACCTCTGCTCTCCGCCGACCCAGTTCGGTAAAAGTCCGTCGCGCGATGTGCCGTGGAGACTCGGTGCGCCGCATCAGCCGAATGATTCCAAGTCGCAACCTATTTATGCAGCCTGAAATCCGCCGGTCTGCCTCATTGCGGTCTGCGCGGAGCCTGCCTGAGATGACGCTGTGGCGTGGCCGGGGATTGCTGTCCCGGAATGGGACGCGTGAAGGGGGGGGCGGATGAAACGGGGGTCCATGCTGCTGGCGGTCCTGGCGGTGCTGGTCGTCCTGGGGTGGGCGGGGGCGCTTCGGGCGCAGACCGTGGGGCCTGCGGACGTGGTGGTGGACCTCGGGGCGTCTGTGTCGTCCGGTGCACCGCACATCCGGCTGTCCTGGTCCCAACGACTTCAATCCAACATCACCGCCCAGCGCCTCCACCGGCGCGTGAAGGGCGGCCCGACCTGGGGGATGCTTGCAGATCTCGGGGTCGCCGCCACCTCGTTTGCCGACGCCTCGGCCGCCCCCAACGTGGAGTACGAGTATTGGCTGGAACGTCGGTTGAGTCCGGGCTCCTCAGGCTCCATGCCGTCACCCGCCCTGGGGTACTTGAGCGCCGGGTTCAACGTGCCGCCGACGACGGCGCGGGGCATCCTCCTTCTGGTCATCGAATCGGGCCTGACCGTGCCGCTGGCATCGGAGATTCACGAACTGGAAAGGGATCTGGCGGGTGACGGGTGGGGTGTCGAGCGGATTGTGGTCTCCCGGACGGATGGCGTTCCCGCCGTGAAGGCGCGGATCCAGGCGGCCTACCGGGCCAGGCCGTCGGAGGTCCGGATGGTCTACCTGCTGGGGCGCGTGCCGGTTCCCTACTCCGGCGATCTTTGCCCGGATGGTCATTCGAATCATCGGGGGGCTTGGCCGGCGGATGGTTACTACGGCGAGATGGACGGCATCTGGACCGATACTCTCGTGAACCAGCGGGGATCGGCTGACCCGCGAAATCATAATGTGCCGGGTGACGGGAAGTTTGATGCGTCCGTCTTCCCCAGCGCGCTGGAGCTGGCCGTCGGGCGTGTGGATCTTTCTGCAATGAAGAAGGCACCTTCGGCTTCGGTGTCGGAGGTGGACCTGCTGCGGCGGTATCTGGCCCGGGCGCACCGGTACCGTCACCGGATGGCGCCGTACGGGGCGATTCCGAGGCGCTCGTTGATTCGCGACGGGTTGCCCCAGTATCTGACCGGGATGACGGGCTGGCACTGGGCCTATTCCGTGCTCGGGCGTCCCCCGGCGGTGACGCTCGATGTCGTGCCGGCGGATCAGTGGTTTTCCAGTGCTTATGCCGGTGGACGCGACTACCTGGTGGGGTATCTCGGTGGCTTCGGCTCCCGCGAAGGCATTTCGGGCGGAGGAACCACGGCCGACTTCGGAACCCGGCCGAGCCGGGCGGTCTTCCTGGCACTGTTTGGCAGCTATTTTGGCGACTGGGACACCCCCGACAACCTGATGCGTGCCGTCCTGGCGGGAAACGCCGACGGCACTTCGCTGGGGCTCGCGGCGATCTGGGCCGGCACCCCCACCTATTTCATGCATTCCATGGGCATGGGCGAGACGGTTGGATTGGCCGTCCGCGCCTCCCAGAATGCGGCACTTTCTGGCGGGACTTCGCTGGCTCCTGGCGGCCCGCGCTGGGGTCCGTATCCACCGCTCAGTGGCACGCACACAGGGCTGATGGGTGACCCCGCCTTGCGCCTCCACATGGTGGAGCCCCCGCGTTCACTGGCAGCATCCAGCGCTGACGGTCGCGTGGTGTTGTCGTGGAAGGCCTCCACCGAGCCCGGGCTCGCCGGGTATCATGTGTTTCGCTCAACGTCGCCGCTGGGGCCATTCTCGAGTGTGACCCCGAGTCCGCTGGCCGCTGCATCGTATCAGGAGGCGGCACCGGTGGGGCAGACGTACACCTATCTCGTGAAGAACCTGGTCCTTGAGCGGACCCCGGGCGGGACCTACTTCAATCTCAGCCAGGGGACGGCGGTGACGATTCGCGTCGCGGGACCGGCTGCCCCTGAATCCAACCCGCCCCTGTCGTTCGAGCCGTTTCGGGTGGTCTGGCAGATCGGGCATGACGATGACCCGGCGGTTTCGCCCTACGCGCCGCACGACGAGTTTTCGATGGAGAACCGGCGTGCCGATTCGGAGCCGGGCGCGGTGACGCGGTTCCCGGGGGACCCGCTCTACCAAGCTTCGAACAATCCGGGGCCCGACGACCACTACTATTGCGCGGGGACGTACCCGGTGGGATTCAACGGGCTGCGGGAATCCCTCACCGTTCCCCATCAGGAGCCGTTCACAGCGTGGGAGCGGTCGCTGACCCATTCGGATCGTACGAACCGGGTTCATTTCATCCTGGGCGACGCCCAGGCGGACCCGACGGCGCGGCTGCGGTTGAACGTGGAGTTTTCGAGTTGCGGGTACTGGCTGTTGGCCCCGGTGAACCAGAAGGGGGCGGGATATGGGGCGCATGACCTCGTCATCCGATTCCGGAACGGAGCCGGGTCCGTTACCACGCTTTTTTCCAGCCGGCTCGATCGCCCTTCGCGGCTGGCGATGGAGTTCCCGGCCGGCGCGGTGGGTGCAACCGTCGGGGCCAATTCCATTGAACTGGTTCGCACCGGGCCTCTGGAGGCCGACAGGACCTACTGGCTCAATTTTGACTACCTCAACCTGGAGAGTTCCATCCCCAAGGCGGCCTTGGAGCCGTTCCGCGTGGCATGGCAGGTCGGAGTTGACGATGATCCGTCGCGGGAGCCCTACGCGCCCTATGGCGAGTTTTCGATGGAGAACGGACGTGCGGACCCGGCGCCGGGGGCCGTGACACGGCTTCCGGGAGACCCGTTGCATCAGGCGTCCGGCAATCCGGGTCCGGACGACGACTACTACTGCGCCGGGATCTACCCGGCGGGATTCAACGGGCTGCGACTTCCTCTTGACGTTCCGCAACAGGAGCCCTTCGCGGCTTGGGAACGTTCGCTGACCCATGCGGACCGCACCAACCGGGTTCATTTCATCCTGAGCGGTGCCCAGGCGAATCCGGGTTCCCGGCTTCGATTGAATCTGGAGTTCTCAAGCTGCGGGTATTGGCTGCGGGCCCCGATCAACCAGAAGGGGCCCGGGTATGGGCACCATGACGTGGTGATCCGATTTCGGAACGGGGCGGGGATGGCCACCACGCTCTACTCGAACCGCCTCGATCGCCCGTCGCGACTCTCCATGGACGTTTCGTCCGGAGCAGTGGGCGCGACGGCGGGGGCGAACTCGATCGAACTGGTCCGCACCGGGCCCTTGGAGGCCGACCGGACCTACTGGTTGAATTTCGATTACCTCAACCTGGAGACCGCGGCCTCCCGTGGCGCAATTTCCGCGACGGGCGGCACGTCGCCGACTCCCGGGGAACGTCCACATCCCGGAGACGTCTTCTACGGGCCGTCGCCTCCCGGGGCGGCTCCGGGGACCGGAGTCCATTGCGGGGTGACCCGCGATGGGGAGGTCGAATACCTGACGATCACCTATGCGCGGCCTGATTCGCCTCGGCCCGACCGCGAATATCGGGTGGAGGCCGGGAGCGATCTGCTCGACTGGTCGGACGCCGGGTTGATGGAAGTTGCGGTCTCCGATGGCAGCGGCGTCCAACGGGTCACCGTTCGGGACCGGGTTCCGGTGTCTGAACAGGTGCAGCGGTTCATGAGAGTCGTGATCCTTGAAGGATCGCAGACCTTCGAGTTTCCGAGTCGTCGGGACCAGGAACCAAGGTAGGTGGTTTTTTGCCGGGGGTGCTTCCGGGATCTCGTTGGCGTTTCCGGAAGATCCAGTAGGGTAGCGGCCATGCACGGCTCGCGCTGGCTCCTGACCGGGTTGTCGAGCCTGGTCGTACTCACCGGGATCGTCCATGCCGAGACGGACGATGCGTTTCTGGAGCGCCTCCAAAAGGCAGCCTTTGGATACTTCTGGCACGAGGTCAATCCCGAGAACGGGCTGGTTCGGGATCGGTCCGCCCCGGGCGCGCCGTGTAGCATCGCCGCGGTGGGGTTTGGTCTGTCCGCGATCGTGATCGGGATTGAACGGGAGTGGGTGGACCGATCCACGGGCCGGCAGCGCGTGTTGCGGACCCTCGAAACGCTTGCCCGGGGACCCCAGGGTCCCGACCAGGACGGGATGATGGGGCACCGCGGTTGGTATTACCACTTTTTGGAGATGGATTCCGGACTGCGGGCGTGGCAGTGCGAACTCTCGTCCATGGATACCGCGCTCCTCCTTGCGGGGGTCCTGGATGCGTCCCTGTTTTTTGAGGAGTCCCACCCCGGGGAGGCGCGCATCCGGACTCTCTCGCGGCAGCTGGTGGATCGCGTGGACTGGCAGTGGATGGCCAATGGCGAAGCCACGTTGACCATGGGGTGGCGCCCGGAGGCGGGATTTCTGGAGTCCCGTTGGCGGGGCTACAACGAGGCGATGATCCTGTATTTGCTGGCGCTGGGTGCGTCCGCTGAGTCCGGGATCTCCTGGGAGGCGTGGACGTCGGGATATCGCTGGGAGACGCATTACGGGCAGTCCTACGTCGTCTTTGCCCCGCTGTTTGGACATCAGTATTCGCATTGCTGGGTGGACTTCCGGGGAATTGCTGACGCTTACATGCGGCGCCGTGGGATCACCTACTTTGAGAACAGCCGGCGGGCCACACTGGCCCAACGGGCCTACTGCATCGGACAGTCCGCGCGTTTTCCGAACTACGGTCCCCTGGAATGGGGACTGACGGCCTGCGACGGCCCGGACGGCTATGCCGCGCGGGGCGCCCCGCCTCCGGAGAACGACGACGGCACGCTCGCCCCGACCGCCGTGGGGGGATCACTTCCTTTTGCCCCGGAGGTGTGTCTGCCCACGCTTCGGGCGCTGGAGACGAATCACCGCGACCGGTTGTGGGGGCCCTATGGGTTTCGCGATGCCTTCAACCGGACACGCGATTGGTGGGCGACCGACACCCTGGGCATTGATCAGGGGGCCATCCTGTTGATGGCGGAGAATTACCGGACGGGTTCCGTGTGGAGGCGCATGAAGCGTGGCGGGGTCCTGGAACGCGGCCTGAAGCGGGCGGGGTTCGCGGAGGCGACGGGTCCGTGAGCGGCCACGGTTTGGCCGGCCGATCCGGGGGGTGCCGATGCTGACCTCGAGCTGTCAGTTATTGGGCGGCATCGGCCTCTTCCTGCTCGGGATGACGCTCCTGACCGACGGACTCAAGGCGTTTGCCGGTGAGGCGCTCCGCCGCGCGCTGGTCCGATTCACCGGAACGCCTTTCAAGGCGTTCTGCTCCGGCGCGGTGATCACCGTCCTGGTGCAATCTTCAAGTGCGACGACCGTGACCGTCATCGGATTTGTCAGCGCCGGACTCCTGACGTTTCCCCAGGCCATCGGGGTTGTCCTGGGGGCCAGTCTGGGCACCACGGGCACGGGATGGTTGGTTTCAGTCCTCGGTCTCAAGGTCAGCCTGGGGGTCTGGGCGCTGCCGCTGGTGGGTGTCGGAACCTTCATCAAGTTACTGGCTCCGGGGCGATGGCGGTCTCTCGGCCTGGCCCTGGCGGGGTTCGGACTTGTGTTCATCGGGATCGAGACCCTGCAACTGGCGATGCGCGGTTTTTCGCAGGTGCTTCATCTGGCGCGCCTGCCCGCCGGAGGCCTTTGGGGTCACGGGGTGGCCATGGGGCTGGGTATCCTCCTGACGGTCGTCATGCAGTCCTCCAGTGCCGCTGTGGCGACCACGCTTACGGCGCTGCAGTCCGGAGCGGTGAACTTTGAGCAGGCGGCATCCCTGGTCATCGGCGCCGCCGTGGGAACGACGGTGACCGGGGTGCTCGCGGCGATTGGCGGTGGAGTGCCGGCGAAGCGTACGGCCCTCGCGCATGTGGTGTTCAACCTGGCCAGCGGCCTGATCGCCCTGGTGTTGCTGCCGGTTTTCCTATGGGGCATCCGCCAGGCGCAGGAGCATGCGGGGCTGGACCCCGGGGCGGTGAGTCTCGCTGCCTTTCATACGGGATTTATTGCCTTGGGCGTGCTGATTTTCCTGCCGTTTGCAGAACGGGGTGCCCGGATCATCGAGCAGTGGCTCCCAGACCGCGGGCCGGTGTTGACCCGTCACCTCGACTCCACCGTCCTCAAGACACCTGCGGTCGCCCTGGAGGCGACCCGCCGAGCCCTGTCTGAAACGGCGGCGGAATCGTTCGATGCAGCCCGGTCGGTTCTGGAGAACCCCATGCACGCCGTTTCCACGGCGCGCCTGGCGCTGCCGCGGGCGGCGCTGGCGCGGTTGCAGGAGTTTTTCCCGCAAATCCCGGCGGTGGCTGAGGACGATCGGGTGACCCGGCGAAGGCTCGCGCAGTTGCATGCCCTGGATCACCTGGCCCGTTTTCAGGCCCGTTGGACTCCCCCGGGCGGCATCGGCACGCGAATCCGGGATCCGCGCCTTCAGGGTGCGGTGCGTCTGACGGCGACACTGCTCGAACTGGGCGCCTCCGGGTTGCGCCACGGCGGTCCCGAGTCCTGGGAAGTGACGGTGGCGTCAAAGGCCGCGGATCTCGCGGAGCTCCGACGTCTGGATCGGCCCCTGATTCTTCGCGAGACGGCCACCGGTCGGTCGGATCCCTCGACGGCCTTGGAGTTGCTCGACGTCATCCGATGGCTGGACCGGCTGGGGTATCATGCGTGGCGGATCACCCATCACCTCGCCCATGAGGATCCGTCCGCGCAAACGCTGGCGGAGCCCGATCCTTTTCCGGACGAACCGTGAGCCATCAAGGAATTGCCGATGCGAGGACCACCCGGCGGCCGGGGACTTCCAGTCAGTCGCACCTTCAGCGCGGATTGGCATTGAAGGTGCTAACTTCTGAACGTCCTGTCGGGTGGCAGGACTTGTTAGGGTCGTTTGGGTTGAAGCGCCGCCTTCCGCAAGGAGGGCGGCGTTTCTTCATCAAAGGATCGGGAGTTGGCAGAAGGGTGCGAAGGAATTCGGGCGTCTTCTGTCCCATGGTCCCCGGAGGGCGCCGTTCCCTCATTGACGGCGCGATGCCGCGGGAGATGCTGTGCGCGGCGTCTGGGCGGCCATGAAAGGCGTTTCCAAAATGGAGGTTGCAACGCAGCTTGCCCTCTTCCTGAACAACCGCCCCGGGGCGCTTGCG
This sequence comes from Verrucomicrobiia bacterium, assembly GCA_019634635.1. Lineage (NCBI taxonomy): Bacteria > Pseudomonadati > Verrucomicrobiota > Verrucomicrobiia > Verrucomicrobiia bacterium. The sequence continues at coordinate 46,124 of JAHCBB010000003.1, forward strand.
CGGGTGTGTACGGCGCTGTCCGAGGCCGGCATCAACATCCTGGCCTTTTCGATGAGCGACACGGTGGACCACACGGTGCTGCGCATGGTGGTGAGCGACCCCCAGCGGGCCCTGGTGGTGTTCGAGGATCGGGGGGCGCTGGTGGTGGAGAGCGAAGTGCTGCTGCTGCATGGGAACAACCGCCCCGGATCGCTTGCCGAAATCGCCCGCCGCCTTTCCGCGGCACGGATCAACATCGAGTATGCGTACAGCGCGACCAGCCCGAGCGAGCGGGACGGGCTTCTCGTGCTGCGGGTGACTCATTATCGAAAAGCCCTCAAGGCGCTCAATGCGTCTCCCGCCTGAGCTTCTAACATTTTTTCGAATTCTCGCATCCAATGGTTGCGTCCGTCCGGGATTGCGGCTACCGATGTCTGGTCCAAGGTTCGCCAGTCCCCGCCTGAGTTAGCCGGGGAACTGCTTCCCCAATTCTGGATTTCGCGGCGTGAGGTGGTATTGAGCCGCCTGAAGGGATCGGGCCTTTTCCGGACAAATCACGACATCTATGAGCGATCAGAGTACACCGACCCCGGTTCCGGGGTCCGCCCCCCAGGATTGGGTCCCGGGAGGCTCCACCGGAGGATCGGAAGTGGTTGGCAATCGGAGTGTTCCCATGGCGGCGTCCCGAATCCAGGGTGTTCCGCCGTCGAGACCTCCCGCCACTGTGGGGCGTCCTGTCGCCGCCACCGGGCGACCCGGCGGCGGTCCTGGGCGACCCGGTCACCCCGGAAATTCCGGGCCGCGGGGCCCCGGCCCCGGCCCTGGCAATCGTCCAGCCGGACCGCAGTTGGGGCCGGAGGGACAGCCTGTGATTCACGATGGGTTTCTTGAGATTTCCGAAAAGGGGTTTGGCTTCCTGAGATCCGCAAAGTCGCATTACGCCCCGAAGCCGACCGACGTCTTTCTGACTCCGGACTCCATCAAGCGACTTGGACTTCGTGAGGGCTGTCAGATCGAGTGCACCGTCAACCCGCCCCACAAGGGAAACAGCCCCCAGTTGCGGGAAGTGTTGCGGGTCAACGGCAAGACCTATCAGGAATACATCCATGCCATCCGTTTCGAGAACCTGACCACGATTGACCCCATCGAGAAGTTCCGCCTGGAGACCAGTTCGGAACTGCTCGAACAGCGGATCATTGACCTGGTCACGCCGATCGGGAAGGGGACCCGCGGCCTGATCGTCGCGCCGCCCCGGACCGGCAAGACGACCATCCTGAAGCAGATTTGCAACGCCATCACCACCAATCATCCCGAGGTCTATGTGATGGTGCTGTTGATTGATGAACGTCCCGAGGAGGTCACGGATTTCCAGCGCAGCGTGAAGGCCGAGGTGGTCGCATCGAGCAATGACCAGGATCTCGAGACCCATGTCCGTCTGAGCCGGTTCATGATCGAGCGATGCAAGCGGATGGTCGAGGCGGGACGCGATGTGTTCGTGCTGCTGGATTCCATCACCCGCGTGGCCCGTGCGTACAACTCCGTGCACGGCGGGTCCGGGCGGACAATGACCGGGGGTGTGGATGCCCGGGCCCTGGAGATCCCGCGGAAGATGTTCGCCGCCGCGCGGAAGGTGGAGGAGGGCGGGTCCCTGACCATCCTGGCGACGGCGCTGATTGACACGGGCAGCCGGATGGACGAGCTGATCTTCCAGGAGTTCAAGGGCACTGGAAACATGGAGCTCATCCTGGACCGCAAGCTCAGTGAGCGGCGGTTGTTCCCCGCGATTGACATCCCAAAATCCGGAACGCGGAAGGAGGAGAAGCTATTCCCGGCCAGTCATATTGAGGCCATCCGGAAGCTGCGACGGATGCTCACCGATCTCCAGTCGGTGGAGGCGATGGAAACCCTGCTGGCGGCGCTCAAGAAGCATCGCACCAACGACGAATTGCTGGCCAAGCTCGCCTGAGCCGGGGGGCGTCGGCACCCGCGACCAACGCGAACGGCCATCACGGGCAGCGGAACTTGACACCACGGGGATGCGGCGGATCGGTCCTTGCCGGCTGCTGGAAGCCGCTTGCGTCCCCGGAGTTCGCACCGCAAGGTCCTTCAAGCCGAGGTATTGATGGCAGGCATGAGTGCGGACGGAAATCGGGAGGAAGTGAACTCCGGGCTTTGGGGATTCGCCAATCGCCTGCTGGTCGTGCTCATTGGCCTGTCGCTGCTCGCGGCCGCTGCCGTAAGCTATCTCCCCCTGATTCACCAGAACCGCGCCCTTCGGGAGCGGTTGCAGCACTTGCAGGCGCAGGCTGCGGAGGGCGACGCCGAGCTGCGAAATCTTCACGCGCAACATCAGGCACTCCAGCGGGATCCGCGTACGGTCGAGCGGGCGCTTCGCGAGATGGGGATGTCGAGGCCGGACGAGATCATTGTCCGGTTTGAAACGGGTGTCCGATGACCCCCTGAGTCTGCCGGAAGGGTTTTCGCTCCATCGAGGCGTCTGCATCCGCTCCTTGCTTCGGCGGCCGTTTTGCCCCGGAATCCCGGTCCCGGCCCTGCCGGGGCGCTCTCAAAATCATGGCCAAAGTCATCGCGGAAATGTCCATCGAGTCGGTCAGGCTTGAGCTCCCCGACGTCAAAACCATCCGGCTCCTATGGCCGCCCGATTATGATCCGGGCGAGTTCAAGACGGGCCAGTTCATCACGGTGGCCTGGCCCCACAAGCCGAGGTATCGGAGGGCGTATTCCCTGAGTTCCTGCGCGCTCGACCGCGGATTTTATGAGGTGACGGTCAAGCGTGACGGGAAAATGGGGACGAGCGTGGTGGACTGGGCCGAAGCAGGGGACCGCATGGTGGTCATTCCGCCTGCGGGGCGGTTCCTTCCGGTCTTTGATCCTCCGGGCCGCCACTTGATTTGCGTCGCTGGCGGGTCAGGTGTCACGCCGTTCCGGGGCTTTGTGCGTGAGGCCACCACCCGCGACTTCGACACCCGCATCACCGTGCTGTACACGGTCCGGACCACCAAGGACATCATCTTTGCCGACGAGTTCCGCGATCTGGAGGCCCGAAATTCCCGGTTCCAATTTCATGTCACCTGCACCCGGCTTTCGCCGGAGGATCCCTGGCCGGGGCGACGGGGGCGCATCACGCCCGAATGGGTGCGCAGTTTTGTGGACGATCCGGCGACCACGGTGTTCTACGCCTGCGGCACCAACGACATGGTGGAGGCCGTCGAGCATCTGGTGACCGGAGACCTGGGGCTGCCAAAGGACCAGATGAAGACCGAAAAGTGGGGTTGACGGAGTTCAGGAATCCCGGTCGTCCAATGATGCCGCTGCGTCGCACCCCCCTGTTTGCGGTCCACCAACGCCTTGGGGCGCGTCTCGTGGAATTCGGTGGCTGGGAGATGCCTGTGCACTACTCCGGGATTGTGGACGAGCACCACTGTGTCCGACGCGCGGCGGGACTCTTCGACATTTCGCACATGGGGGAGGTATTTGTGGAGGGCGGAGCCTCCGAAACGTTCCTCAACGGGATCCTGGCCAACGACCTCCGAAAACTGGCGGTGGGCCAGGGACAGTACACGCACCTTTGCAACGAACGGGGAGGTACTGTGGACGACCTCTACGCCTACAGGATCGGTCCGGAGCGATACCTGCTCATCCTCAATGCCTCGAGAATAGACGTCGATGTCGCCTGGATCGTGGCCCGATGGGAATCCTTTCCGGATCGGGGTCGTGTGGTCGTGGATCCGGCGTCCGACCGTTTCGGCGCGCTGGCAATCCAGGGGCCGCGGGTGGTTCAATTTATTGAGCAGGTGTTCGAGGGAGCGTCCACAGCAGGGATGACTGCCGGCCGGGTCACCGACCTCCGCAAGAACGATGTGAGTGGCTGGACGTTTGGTGGCGTCGAGGTCTGGGTGGCGCGGACCGGGTACACGGGTGAAGATGGCTTCGAGGTGGTGGCTCCGGCGACGGTGATGGAACCTCTATGGACGCACGTGCTCGCCGTGGGTCACGTCGGCTGTCTCCAACCGTGCGGCCTTGGGGCGCGGGACACGCTTCGCACCGAGGTGTGTTATCCGTTGTATGGGCATGAGCTCGATGAGGACACGACGCCCATCGAGGCGGGGTTGGGCGTCTTTGTCTCGTTCGACAAGGGGGACTTCGTCGGGCGTCCCGTCCTCTGGAAGCAGAAGTCGGAGGGGGTCGCGAAGCGGTGCATCGCTTTTCGAATGACCGGCAAATCCGCCCCGCCCCGCCCCGGATACGCGATCCATGCCGGTGATGTCCCCATTGGCACGGTGGTGAGCGGCACCCAGAGTCCGACGCTGGGTGTCGGGATCGGTTTGGGGTACGTGCCTTCGGATCTTGCGACGCCCGGCACCCGGGTCGGAGTGGACATCCGCGGCCGGTGCTTTCCTGCCGAGGTGGTGCGCAAGCCGTTTTACCGCAAAACATGATCCCGATTCCCTCCAACCAATATTGCGCTAGGAATTCTCCATGAGCTCCCAAGTTCCCAACGACCTTCGGTACGCCAAATCCCACGAATGGGTTCGAGTCCGGGGCGACATCGCCACCGTGGGCATCACCGACCATGCCCAGCACGAGTTGACCGATATTGTCTTCGTCGAGCTTCCCCATGTCGGGCGTCGCCTCGCGGCCGGTGAAGCCTGCGCGGTCGTCGAGTCTGTCAAGACGGCAAGCGACATCTACGCTCCGGTTTCCGGCGAGGTCCTGGAGGTCAACACCGCGCTTGCCGACAACCCCGGGCTGGTCAATGCGTCCCCGTTTGGCGACGGCTGGTTTTTTCAAGTCCGACTGTCCGCGGCTCCGGAGGTGGAGGGCTTGCTGACCCCGGAGGCCTATCGGGCGCAGATTGGCGTGTGACCGTGTCGCGTTACGGTCCGCGTCCGCGCTGAAACCGTTGTTGCTCGCGTTGATTGACGGCCCGGAGATCAGCCTGCGCCTCCTTCAGGCGCTCCTCCACCTGCTGGATGAAGGGTCGGCAGCTCGAAACGAGGGCGCCGGATGCGGAGACGGTCTCCTGCTCTGCGTGGTCGTCGGTCACCACGAGCACGTCCCCGAATTCGCGGAGCCGGAAGGTTGCCCGCTCGATCAGATCGTCGGCGGTCCGCCCCCGGGCGGAATAGAGCACCTCCAGGTCCCGGCCGGAATCCGGGGCGGGGGTCCCCGGCGGGGCGCCCTGTCCGTCAAAGATTACGGTGATCGGCGTGTGGGACGCGTCGCAATAGATCCTCAGCTTCTGGAGGAGCGCATCCCGGGCGGCCGCGGAGTGTCGGGGGCGCCCCGGGGCCAGCTCCGGCCAACGGTGCAGCAGGCTGTAGCCATCAATGAGGATGCGGATCAGCATGGGGACGGCGATGAATTCCCCCGGTTTGGGTTGTACCGACGGGTGGCGGGCGGAAGCGCGTGTGATGGAATCAGCTGGAAGCCGGGCGGGCGGCGCACCGTTTGCAGACGCCAAAGAACTCAAGGCGGTGGGTGATCTGGGCGAAGCCGTGTCGTCGGGCGAGTGCCTGCTCCAGTTCGGTCGGGAAGCAATCCTCGACCTCGATGATGAGGGTGCAGGCGGTGCAGACCAGATGGTGGTGGTGGCCGTCATCGCCCTCGGGGACGAGTTCAAACCGGGCGGTTCCGTCGCCGAGGTCGAACCGGCGGACCATTCCCATCGTCTCCAGGGTGTGCAGGTTGCGGTAGACGGTGGCCAGGTCGCATCCGCGCTTTCCAAGGGCGGCATGGATTTCCCGGTTGGAAAGGGGGTGCTGGTGGCGGCGCAGGACTTCGAGGATGGCCTGGCGCGGTCCGGTCACCTTGCGGTCGTGCCGGCGCAGCGCCGCGGTGAGATCGCCAAGGGGCGGCGGGATCAGGCGATGCTGATGCGCATGGGGCGGACAGGGATCCTTCATGGGCAGGCCGGCCGGGGCGGCCGGATGGCGCCCGGGCGCCGGGCGGCGGCGAGCGTGATCAGAAACAGGCTGACGCAGGTCAGGACGATGGTGGGACCGCAGGGCAGGTCGAGCTGGTAGCTGAGCAGGACACCGCCTACGGCGCCGAGGAGGCCGGTGAGGATGCTCAGCACGATCTGCTGGCGGAGGTTGCCGGCCAGATTCCTTGCCGTCGCGGGTGGAATGACCAGGAGGGAGGTCACCAGAATGATGCCGAGCAGGCGGATGCTCATCGCCACAACGAGCGTCAGCACCACCACAAACATCAGATTCAGGCGCCGTACGGGGATCCCGGTCACGTGCGCCAGTTCCTCGTGGACGGTCAGCAAGCTCAGCGGGCTCAGTCCAAAAAACAGCAGGCCGATCACCGTGGTTCCCAAGACCGCGGCAAGGCCGACGTCGCCGGAACCCACGCTGAGGATGTCCCCGAACAGATACCGGTGGAGCTCCCCCCGAAACCCCCGAAGCAGGCTGAACCCCACCACCCCGGCGGCCATGAAGGCCGACATCAGCAGGGCCATGATCGTGTCGTTCATGAGCTCGGTGTGCTCGCGCAGCCAGAGGATCAGCAGGGCGACGATGAGGCTGATGCCGGCCATGGGCCAGGAGGGCTCCCAGCCCAGGGCAAGGCCGGCGGCGACACCGGCGAGGGCGGCGTGGGCCACGGTGTCGCTGAAGAAGGCCATTCGGCGTGCAGTGACGAACACGCCGAGCAGCCCGCAGAGGGGCCCGAGGAGCAGGGCGGTCAACAACGCCCGCTGCATGAACGGCTCAGTCCACATTGCCGATGCTGCTTTCGCCCCCGCTGGTGTTCCGAGGAAGGCCTGTCACCCCGGCGCGACTCATCGGGAAACCTCCGGAGGCGCGTGGTGGTGGTGATACGGGGTCACGTGGATGCCGTAAGCCTGGCGAAGGGAATCCGCGTTCATCACCTCCTCCGGGGTGCCCTCGCAACAGATGACGCCGTTCAGCGCGAAGACCCGGGTGGCATGCCGGTACACCATGGACAGGTCGTGGGACACCAGCAACACGGTGAGCTGCTGGCGCTCATGGATGCGGCGGATCAGCTCGTAGAACGACTGTTCGCCCGGAGTGTCCACACCGGCGGTGGGTTCGTCGAGCAGGAGCAACTCGGGTTTGCCGAGCAGGCTGAAGGCGATGAGCACCCTCTGGAGCTGGCCCCCGCTGAGCGCGGCGACCGGGCGGTCCAGCAGCGGTTCGAGGGACAGATCGGGGAGGGCATCGAGCAACTGCCGGTCGAGATGGCGCCGCGACCGCCAGAACCAGTGGCGCGTGGACGGCAGTTTGAGCGCCAGAAATTCGCGAACGCTGAGGATGAAACTGCGCTCGGGCGTCAGGCGCTGGGGCACGTAGCCCACGCGGCACAGGGTCCGGGGTGTGACCGGGTCTCCAAAGAGCCGGAGGATGCCCGAGTCGGGCTTCTGCAGTCCCAGCAGGCATCGGAGCAGGGTGGTCTTGCCGCAGCCGTTGGGACCGATCATCGCGACGAGCTGGCCGGCGGGCACCCGGAGGGAGACGCCACGCAACACGGGAACATCACCAAGGGTGACGTGCAGATCCTGGACCTCGAGGGCGGCACCCGCGCGGTGGAACTGGATGTCCGTCATGGCGGGCCGAGGGTCGAGAGGATCACCCGGGCGTTGGCGCGCATCCCGTCCTCGTAGCTCGATGGCGCGAGCCGCCCGGTTTCGAGGGTATCGAGGGCTGCGACCCGGATCCCCAGGTCGCGCGCCAGTTGCCGGGCAAGGCGTGCGTCAAACTGGGGTTCGGTGAAGATCGCCCCCACGCGGCGCTCCCGGATCACCCGGGAGAGGTCGGCCAGGTAACGGGGGGACGGCGAGGTGCCCGGGACCTCCTCAATCACGCCCACCAAGTCCAGTCCGAACCGGCGGCAGAAGTAGGGAAACGCATCGTGGAAGGTCACCAGCTGGCGCCGGGTCAATGCGGCCAGTGTCGCCTGCACCTCCCGTTCGAGCGTGTCCAGCCGCGTGACATATCGGGAGGCATTGCGTTCAAACTCCGGTGCGCGCTGGGGATCCGCCTCCCGCAGCGCGCGCAACAGGTTGGTGACGGCATGACGGGCAAACCAGGGGTCCAGCCAGAGGTGCGGATTTGCGGGTCCCTGATGGAGGTGCGGTTCGGACGAATCGCCGAGGTGAATTGCCGGCACCTCATGAATCAGGAGCGCTTCCGGAACGCCGGCCGCCACCTCCACGACCTTCTTGGCCGCCGTTGGATCCTCGACGGCAATGGTGCGGGCGAACCACGATTCCAGTCCCAGGCCGTTGAGCAGGATGATGTCGGCCGAACGGATCTTTCGCAGGTCGCGCGGCCGGAACTGGTAGTCGTGTGGCCCGACATCTGCCGGAAGGAGGTTCTCCACCTCCGCCGCATCACCGGCCACATTCGCCGCCCATGAGTAAAGCGGGGCAATCGAGGTCAGGATGCGGAGGCGCCGCGCCTCGGCGGCCGATCCGGTCAGGAGCCCCCCCAACAAGAATGCCGACAGCAGCAGCAGGGTGAATCGCAACCGGATCATCGGGGCAGCGTGACTGCCAGTGGATCGTTTTGCAAATGAACGGCAACGGGGATTCAACGAAAAGGCCCGCCGGTGCGCGGCGGGCCTTCGGAGTGATGGGAGGCTACTTCATCAGCAGCATCTGGCGGGCGCGCTTGATGGCGGTGGCCAGGCGGCGCTGGTAGGCCGCCGGGAGTCCCGTGTACTTCCGCGGCAGGATCCTGCCGTTCTCGGTGACATACTGGCGCAGGAGCGCCACGTTCTTGAAGTCAATGGCGTCAATGGTGAAGTCCACCTTGGGTTTGACCCGGGGCGTGCGGGTTGTCGAACGGCGCTTGGACTTCGAGTCGTCGAGCTTGGTCTTGCGGGGCATGGCTTACTTGATTTCTCGGTGGAGGGTGTGTCGCCGGAGGGCGGGATTATACTTTCGCTTCTCCACCTTGTCGGTCTGGAGCTTTTTGTTCCGGCTCGTCTGGTAACGGCTGGGCGACTTGCCCTCCTTGCGGGCCTCCGTGCATTCAATGGTGACAATTTCTCGCGGCATGACAGCTCACTCCTTTTCCTTGGCAACCGGACGCTCCTCGGCGTCGTCGTCTGAATCGTCGGACTCCGAGGCGGCCCCCGTCTCGACACTGCCAAGCTGGCCGAGGCGGCGCTGTTTCAGGGCGCCCTCCTTTTCAAGCTGCGCCTGGGCCTCCACCGTGAATCGGGCCCACGGGATGGCGTCGAGCCGGGCCCGGGGAATCGCCTTGCCGGTCAGCTCGCAAATGCCGTAGGTGGATTTCTCGATGCGCTTCAAGGCCTCCTCGATCTCGTACAGGGCGTCCTGGTCGGAGGAGAGCAGGCTGAGCGCGAAGTCCCGGTCAAAATTGTCGGTTCCGGAGTCGCCCATGTGGAGGCTGTAGCTCTCCATCTCGCTTTGGGACTCCTTGGCGAGGCCGCTCATCTGGTCCCGCAGGCGCGCGTGCAGGTCGAGAAGGTTTTGGTAGTACTTCTGCCACTCAGGCTTGATCCGGGCGATCGGGGTCCACTGGGCCGCACCGCCCTTGGACTGGCTCGCCAGCGGCCTGCCGAGGATGGAGGCCGCGCTGGTGATGCGGGTCGCCTTGGGACGTGCGGGCTCGGTTGCCGGCGACTTGGCACGGCTGCCGGATTTCGGGCTGGCTCCTTTTTTGACGCTCACGGGCGAGTTCCCAGGTTGAACAAATCAAGATCTCAGGATTGATCTCCGCCCCAAAATCCGGACGGAATTGGAACGAAGGCCGCGCAACGTATCAAGCAGGACCGACTTGGCCACAAAAATCTCGGAAAATTGTTATGAGAGGAGTCTCTCAACGATCGGAAGGAGCCCCGGATGGGCGCAAGATTGCGGCCGCGAGGGGGATGCGCGCGGCCCGGCGCCCGACGCGTGTCAGTTCGTGCGTTTTGGGCTCGTCGTCCGGGAGTGTCCTGACGCGTCCCGGCACACTCCCCTTTCGGAACGGGCTGTTTCCCGGGGCCAGGGATCGCGGGAACACCGGCATCCACCTTGCAGCACCGGGGGAGCATCATGAATTTCGACAAGTTTACCCTCAAGGCCCAGGAGGCCGTGGCGGCCGCGCAACAACTGGCGGTCGAGCGGTCCCATCAGCAGATGGATGGCGAGCACTTGATGCTGGCCCTGTCCCGCCAGACGGAAAGCCTGATCCCCCAGTTGCTGCAAAAGATCGGGGTCACCCTGCCGCGATTGGAATCCGATCTCGCCGCCGAGTTGGGACGGCGGGCCCGCGTCTCCGGCGGCGGGCCCGTCTACCCGTCGTCTGAACTGCAGCAGGTGCTGGTCGCCGCGGCCCAGGAGGCCACCCGTCTGAAGGACGACTTCGTCTCGACCGAGCATCTGCTCCTGGCCTTGATGGAAAAGGGACCTGCCTCGCTCAAGGGAATTCTGACCCGGAACGGAGTGCAGCGCGATGCCGTGATGAAGGCGCTGGTGGAACTTCGCGGCAATCAGCGGGTCACCGATCCCCAGCCCGAGGCCAAGTTCCAGGCGCTTGAAAAGTACGGGCGCGACCTCACCGCCCTGGCGCGGCAGGGCCGGATTGACCCGGTCATTGGTCGCGATGACGAGATCCGTCGCGTGATGCAGGTCTTGACCCGCCGGACCAAGAACAACCCGGTGCTCATCGGGGAACCCGGAGTTGGCAAGACGGCGCTCGTTGAGGGACTCGCCCGGCGCATCATCAACGGGGACGTGCCTGAGTCGCTGAAAAACAAGCGGGTGATCGCGATGGACCTCGGCGCCATGATCGCAGGCGCCAAGTTTCGCGGGGAGTTTGAAGAGCGGCTGAAGGCGTTCCTGAAGGAGGTCACCGCCAGCGAGGGGGCCATCATCCTGTTCATTGACGAGCTGCATACGATCGTGGGTGCGGGCCAGGCCGAGGGGTCCGGCGATGCCGCCAACATGCTCAAGCCGCAACTCGCCCGCGGGGAACTCCGCGCCATCGGTGCCACCACGCTCGACGAGTACCGGAAGCACATCGAGAAGGACCCGGCCCTTGAGCGGCGTTTTCAGCCGGTCTACGTGGGGGAACCGTCCGTCGAGAACACCATTGCCATCCTCCGCGGCCTCAAGGAGCGGTACGAAACCCATCACGCCGTCCGGATCCAGGACAGCGCGCTGGTGGCCGCCGCCACGCTTTCGCAACGCTACATCGCCGACCGCTTCCTCCCGGACAAGGCGGTGGATCTTGTGGATGAGGCCGCGTCGCGGCTGCGGATGGAGCTGGACTCCAAGCCGACCGCCATAGACCAGCTGGATCGCCAGGTGATGCAACTGGAGATCGAACGGACGGCTCTGGCCAAGGAGCGCGACGAGGTGGCGCGGGAAAGCCTCAGACGGCTCGAGGGGGACCTGGCCAATCTCCAGGAGCGGCAGCGCCAGCTCAATGCACAGTGGCAGAACGAGAAAGCGGCGCTGGATGCCGTCAGCGTCGTGAACGCGCAGATTGAGATGGCCAAGGCGGATCTGGAGAAGGCCGAGCGGGGCGGCGACCTGTCGGCCGCCGCCGCCTTGAAGCACGGTCGTCTGCCCGAGCTGCAGCGAAAGCTCATTGCCGCCGAGCAGGCCATGAAGGACCTCCCGGGCGGCGAGCGGTTGCTGTCGCAGGAGGTCACGGACGAGGACATTGCCCGGGTGGTTGCCAGCTGGACCGGGGTCCCGGTCACCCGCCTGCTGGAGGGGGAGCGTGAGAAACTGGTGAAGATGGAGTCGCGCCTTGGCGAACGGGTCATCGGCCAGCCGGCCGCCGTGAAGGCGGTGTCGCACGCCGTGCGCCGGGCCCGCTCGGGCCTTCAGGACCCCAATCGTCCGGTCGGTTCCTTCATCTTCCTCGGGCCCACCGGCGTTGGGAAAACCGAGCTGGCGAGGGCGCTCGCCGAGTTCCTCTTCGACGATGATCACGCGATGATTCGCATTGACATGTCGGAGTACATGGAGAAGCACACGGTGTCCCGGCTCATCGGGGCGCCTCCGGGTTATGTCGGTTACGATGAAGGCGGCCAGTTGAGCGAAGCGGTCCGCCGCCGACCCTACTCGGTGGTGCTGCTCGACGAGGTGGAGAAGGCGCATCCGGACGTGTTCAACGTGCTCCTTCAGGTGCTCGATGACGGCCGGCTCACCGACGGCCAGGGCCGCACCGTGGACTTCAAGAACACGATCGTGATCATGACCTCCAACATCGGCTCCCCGATCATCCAGGAATATTTCATGGATGGCCGTTCCACCGTCGGGGCGCGGACCGCCATGGAGGACAAGGTCCGCGCGGAGCTGCGCCGGCACTTTCGCCCCGAGTTCCTGAACCGCGTGGACGAGGTGATCATCTTCAACAGCCTCGACGAGGCGGAACTCGCCCGGATCGTGGACCTTCAGCTCCGGGGTGTGGACCGCCGGCTCCGGGAGCAGCAGATCACCCTCATGGTGGACGATCGTGCCAGGGCCCACCTGGCCCGGGAGGGATTTGATCCGCAGTTCGGCGCGCGGCCGTTGAAGCGGGCCATCCAGGAGCACCTGGTGGATCCGCTTGCGGAGCGCATCCTGGGAGGGGAGGTCAAGCCCGGGGACACGGTCCGGGTCGAGGGCTCCCGTGAAGGCCCGCTGCGGTTTTCGTTGGACGCCCGGCAGGGCGCGTAAGTTCCGGGCCGGATCGCCGGTGCGAACTGCGGCTTGCTGCCGGGTCCGCCGCCGATACGCTTCGCCGGACATGGGCACCTGGTTCCGATGGCTTGCGCTGACGGCGGCGGCACTCTCGGGGATCCCCGCGAATGCCGCCGGTCTGCCGTCGGCGCTGGAGACCGCGGCGGGAACGGTCCGATCGGTGGGCCCCGAGGGCCGGGGTCATGAGGCCGCGGCGGCGGCGTGGTCCGTGCTGGCCGGGGCGCCCGTCGCCGCGGTGCCCGGGCTGCTGGCGGCCATGGACGGCGCCAATGACTACGCGCTGAACTGGCTGCGATCTGCGGTGGAAACTGTCGTGCAGCGTGGGGCGGCTTCCGGGCAGGTCGTCGCCCTTGCGGACTTGGAAGCCTTTGTCGGTGACACCGGCCACCATCCGCGGGCCCGGCGCATGGCGTTCGAACTCCTGCAGGGGCAGGATCCCGTCCGGGCCAGCGTGTTGCTGGACCAGTTCCTCAATGATCCGGGCACGGAGATGCGTCGGGATGCCGTTGCCCGGCTCGCCGGCCGTGCGGCGGCGCTGGCGGAGTCCGGAGACACCGCGGGTGCGGTGGCGTCCTTCCGCCGTGCCCTGGCAGCCGCCCGGGAGGCGGATCAGGTGGATGAACTGGCGCAGAAGCTCCGGGGATTGGGTGAACCGGTGGACCTCCGGGAGACCTTTGGCTGGGTGACCCGATGGAAGGTGATCGGGCCCTTCGACAACTCCGGCGGTGGCGGGTTTTCCAGCAGCTTCCCTCCGGAGGAATCGGTGGACCTTGCCGCAGAACACGGCGGCAAGGGTGTGAGGGTCCGCTGGCAGGATTACGAGACCCTCGATGAATATGGGCTCGTGGATTTCAACCGGCCCCTGTCGCCCTTGAAGGAGGTCACGGGGTATGCGTGGACGGAATTCTGGTCGGAAACCGGGCGGCCCGCCCAGATCCGGCTCGGTTGCAAGAATGGCTGGAAGGTTTGGGTGAACGGACAGTTCCTGTTCGGGCGCGACGAATATCATCGCGCTGCGGAGATGGACCAGTACCGCCTTCCCTTCGAGCTGCGGCCAGGCCGGAACACGATTCTCGTCAAGTGCTGCCAGAATGAGCAGACCGAGGACTGGACGCGGGAGTGGGAATTCCAGTTGCGCGTGACGGATGCCGAGGGAACGCCGATTCGATCCTCAAAATGATGCCCGAAGTGATGACTACGCGGTGGCGGGTGCTGGTTCCATGGTTGCTGGCCACCGGGCTGCTCGGAGCGGCAGACTGGACTCAGTTTCGGGGGCCGAACGGAGATGGGGTTGCCTCGGGTGCCCGGGTGCCCGAGCGGCTGGATCCGCAGTCCATCCTGTGGACGGCGCCGCTGCCCGGGCGGGGTCTTTCTTCACCACTGATCATCGGTGACCGGATTTTCGTGACGGCCACCAGCGGTGCGAAGCAGGACCGCCTGCATGTGTTGTGTTTCAACCTGGCGGACGGCTCCCTGCGTTGGGAGCGCCAGTTCTGGGCCACCGGGCGGACGATGACCCACGAAAAGATCAGCGGCGCCACGCCATCACCCGCGAGTGACGGGAGGAGAATCTACGCGCTGTTCTCGTCCAACGATTGCGTGGCCCTCGACCTCGACGGCCGGCTGGTCTGGTACCGGGGACTGGGTCGTGACTACCCCAATGCCAGCAATTCGCTGGGCATGTCGTCGTCACTGGTGGTCACCGACGGCGTCGTGATCACCCAGGTGGAGAACGACGCCGAGTCGTTCACCGCGGGTCTGGATGCAGTCACCGGGGTCAACCGCTGGAAACTGGATCGCCCCAAACGGTCCAATTGGACCTCACCCGTTTTGATCACGGACCCGGAAGGACGCATCCGGGTCGCCCTCCAGTCCTTTCAGGGAGTGACCTTGGTGGATCCCAAGACCGGAACCACGGTGGCCAGCTACGCCGAAGGGGCCTCCACGGTACCGTCGTCCACGGTGAGCGGCGGACGTCTGTACGTGCCTTCCCAGGGGCTGACCGTGCTTGAGCTGGCCCCCGACGGAACCGCGTTCCGACAGGTGTGGCGGTCCGGACAACTGCGTCCGGGAACGCCCAGCCCCGTGGTGCTGGACGGTCGCGTGTTCACGCTGAACGACGGTGGCATTTTGACCTGTGCTGACGCGACCGATGGGCGCCGGCTCTGGCAGTTGCGGCTTCAGGGCCCTTTCAGCGCGACCCCCGTGGCAGCCGGCGGCCGGCTCTATTGCGTCAACGAAAACGGTGTGGTCCAAGTGGTGGATCCCGCCCGGGTCTCGGACCCCGAAGCGCCCGAGGCCGCCCAGATCGGGACCTTGGACCTCGGGCAGTCGATTATTGGAACACCATCCATCGCGGCGGACTCTCTCTGGGTGCGCAGTGATGGGCGGCTGTGGCGCATTGGGAGCCCGTCGGCCCTCTGACCGGTGGGCGAACGGCCGTCGGGCACCCGTTCTGCTGCGGCCCTACTGCCGGAGGTTCTCGGGATTGAGACCCAGAAGATCCTTGGGCAGGAAGCGCCCGTCCTTGCGGATCAGCTCGTCGTCGAACCAGACCTCCCCGCCGCCCCATTCGGGTCGCTGGATGAGGACCATGTCCCAGTGGACCGCCGACCGGTTTCCGTTGTCGCAGTCCTCGTAGGCCTGGCCCGGAGTCAGGTGCAGGGATCCGGCGATCTTCTCGTCGAAGAGGATGTCACACATCGGGTTCATGATGTACGGATTGAAACCGAGGCTGAATTCTCCGATGTACCGGGCCCCGGCGTCCGTATCGAGAATCTCATTGAGGCGCTTCGCCTCGGAGCCCGTGGCCCGGACGATCCGGCCGCTGCGGAACTCCAGCCGGATGTTCTCGAAGCGTGTGCCGGCATAGAGGGTGGGCGTATTGAACTGGATGGACCCCTCGACGGACCGGCGGACGGGGCAGGAAAAGACTTCACCATCCGGGATGTTCCGGGTGCCCTCGCAGGGTTTGGCGCCGATGCCCTTGATGCTGAAGCGAAGGTCGGTGCCCGGTCCCTTGATGGCCACCTGGTCGGCACGCTGCATCCGCCGGGTCAGCGGGGCCATGGCCCGGGACATCCGCCGGTAGTCCATGGTGCACACCTCGAAATAGAAATCCTCGAAGGCCTCGGTGCTCATGTTGGCCGCCTGGGCCATTGAGGGCGTGGGCCATCGCAGGACGCACCACCGGGTCTGGTTGACCCTGTGGTTCAAGACGGGACGCAGCGTTTTGGAATACAACCGCAACCGGTCTCCGGGCACATCACTGGATTCGGCGGCATTGTGCGTGCCCCGAACGGCAATGTAGGCCTGCATCCGGCGCATCCGCGACAGTTCGATGTCCCGGACGAGTTTTGCATGCAGCGGTCCGGTGTCCCGCACCGTTTCACGAATGAGCCGGGAATGCCGCACCTCGGCGATGGGAATCGCCCCGACGGCTCGGGCGGCCCGGATCAAGGCCACCCCGATTTCATCCGGCACGTCAATCAGGTCGAGGAGGATTCGATCCCCCTTCTGAAGGGCGCACGAGTAGTTGACGAGCACATCGGCAAGCCGGGCGTATCGAGGGTCAGCCATGTTGTACGCGCGGGAGAGTAGAGCGCTTCCGGCGTCGGGGAACTGGTTTTCCAATTGCGTGCGGGCCCGTCGGGGAGATCCCGGTACGGTCCCGAACCGTTTCGGCCTGGCGGAAACCACGCTCACGGCGCCGGATCTCGGCCCGGAGCAATTCCTCGGCGGACCAGCCCCGGGACTGACATTCGGCCGCCAGGCGAAAAAGTTCGGCGGCAATTTCGGTTCGGGAGGCTGTGGGAAGTCTCCGGTCCGGAGCGTCCATCAGTCCGGCCCTGACCGCCTTCCTCAGCAGCTGCTGGGCACGCATCAGTCCGGGGAGATGCCTTGGAATCCCATCCAATTGGGACGTTCGCTCCCCGGGAGATCCCGCCTTCTCCGCCTGCTTGATGCGTTCCCAGTTCGCCCAGACCTGGTCCACGTCCCGGGCCTGGGTCTCGCCGAACACGTGGGGGTGCCTGCGCACGAGCTTCGTGACCAGCCCGCGACAGATGCTGTCGAAGTCGAAGGAACGCCGCTCACGACCCAGCTGTGCGTGAAAGACGACCTGGAGGAGGAGGTCTCCCAGTTCCTCCGCGAGGTCGGCGTCATCGCCGCACTCGATGGCGTCGAGCAACTCATGGACCTCTTCCACGGCGTGCCAGCGGAGGGACCGGTGGTCCTGCTTCTGGTCCCAGGGGCATCCCCCAGGCCCACGAAGAATGGCCATGATTTCCAGCAGTTGCCGGAGCGGGGGCAGCGACCCGCGCGGGGGTCTTGGCTTCTGCGGGCGGGTTGGCTCCGGGGTGGAAATGGGGTTGCGTGGGGTCATAGAAGCACCAGGTCGTTGCGGTGGACCCACTCGGAGCGGGCGGCGGGGGTCCGGTCGGTCGAGGCCGTGCGAATGAGCCCGCGGGCGAATTCGCGACCGTCGTTGCCGGCGATGCTGACCACGTCGCCCGCCTCGAAGACACCCTCCGCGCGGGTGACCCCGGGCCCCAGCAGACTGCGTCCATTCTCGATCAAGGCCCGGCGAGCGCCATCGTCCACAAAAACGGTGCCCCTTGGCCGCTCGAAAAACGCGATCCACCGTTTCCGGGCGGGCAGGCGGGGGCTGGACGGCAGGAACAGGGTGCCCTCCTCCGCGCCGTCCAAAATGCGGCTCAGGACGTCAAACTGGCGGCCCGAAGCGATCACCATGGGAATTCCGGAGCGGGTGGCGATGCGCGCGGCCTGGATCTTGGTGGTCATACCTCCCACCGCGGTGACACTGTTGGTCCCGGAGGCCATCCGGACGATGGTGTCGTCAATCTGCGTGACGACCGGCAGCACCCGGGCGCCGGGGTGTCCAAAGTCCTCGATCAACCCGGCCACGGTGGTGAGCAGCACCAGAAGGTCTGCGGACATCAAACTGGCGACCAGCGCCGATAGCCGATCGTTGTCGCCAAATTTCAACTCGGTTATCGAAACGGCGTCATTCTCGTTAACGATGGGTAGAATACCGCGACGCAGGAGGGTGATCAGCGTGTTTCTCGCGTTCAGGTGGCGCGTGTGATCGGCAAGGTCGTCATGGGTCAAGAGCACCTGGGCGACCCCGAGATCGTAATGACGGAACAGGGATTCGTACCAGGCCATCAGGCGGGACTGGCCGACCGCGGCACAAGCCTGCAGCTCGTGAATGGCGCCGGGGCGACGGCTGTAACCCATCACGCCCATGCCGGCCCCGACGGCGCCCGAAGTGACCAGAAGGACCTCACAGCCACGGGAGCGCAGTCCGGCCAGTTGGGCGACCAGTTGGGTGATCTGGACGGGATCGAGGCGCTTGCCAGGATCGGTGAGGACCCCGGTGCCGAGTTTGACCACGACCCTTCGGGCGTTTTGGAACCATGGCTTGCGCACGGGAGGGGAAGGATGGCGATCCCGCCGGGGGCCGTCGAGACGCGCCCTCGAAGTTTCCGGGAGCCGGATCCTTGCAATTGCAGTGATTTGGTGGGAAGAACCGAGGGACAAAAGGATGGGTTGCAACCAGGAACAGTCGGCATGCCGGGGATTGGTGGTGGTGCTCCTGGGGTGGCTCGTCGCCGCTGCGCTCTTGCCGGGCGGGCACGCGGTCGCACAACCCGTCTTGCTCGGTGAATGGCCCGAATTCACCCGCGATGGGGAAGCCCAATCGGTTCGGGTGCACGACGATCTGGCCTATGTCGCCTCCGGGCTTGGGGGGCTGTTCATCATGGACATTTCGGATCCCGCCCGGCCGCGGTTGCGGAGCCGCCTGGATACCGACGGCTTCGCCAGGGCGGTGGCCGTGTCCAACCAACGGGCCTACGTGGCCGACTCCGAAAATGGGCTTGTGGTTGTGGATGTTTCCGCCCCTGGACTTCCGGTGGTGCTCGGGCGCGCCGCGACGGATGGGATGGCCGAAGATGTGCAGGTCGCCGGCGATCGGGCCTATGTAGCCATCGGTCTGGGCGGGGTGGCGATCTTCGGGATTTCGAATCCGGCGTCTCCGGTCCTCCTGGGCACGATCGCCACTTCGGGGCGGGCCGGCGGGCTGCAGGTGGTGGGGTCCCTCGTGTACGTGGCCGAGGGCCATGCCGGACTTCAGATCTACGACGCGTCCAATCCGTCGTCGCCCGCCCGTCTCGGGGGTGTGGACACCCCCGGATTTGCCACCGCCGTTGCGGTGGGTGGCACGTTGGCCTGTGTGGCCGACGGGCCAGGCGGGTTGCGGACGGTGTCGGTTGCCGTTCCGTCGGCGCCGTCGTTGATCGGCAGCCTGGCGACCGGTGGGGACGCCATGGGGGTTTGGATTCAGGACGGAATGGCGGCCGTGGCCTCGGCGCGTGCGGGCTGGCATTTGGTGTCGTTGTCCAACCCCGCCGCCCCGGTGCTCGTGGCCGCGGTCGCAAGCCGGGGCGCGGTGGTCGGCGTGCACCTTGGATTGCAGCACGCGGCGGTGGCTGATTTGCACTCCGGACTTTCCCTATTTCGGATCACCACACCGGCGACTCCCGTCCCTGTTGGGGGGTTGGCGGTGTCTGGGGAGGCGCAGGCCATCACGGTGGTGGATCAGCGGGCCTACGTCGCGGACTGGAGTGGTGGGCTCGAGATTCTCGATGGGGTCAACCCCACCCGGATTCAACGCCTCGGCGGGATCGGAAACGGAACCTCGGTGTCGGATGTCGAAGTGACCGGCAATACGGCGTTCGTGGCGGATTATCGCGATGGCCTTTTGATCTTCGATGTTTCCAATCCGGAGGTGCCGGTCCGATTGGGGGGATTTCCCGGAGTGTCCCAGTTGGTGGACTTGGAAGTCACCGGCGGACGCGCCTACCTGGCGCATGCCGATGGTCTGGAGATCGTGGATGTCGGCAATCCGACGGCCCCGGTGCGACTCGGCCGCTACCCGACGGATGGCGATGTGTTCCGGGTCACGGTCGTGGGGACGATCGCCTACCTCGGAGTGCGGGATTCGCTGGAGCGTCCGGGGTTTCAGGTGGTGGATGTCGGCAATGCGGCTTCACCGGGTTACCTCGGGGGTTTTCACACCGTCGGGCCGGTGTCCGGGATTTCGCTGGACGGCTCGAGGGCGTACGTCGCGGCGTCGGAATCGGGACTCCTGATCCTGGACGTTGGCAATCCGGCGGCGATCACGCTGATTTCAGCGGTGGCCACAGCGGGTCCGGCGCGAGGAGTGAACGTCGCCGGGGGCTCGGCGTTTGTGGCTGAGGATGGCGCCGGCCTCGGGGTTTTCGATGTGCGTTCACCCGGATCAGTGCGACGGATTGCCGGGACGGACACCCGTGGGGCGGCGCTTGCGGCGCGGTTGTTGGGCTCATGGGTTCATGTGGCGGACGGCCGCGGAGGCGTTGCCGTGGTGACCCAGTCCACGCCGGTGAACACGCCGCCCCGCATTGCCGACATTCCTGACCAGGAGATTGACGAGGGCGCTCCGTGGCAATTTGCCCTCTCGATCACCGATGCCGACCTGCCGGCGAACACGTGGACCGTGTCGCTGTTGAGCGGTCCTGCCGGGGCGACGGTAAGTCCGTCCGGCGTGGTGACGTGGACTCCGTCGGAAGCCCAGGGGCCGGCGACGCACACGATGATTGTCGCGGCGACTGACAACGGCTTCCCGCCGATGACCGGCACCAACTCCTTTCGGGTCCGCGTGCGGGAAGTCAACCGGCCTCCGGTGCTTGCCGGCCCGGGTCCCCAGTCCGTTGACGAGCAGAAGCCGTTCTCCCTCTCGTTGGAGGCGACGGATCCGGACCTTCCGCCCAACCTGCTGACTCACTGGCTTGTCAACGGGCCGCCCGGTCTGGAAGTCAGCGCGTCGGGGCAGGTCACCTGGACTCCGTCCGAGGCCCAGGGTCCCGGGGTCTTCCCGGTGGTTGTGGCCGTTCGGGACGACGGGGTTCCGTCCCTGAGCGCCACCAACGAGTTTTTGATCACGGTCCGCGAAGTGAATACACCTCCCTTTCTGGTCCCGGTTCCGCGGCAGGAGGTGGACGAGATGACGCTGTTCACATTGCAGTTGGCCGGACGGGACGAAGATCTGCCCGCCAATCTGCTGGTCTTTGAGCGCGTGAGCGGACCCGAGGGGCTAACCCTGAACGCCTCCGGAATGGTTTCCTGGACTCCGACCGAAGCCCAGGGCCCGGGGGACCACACGGTGGTGGTTCGGGTGACGGACAACGGGTCACCTCCGTTGAGTGGCGTCGGGGAGTTCGTGATTTCGGTGCGCGAGGTCAATCTGCCGCCCTCGCTTGCGGCGGTTCCCCTTCAGACCGTGGATTCCCTGGCTCCACTGACCCTGACCCTCGTTGGGTCGGATCCGGATCTTCCAGCAAATGCACTTCGGTACTCCTTCGTCCGTGGCCCTGAAGGGCTTACTGTCGCGGACAATGGCGCGGTGTTTTGGAAGCCGGCACCCGGGCAGGCGCCCTCGACCAATGCCGTCGTGGTCCAGGTGACGGACGGAGGTGTCCCGCCCTTGAGCGTGACCCGGGAGTTTTCGGTGATCGCCCTCGAAGTGGAGGAACGTGCCGTGATCCAGATTGGCGAAGATCACCCGACCGGCACTCCGCTGCCCATCCCGTACAGCGAGTTTCGCCCGCAAAACAATCGCAACGATCCACCGCCGGGGCAGATCACCCGCCTGCCGGACGATCCGCAGTATGATCCGGCGTCAAACCCCGAACAGGACGATGATTTCTACGTGCGCGGCATCTACCCCAGGGGCTTCAACCAGCTATCAGCAAGGCTGCTGGTCCCCAACGATGAACCGCCCTCGGCCTGGGAGCACAGCCTGACGCTTGGGGATCCCACCAACCGGTGGCATTTCCGTCTCACCGAACGTCAGGCAGTCCCGGAATCCTGGATCCGGCTTGTCATGGAGTTCGCGGTCGGTGGTTCCATCGTTTCCGGCAGCGTCGTCCCCGGATTTGCCGACCACGACATCACGGTTCGATTCCGGAACGGAGCGGGCGTCGCCACCGAGGTTTTTTCAAACCGGGTGTCCACTCCGGAGGTGGTGGTGGTGGAATTCCCGCTTTCCGATGTCGCGGCCCAACCGGGTGCCAACACCATCGAAATCGTCCGCACCGGGCCGGCCGCACCGGGGGTTTCCTATTGGATCACCTGGGATTTTCTCCGGTTGGAGGTGGACGCCGGGGGCAACGAACCGCCGGAGATGGAACCGGTGCCCGTGCAGACGATCCCGGAGGAGGCCCCATGGTCGCTGAGCCTCCGGGGAACGGATCCGGACGACCCGCCGACGCCCATCGTGTTCAGCCTGGTGGCCGGTCCCTCGGGCCTGACCATCACGCCCGAGGGTGTCGTGCGCTGGACGCCCACCGAGGCTCAGGGCCCCTCGACCAACGTTGTCAGGGTGCGGTTGACCGACAACGGAGTTCCCCGGCGAAGCGCCACCAACGAACTGGCGGTGGTGGTGCGGGAAGTCAACCGACCGCCGGTGCTCGCGGCGGTTCCGGACCAGACCGTGGACGAGCAGTCGCTTCTGACCGTGCCGCTGGGCGCCTCGGACCCCGATTTGCCGCCGAACCGGCTGACCTATTCGCTGATCAGCGGGCCACCCGGGCTGGTGGTTGGTGACTCGGGTGTGGTCCGCTGGACCCCGGGAGAGGAACAGGGACCCGCGGAATTCCGCGTGGTCGTCAAGGTCACCGACAATGGCATTCCGCCGCTGGAGGACACCCGTGAATTCGGGGTCCGCGTGCGGGAAGTCAACACGCCCCCAAACCTCGATCCCGTTTTCCCGCAAACCGTGGATGCGTTGGTGCCCCTGACCCTCCGGCTTGCCGGATCCGATCCGGACCTGCCCGCCAACCGGCTTCAATTCTCGCTGGTGAGCGGTCCGGACGGCCTGACTGTCGCCGCTGGAGGTGACGTCTTCTGGAAGCCGGAACCCGGACAGGTCCCCTCGACCAACCGGGTGACGGTGCGGGTGACGGACGACGGTGTGCCGCCCCTATGGACCGACGGGGAATTCGTGGTCGTGGCGATGGACGTCGAGGAGCGCGACGTCATCCAGATCGGGATTGACAATGATCCCTCCGAAATCCCCTACGCCGAATTCCAGCCCCAGAACAACCGGAATGATCCGCCGCCGGGGCAGGTGACCCGGGTTGCGGGTGATCCGCAGTACAATCCGCTCACGAATCCGGGCCGTGATGATGATTTTTATGTCCGCGGGATTTATCCGCCGGGCTTCAACGCATTGACCTCGCGGTTGGTGGTGCCGAATGACGAGCCGTCGTCCGCCTGGGAACACAGCCTGACCCTGGGCGATCCGACCAACCGGTGGCATTTCCGCCTGACGGAGCGTCAGGCGGTCCCGGAGACCTGGATCCGCCTGGTGATGGAGTTGCCGCTGGGAGGCGCGTCCGTGGGCGGCGTGGTGGCGCCCGGGTTTGGAGATCACGATCTGGCGGTGCGCTTTCGCAATGGTGCGGGCCGGACGACGGAGATTTTTGCGGAGCGGCTGTCGGAACCAAGAGTGGTGACCTTGGAGTTCCCGCTGGATGCGGTGGAGGCGGCGCCCGGAGCCAACACGATTGAAATTGTCCGAACCGGACCGTCCATTGCCGGCACCTCGTACTGGGTGGTGTTCGACTTCCTGCGCATGGAGATTGATGCGGGTGGCAACGAGGCTCCGATCCTGGAGGCGGTGCCGCCACAGGCCGTGGATGAGGAGACGCCGTGGACGGTCACCCTGCAGGGACGCGATCCCGACGTTCCGCCGACGCCGTTGACCTACGGGTTGGTCAGCGGGCCGTCCGGAGTGACGGTGACCCCCGAGGGGGTCGTTCGATGGACCCCGACGGAGGCCCAGGGGCCGTCCACGAACGTGGTGCGGGTCCGGGTGACGGACAACGGGGTGCCGATCCGCAGCACGACCAACGAGATTTCGGTGGTGGTCCGCGAGGTGAACCGGCCGCCCACGCTCTCGCCCATCGAGGACCGAACGATCGCGGAGTTGACTTCACTGGTCGTGCGACTCGATGCAGCCGACGCGGATCTGCCGTCGAACCAGCTCATCTACTCCCTTCTGGAGGCTCCATCGGGGATGACCGTGGACGAGGCCGGAGTGCTTCAGTGGATCCCCTCGGAGGCGCAGGGTCCGGGGACGTTTCTGGTGCGTGCCGAGGTCAGGGATGACGGCGTGCCATCCCTTGCGGCCGTGCGGGAGTTCCAGATCGCCGTGCTGGAGGTCAACACGTCGCCCTTGCTGGAGGCGGTGCCGGATCTTGGTGTTTTGGAGCTGCGCCGGCTTGAGTATCGCCTGCTGGCCTCGGATGCGGATCTTCCTGAAAACCAGCTGGTGTTCGATCTGGTCACGGGGCCGCCAGGACTCGCGCTGAGTTCAGCGGGGCTGGTGAGCTGGACCCCCACGGAGGCCCAGGGACCTGGCGTGTATCCGGTGGAGGTGCGGGTGACGGACGACGGCGTTCCGCCCATGAGCGCCTCCCGCCAGTTCCTGGTGTCGGTGGCCGAGGAAAATCTGCCGCCGGTGTTCGAGCCCGTGCCGGATTCGACGATCCCGGAGCTGCAGTGGTACGAGCGGCTGCTGACGGCCACGGACCCCGATCTTCCCCGCAACGCCCTGGCCTATTCGCTGGTCACAGGACCTGACGGCATGTCGGTGACCCCGGAAGGAGCGATGGCCTGGCGTCCCTCCGAAGCGCAGGGCCCCGGCGTGTACCCGATCGAAGTGCGCGTCACGGATGATGGCATCCCGCCCCTCCACGCCACCAACCGGTTCACGCTGACGGTGGACGAGGTCAACGAGGCCCCCGCCATTGAGGAAGTGCCGCGCCAGACCATTCCCGAGATGGCGCCGTGGACGCTGGCGCTCACGATGCTGGATCCCGATCTGCCGGCGAATGTGCCGACGTTCACCCTCGAATCGGGGCCCGATGGGATGACCCTTTCTCCGTCGGGCCTGGTTTCGTGGAATCCCACGGAGGCCCAGGGCCCGTCCACCAACCGGGTGCGGGTACGCGTCACCGACAACGGCGTTCCTCCGTTGAGCGCCACGCTGGAGTGGTTCGTCGAAGTGCGCGAAGTCAACCGGCCGCCGGTGCTCGCCGCCGTGCCGGATCAATTCGTGGATGAACTCGACGAATGGGAATGGATGCTTTCGGCGACGGATCCGGATCTGCCCCGGAACCGGCTGCAGTACTCGCTGATCCGGGGTCCGGCAGGTCTGAGCGTGGGCGGCAATGGACGCGTCCGGTGGTCTCCCTCGGAAGAGCAGGGACCGGCAGTGGAATGGGTCGAAGTGCGGGTGACCGATGATGGCGTGCCCGCGCTGAGTGCCACCAACGGGTTCACGATCACCGTGCGGGAGGTCAATGCGGCGCCGGTGTTGCTGTCCCCGGGCCTTCAGTGGATTGACGAGCTGGGGCCATGGCGCCTGGCGTTGCTGGCCACCGACCGGGACTGGCCTCCCAACCGGCTGACCTTCGGGCTGGTGCGGGGCCCCGACGGTCTGACTGTGGCCCCGGACGGTGAGGTGCGCTGGGCGCCATCCGAACTGCAGGGGCCCTCCACCAATGAGGTGGTGGTGAAGGTGACGGATGACGGGCCGGTCGCCCTGAGCGCGACCAACCGGTTTGTGATCAGGGTCCGCGAGGTCAATGCGCCGCCGGTGATGGCCCCCCTCGCGGACCGCGATGTCTTTTTTGGCGAACGGGTGACGGTGCTGGTGCTCGCGGAGGATCCGGATGGACCCCTGCTCAACCGCCTGACCTTTGAGCTGGTGCCGCCGGAGGGCGGGGCGACGGTGGATCCCGACACCGGGGTCTTTCGCTGGGTTGCGGACCGGTATGGCTCACACCGGTTTACAATACGCGTTCGCGATGACGGCATTCCCTCCGCAAGCGACCAGCAGTCGTTCAACATCCGGGTCGCGGACCCGCGGCTGGATGTGAGGCTCCACGGGGGGCGCGTGGTCTTCGAGTTCGAGACCCGGCCCCAGTGGAATTATCAGTTGATGGGATTGACCTACCGTGCCGCCGGCGCGGGATCCACGACGTGGCGGCCCGTGCTCGAACGGCCGATTCGCGGAACCGGTTCCCGGGAGGCCGTGACCCTGCCGCCGGATGCCATCGAGGAGGGACAGTTGATCCGTCTGGAGATCACGCCGGCGAACCCCAACTGATCCCTGGGAATCGAAGAGGGCCGGGCCCGTCCGCGCGCCCGGGTTACTCCCAGCCGGCCACAGCGCCCCCCTTGAGGCGGAGGATTCGCCGGCAGCGGCGTGCGAGTTCCGGGTCATGGGTGACCAGAACGAGTGCCGTGCCCGCCTCGGCATTCAGCTGAAACACCATGCCGGCAATCCGGTACGCCGTCTCCCCGTCCAGGTTTCCAGTGGGTTCGTCGGCAAACAGAATCTGCGGTTCATTGATGAACGCACGGGCCACCGCCACGCGCTGTTGTTCGCCGCCGCTCAATTGCGCCGGGTAGTGATCCAGACGGTCTGCCAAACCCACCCGGTCGAGCAGTTCGATGGCGCGTTTGCGACCGGTCCGGGCCCCCCTGAGTTCCAGCGGAACCAGCACGTTCTCCGCTGCCGTCAGGGTCGGCAGGAGCTGAAAGTTCTGGAAAATGAACCCCACGTGGTCGTTTCGGACCCGGGCGCGGGCATCCTCATCCAGGGCGCCCAGATCGTGGCCCGCGAGGTGCACGGAGCCCGAAGTCGGCGTGTCCAGGCCGGCGCACAGACCCAGGAGTGTGGTCTTGCCGCTCCCGCTCGGCCCCACGACCGCCAGGGTGTCGCCGGCATCCAGTTGCAGATCCACATCTCTGAGAACCGCCAGTGTGTGGCTGGCGGTGACGTGGATCTTACCAAGCGCCCGGGTGGCCAGCAGTGGACCGGAGGCCATGGGGCCTGGGGTGCCTTCGCTCATTCCACGAGGGACGGCTCCGTTCCAAGTGTGCCCCGAAGGGACGCGAGGTGCTCCGGGCGCTTGACGCGCTCCAGCATGACCCGGGCGTGGCTGAGGCGATCCCGGAGTCCGAGCCGCTGGCATTCCGTGTCGTAGTTGGGTTTCTGGACGAACTTCTCAAGGTAGGCGGCGTGGCGCTGCCACATCCGGACGTCGGCCCGTTGGCGCGCGGCCAGCCTCGCGGCATACCAGTCGCTGGCCAGCAGGTGGTCGCGGGAGAACAGTTCGCGGATGGACGGATCGGAAATCGGACGTCCTTCAAAGTGGCCGTCGCGCATGCAATGCAGCAGGGCCCTCAGCGGCGGGCACGCGACGTCAATCGAACCGTCGTCGAAGTATTGGGCGGCGACGCGGCGGTGGGTGGCGACCACGTTGTCCACCGCGTCGGCGAACTCATCGGGATCCTGAAGCTCCGGACGGAGCATTTCGTCTGGCAGCACCGCGTGCGGATGATTGAAAATGCGCCCGAAGAAGCGGTTCACAAATTTCGGGGTGATCCGGTATCCGAGCCGGCTGGCGAGAACCGTGCGCGTGCCCGCCGTGAAGTCCTGAAGCGGCTCAAGCAGCCCTTCAGCCTTCATCCACTCGGGATCCCGCTCCGGCTCCTTCATCCGGCACCAGACCTCGGGGACCAGCAGCGAAATGTCGTGGTCCACCCGCGCCCTCGGGCCGAGGCAGCCGGCGCTGGTCAGGAAGCACGGGTAGCCGCTCACCACGTAGCCCACCAGCGCCGCATTCAGGTCGTAGACCGGGAGCAGGGCGTTGAACGGCCCCTTGGTCAGCGCTCCCTCGCTGCCCGCCCCGGTGGTGGACGGGGACTTGCCGGTCATCGAGGAGATGAACTCCATGAAGAGCTCCGGCAACTCCATGTAGTGGATCGGTCCATAGCAGGCGAGTGATCGGATCTTGTCCTCGGCGGGATTGTTCCGACGACCGGCAAGGATGGCCCGGACGGGGACATGCAGGGGGCGGTCCGGCGGCAGGCGCCGGGCCAGGCGCTGGGCCAGTTCCATCCGGCGCAGGCCACAGGGGTCTGCGAGGTCGGGGCGCCGCTGCAGATATCGGGGATTCTTCGACGGCTTGCCATCCACCACCCGCGGAAAAGCGGTGCAGACGAAGTAGCTCACGTCTTCGCGGGTCTCGACGGTCTCAATGAGCTGCTGCATCGGCCGCGTGAACTGGTGGAAGCCGATCGCCTCCTCCCGCAGTTCCCGGGCCCGTGACTTTGGGACCGGCTCGTAGTTGGAGTAAAAATTACCCCCCTCGGCGAACTCCAGTTCGGTCTGCTGATCGTAACCGCGCACGACGGCGTCGTCGGGCCGCTGGAACAGCCGGTTCTCGCAGTTGTGGACAAACTTCAGCGAGGTCATCGGCGGATTTTCGGGGGCATCGTCCCCGAGATGCTCTCTCGGGACGATCACCGAGGCGGTGATGTCGTCCTCGGCCTGAACCTTGGCCGCGGGATGAAAGTCCTTGCGCAGGCCAAAGGTGCGCCACGAACCGTCGGCATCATAGCCGACCCTGAGGAACTGGGTGGCGAGCTTCTTGCGACCGACCCGGAGCTCGTTGGACGGGGCACCGTTGATGATGTCCACAGCGAACTGCTCGCGCCATTCGGAGCCCCAGGACGGCTTCCAGAACCGCTTCACCACGAAAACCAGTTCCTTGATGTGCTGGGGAATCGCCGTCAGCCACGCGTTGTACGCGTCGTGGTATTCCTCCGGGCTTGGGGTGAGCAGCTTGATCACACTGCCGAGGGTCCGTTCCGGGGACAGGATGGTGCGGGTGTCCTGCCCGTTGCGTTCCGGCTCGCAGAACCGGCCGGAATAGTCGTGATTGAGCAGGGATTCCACGGCGTCGAAATCCGACTGGAAATTGGCGACAAACACCGGGCCATGAATGATCGCATCCGTGATGGGTTTGGAGATCTCGGATTTGCCGCCGCCGCTGACGGTACAGGGTTTGTGGCACAATGTGCCGTCGGGACGCGTCCCGATCAGGCGCCAGGCCCGGTTGCCCACCGGTTTTTCGAGGTGAATGGCGAAGCCGCTGGGCAGCAGGTAGTGATGGTCGAGCTTAAGCCGGATGGACTGCTCCCGGCCGCCGAGATCCCAGCGGATGGACTGGGCCTCGAGATCGAAGCGGGCATCCTCCCGCACGCAGACGATGTTGGGGTGCTGCCGGTCCACGGCGTAGCCCTGCGGATGAACCTCGAGCTCGGAGGCGAACAGTCGGATGACCTCCTCGAAGCGATGCGGATAGTCCTTCAGATGGGCGCGCCCGTCGTATTCGCCGGCCAGGTCGTACCGGGGAAACACCAGGGCCCCGCCTGCGTGTTCCTCCTCCACCAGCCCGAACAGGTTTGCCGCATAGCCGATCTGGGTCTTCACCTCCTTCTTGCAGTAGCCGAAGTAGTTGTCCCCGATCACGGTGACGACCACCCCGGAGGTGTCGCGGGCGCAGATTTTGAAGGCTTGCCCGTCGTTGTAACGTTCGTCCGGTTCCTTCCAGCACATTCCGTCCCGCCGCTGACGTTCGGTGGCCTCCCCGTACTCCGGCAGTCCCAGCTCCTTCTTGGTGATCTGGCCCACCAGGTGCGGCGCCAGGATCACGCAGCCCGTGTGGCCGGACCAGTGCTCGACGTCGAGCGCGGCGTCGTTCTCGGGGAGATTGGGGTCCCCGGCGTTCCCGAAGATCGTTTCGATGAAATCCAGATTGCTCACCAGCGTGCCCGGAACGAAGAAGCGCGTCTCCATGCTCAATTTTGGGAGGACTCCCGGCACCTCCGGGCAGACGACCGGTCGCAGGTGCAGCGACACCCAGCACTCGGCGGGCTCTTTCTGGGTGGCGGTGAAGGGAAGCCTCAGCAGTTCAGGAGGGGCTTCGAACGCCCGGCGCACCAAGGCGGCGAACACGGCCCTGGGGACCGCCTTCTTGTCGTCGGGAACTGGCAGGCCGCCCTCCGCGACGTGGAAGATCCCCGCGGTGGTCCGACGATCGGATTTCGGATTGTGCAGCACGCCGTTCGCCGTCCGGTAACTCGCGATGATGTCGCTTCGAAATTCATCCTGGTCGGGTGGCAGCGATGCCGTCCGCGCCAGTCCCGGCCGGTCGAGGAGCAGCGTTCGCGCTGGCAGCCGGGGAGGCACCACGATGTCGCCCAGGTAGTCATAGAGGAACGCCTGGATCCGGGCGTCCACGGGACACAGGTGGCTGGCCAGCAGGCGGTCCTTCTCGCGGCTCCTCGCGATGAAGGAGGCGACGATTGCGGCCGATTCGGGATCCACCGCGGCGGCGTGAAGCGGCAGGCCAAGTTCCGCGAGTTTCAGGTTGAGGTGGCGAATTTCGGCGGTGACGGAGAAGGCGCTGCTCATGGTGGGGTGGGCCGGCACTGGCATCGGCCATGCCGGGGCAAGAGAGAGCTATCCCGGGATGCCGTTGCGTGCAAGCCGGGGGACTCCTCAATTTGCCCGCGAGGGGACGCTGCCAGACGCGATCGGGCCCGTGCTCTTTGACGAAGGGCTTCGCGTTTCCCATGCTGGTGGCATGGGATTCGCATTCGGGCGGTCGTTGGCCTGCATGGGGTGGCCCGGAGGGCTCGCCTTCCTGGTGGCTTCGTGGGTTGCGGGCGCGGCACCGGCCGTGATCGAGGGGCGGGGACTGGCCAATGCGTCCGCCGCGGTGCGCATCGGGTCCCACCGCATTCTCGTGGGCAGTGATGAACACAACGCGCTCCTCCTGTACGACGTGCGCACCGGGGGGCGCCCGCTCAAATCGTTTCCCACAGG
Organism: Verrucomicrobiia bacterium; assembly: GCA_019634635.1. Lineage (NCBI taxonomy): Bacteria > Pseudomonadati > Verrucomicrobiota > Verrucomicrobiia > Verrucomicrobiia bacterium. The sequence goes on from JAHCBB010000003.1 coordinate 76,615, forward strand.
TCCCTGGCTCGATCTCGAGCCCGATGCACGGGAGGCGGATTTCGAAGGTGCGGCGCGGATCGGGGACACCCTGTATTGGATTGGCTCCCATTCGCGGAACCGGCAGGGAAAGGTCCGCTCTGAACGACAGCGGCTGCTGGCGCTTCGCGTCGCTGATGAGGATGGAGACGTGCGTCTCAGTCCGATGGGTCCGCCGTTGACCACCCTGCTGCAGAGCCTGTGCTCGACCCCCGGCCTGGCGGATTTCGGCCTTGGAGCGGCTGCGCGCCTGGAGCCGAAGGAGCCGGGTGGTCTCAACATCGAGGGACTCGCTGCCACACCGGAGGGAGGCCTGTACATCGGATTTCGCAGTCCAGTTCCGGACGGAAAGGCCCTGATGGCTCTGCTGATGAACCCGGCCGAGTTGATCGCCGGACGTCCGGCCCGTTGGGGGCCGCCGGCACGGCTCGATCTGGGCGGTCAGGGCATTCGGGATGCCGTGTGGTCCGGACGCCGCTACTACCTGCTCGGGGGCAGTCCGGGGGAGGGAGGGCGGACGCAGCTCTATCGCTGGGCAGGCCCGGGTGTCGCCCCCGAGGTGTTGAAGTCTCCGGGGCTCAAGAATCTCAACGCTGAAGGCATGGTGATCTTCGGCACACCGGCCAGGCCGCGCCTCCTGGTGCTCAGCGATGACGGGAACCGCCGGGTGAATGCCGGGAAGGAGGCCCAGGATCGGACGTTCCGAATGCTCTGGGTGGACTTGCCTCCTGAGAACGGACCTTGAACCCGGGAGGTCACCGCGGAAACCAGCGTCGAAAGCTTTCGAGGGTCATTCGCGCCGCCGTGTCGGCGTCCGGACGTGGAAATACCTCGGCAGACAGATAGCCGGAGTAGCCCAGGTCCAGGAGGGACCTCGCGATGGGCTCCATCGAGGTGTGACCGAACCCGACCGCCTGACGGTTGCTGTCGGCGAAGTGCACGTGGCCCAGCGTCGAGCCCGCCAGCCGTAGTGCCGCGGCCGGATCGGCTTCCTCGATGCTGGCGTGGAAGAGGTCCACAAGCAGCTTCACGTTGCGGGTCCGCAGGGTGGCGAGAAATTCGAGAGTGTCCGCCACGGTGTGAAAGAGATTCGTTTCGTAGCGGTTCAGAGGCTCGAAGAGCAGCGGGACATCGAGGGCGTGGGCGCGGGGACCCAACTGGTCCAGTTCCTCGCGCAACCAGGCCAGTGTCTGCTCCCGGGAGACCCCCTCCGTCACCCGGCCCTGCAGGGATCCGATGATGGCCGGAGCCCCGAAGCCTCCGGCAAAATCCACGATGGCTCCCGCGAAGTCACGGGCGCACATCCGGACATGCGGGTCCGGGTCGGTGAGGGACAGGCGGCGGCGGACCCATCCAGCTCCGGTGCCCATGGCGGCCAATTGGAGCTGGTGCACCCTCAGTTGGTCGCGCAAGGCGCGACCGTCAAGATCGTCCGCGTGTGAGGGGAAAACCTCCACCGCATCGAAGCCCTGTGCCGCCGCCCTGGCGAGGGAGTCCTTGAGAGGACCGTGGTGCACAAACGGCCCGGTGCGCGCCTCCGGAACCAGACATACGGTGACGGCAGAGCGGATCATCGGCATGGGATGCACCGGTCGTCGGTCCCCCGGAACCGGGGGATGGTGCGAGGTGCAGGGTTCGAACCTGCGACCCCTTGCGTGTGAAGCAAGTGCTCTACCACTGAGCTAACCTCGCGCGAGGTGCAGAGGAAATAGACAAGCGGCAACCGGGTGCCAATGAAAAGTTTGGGTGACGCCGGCTGGATTGCGCTCCGGCCCCGGTTCCGGGAATCCGGTCGGGGAGGGTCATCGTGATATTCCTGTGAACGTTTCTTGAGGAAGTGACGACGGCCCGGAAAGCTCCCGGAGTCGGCGCTCATGGATCCCCTGGTCATGACTCCCCAGCCCGGCACCCGCCTGGTCCGTCACGCCGGCGACGTGCTCACCGTCCTCCTCCGCGGAGTTCCGCCGGGGTTTGGCGCCCGGCTGCGGACAAATCTCGGCCGCGCGGAGCGGGTTCGTGACGAGATCGTGCGCGCCCACTTTGAGCGCGTGCCGCTTGCGGGCGCGTCATGGCGGGATGTGCCGATGCGTCCCGATGGCGACGGCCTTTGGCGGGTGGATTTCCCGCTGTCGGAAGTCGGCTTTTTCAAGGCGAAGGCCCATGCCGTCAATGGGGACGGCATTCCGCTCTGGCCGCCCGGAGCCGATGTGGCCGTCAGCGTCCACCCCGCCTGGACCCGTAGCGGAAACATCATCTACTGCGCGTTCCCAAGGATGTTTGGTCCCAACAAGACCAAGCGAACGTCGGAGGATCCTGAGCTGGAGGCGCGCCTGCGAACGCTCGATGACCGCGGCTATTCGGTCATTCCTCCCGGGGGGACCCTGCGCGGACTGATTCGCGAGCTCCCGCACATCGTGGACACGCTGGGCTGCCGCATCCTCCATCTGCTGCCGATCAATCCGGTGCCCACGACGCTCGCGCGGTTCGGTCGGTTTGGCTCCCCCTACGCGCTGCAGCATCTCACGGCCGTGGATCCCGCGCTGGTGGAATTCGACCGGCGGAGCACCGGTCTGGAGCAGTTCGGCGAGCTGGCCTACGCGGTGCATTCCCGGGGGGCACGTCTGATGCTGGACGTGGTCATCAATCACACCGGCTGGGGCAGCCAGCTCTGGGAGGAGCACCCGGAATGGTTTGTCCGGCGTCCGGACGGCGAATTCGTCTCTCCGGGGGCGTGGGATGTCACCTGGGAGGACCTGGTGGAACTCGATCAGCGGCATCCCCGACTGTGGGAGCATGTCGCGGAGGCATTTCTAACCTGGTGTCGCCGGGGGGTGGACGGTTTCCGGTGTGATGCGGGGTACATGATTCCGACACCGGTATGGCAGTACATCACGGCGCGGGTACGCACGGAGTTTCCCGACACGCTGTTCCTGCTGGAGGGCCTCGGAGGCTCGTGGGAGGCGACGGAAGCCCTCCTGGGCGAGGGCGGAATGCAATGGGCCTACAGCGAGCTGTTTCAGAACTACAGCGGGCTTGCGGTGGGTGGCTATCTGGACCACAGCCTGCGGGTGGCCGGCAGCATCGGAACGCTGATCCATTACAGTGAGACCCACGACAACACCCGCCTGGCTGCACACGAGCGGGGTGCTGTTCCCCCGGAGACTCCGAATCGGGCGTGGTCACTCCTCCGCAACCGACTGTCCGCGCTGACCAGCATTGGCGGCGGCTTCGGGTTCACCAACGGCGTGGAATGGGGGGCAACGGAGCGGATCAACGTACACGGCGCGCGTGGCCTTGCCTGGGGCAGCGAGCCCAACCTCGTCCCCGAGTTGCAGCGGTTGAGCCGCCTGCTGCAGAATCACCCGAGCTTTGTGGACGGCGCCCGGTTGACGCGCATCAGCCCCGACGGATCCCCGGTCTACGCACTGCGGCGCGACGCCGCCGAGGGGCTCGATTCCGTCCTGGTGCTGGTGAATCTTGAGCCCACGCGAAGCGAGTCCATCAAGCTCTCACCTGACGTCTGGGGCGCCTTTGGCGGCGGGCGCAATGACCTGCTGGCGGCCGTCGCCGGTGCCCCGGCGGCCATCGAGCAACATGCGGGGCATGGGTGGGTGGAATTGGTCCTCGAGCCCGGGGCCGTCCATTGTCTCGCGTCCTCCTCCCGTCCCGTCGGCCTCTCCGGGGAAGCCTATCGCCGGGCCCGTGCCCAGGCCGACTGGGCGGTCACAGCCTTCGGGCGGATCGCCGGGGCGGAAGGGGAGGCATTGCCTGTGGAATGGACACCCTGGCAGCATGCCGCCGCCGCCGTGGAGGCGGATCCGGAGGCGGTGCTGGCAAAGGCATCGGGCATTCAGGAGGGCTATCGCCCGGTCATTCGCTGGAACTTCGAGGATTGCCGCCGGGTCACTCCCGTGCCTCCGGACCACTGGCTCCTTGTTCACGACCCGTTCCCGTTCCGGGCGCGCCTGAGCGGCAACGGGATCCGGCTTCAGCAGGTGGAGTCCGTGCCGTCCGGGACGGGATACATCGCCAGTTTCCCCCCGCGCAACCCGTCCGCCTCATCGGAGGCCACCGTGGATCTGGAGCGTTACGACGGCCCGCTCAGACGGGTGTCCGGACCGCTGCGGTACCTTGCGGCGAAACCGGTGTTTCAACCCTCGGGGCCTTCGCAATGCGCCGACGATCTGGTGCTGCTGACCAATGGGCGCGGAGGCATGGCCCGCCTGCGCCTCGACCTGGGCGCCATCCGGTCCAAGTACGACTGCCTGCTGGGGGCCAACCTGCATCCGCACGTGCCGGTGGACCGGCACGTTTTCGTCAAGCGGTTGCGGGTCTGGGCAAATGCCGACGGATTTATCACGCCGCTCAATCGGGAGAACCTCATCGCGTTCGAGCCCGGGCCGCCGGCCCATTGGCGGTTTGCCGCCAATGCGGGGGACGGCCGCGCGGTGGAGGTGCATCTGCTTGCGGACCTCCTCGAAGATCGAAACACGTTCCTTCTCCGATTTGTCCGTCTGGAAACCCCGCACGCGGTCCACCGCGCATGGCAACCGCTGCCCGGCGGGGCGCGCGTCGCGCTCATCGTCCGCCTGGATGTCGAGGACCGCAGCTTCCATGCGGAGACCAGGCGCAACAACGGGGCGGACCACTACTTCGCCACCGCCATCCAGCCCGTCGGGCCGGCGGCAACGGCCGGGATGTCCGATGGCGTGTATGACGGATTCGAGTTTCGCGCGGCCCCGGATCGGCGGTTGCTGGTGCGCGCCACCGGGGGCCGCTTTTTTCCGGGTCCGGAATGGTCGGTGAACATTCCGCATCCGGTGGAGGCGGGCCGGGGACAGGAGGGTGCGGGCGACGCCTACAGTCCGGGATGGTTCGAACTGGTGCTGCCGTCGGGCGGCGAGGCCACCCTCGAGGGCACGGCGGATCCGGCGCCACCGGATCCGGACCTTGTCGCCTCGGCGTTTGGGCGGCGCCTGGCCGCGATCAAGGAGACGTTGGACCGCGCCGAGGTCCCGATGACCGACGCGTTTGCCCGCCAGTTGGTGCTGGCCAGCTCTGCGTTCGTGGTGCGCCGGGATGACACCCGTTCGGTCATCGCGGGATATCCGTGGTTTCTGGACTGGGGACGCGACTCGTTGATTGCCGCCCGCGGGTTGCTGGCTGCCGGCCAGCGGGAGACGGTGCGCGAACTGCTGGTCACGTTCGGCCGCTTCGAGGAGTCGGGCACCCTTCCCAATTCAATTCACGGCCTCGATGCCTCGAATCGGGAGACCAGCGATGCGCCGTTGTGGTACGGCATGGTCGCCGGGGATCTGGCGTCCATGGAGCCGGGTCCGGGATCCGACCCCGCGGCGTCCTCCCCGGTCTACTCCATGGCTGTGGACAGCTCCGGTCGCACCGTGGCTTCGGTGCTTCGCTCCATCGCCTGTGGGTACCTGGCTGGCACACCGAATGGCATTTGTGTGGATGCCGACTCCGGGCTCGTGTGGAGTCCGGCGCACTTTACCTGGATGGACACCAATTATCCGGCCGGAACGCCGCGGGAGGGCTACCCGGTGGAGCTTCAGGCGTTGTGGATCCGCCTGCTGCGGCAGTTGGAGGCCCTGAAGGCGGCGCCCTGGGAGGGGCGGGGCGAAACCTGGGGTGATCTGGCGCGCCGGGTGGAGGACCGCTTTCACCAGTGCTTCTGGCTTGAGGAGCCCGGGTGGTTTGCCGACGTGCTGCTGGGTGGCCGGGACGTCCCGGCCCGGTCGGCAACGCCCAGCAATGCGCTTCGGAGCAATGCGGTGCTGCCAGTGGCGTTGGGCCTGGACCGGCATCCCGAATTCCATGCCCGTTCCCGGCGCCTGCTCGCGGCGGTTGCCCGGTATCTTGTGGTGCCGGGTGCGCTCCGGTCGCTGGCGCCGCTCCCGGTGAGCCCGCCATGGCCGGTGTATGGAAATCACGGGGAGCTGCTCAATGATCCAAACCGCCCGTACTGGTCGCGCTACGAGGGGGATGAGGACACCCGCCGGAAGCCGGCGTACCACAATGGCACCGCGTGGGTCTGGACATTCCCGGCATTCTGCGAGGCCCTGGTGCGGGCGTATCCGGGGGATCGGCGGGCCTGGGAGGCGGCGCGGGCGTATCTGGGCAGCACCGATCAACTGCTGGCCGGCGGCTGTCTCGGACATCTGCCGGAGATTGTGGACGGCGACGCACCGCATGAGCCTCGTGGCTGCGATGCCCAGGCATGGAGCGTGACGGAGGTGCTTCGTGTCTGGCGGTTGCTGGCGTCATCGTCACCGCCCTTCCCGGTGTGACCCCCCGAATTTACGCCCTCGGGTGGGCGGCCAGATAGGCCTTCCGGAGCCGTTCCGTGGACACATGGGTGTACACCTCGGTTGAGCTGAGCCGCGCATGCCCGAGCAACTCCTGCACGCTGCGCAGATCGGCGCCGCGATCCAGCAGGTGGGTCGCAAAGGTGTGCCGGAGCTTGTGTGGCGTGAGTTTCGGGTCGAGTCCCGCGGCCGCCAGGTAACACTTCAGCCGCTTCTGGATTTCGAGCGGGGTGACCGGTTGTGTCCGGTCCCGGCACCTGGCGAATGCGGGAGCTTCGGCCGATGCCGGCAGGCCCACGGATTTCCACAGCGCTTCAATCGCCGCCACGGCGGGACGGCCCAGTGGGATCAGACGTTCGCGCCGGCCCTTGCCCCGAACCCTCAGGACACGCTCCTGCAGATCCACGTCGCCCGCCTGCAACCCGCAGGCCTCGCTGATCCTCAAGCCGGAGGAATACATCGCCTCCAGGAGGGCCGCGTCCCGAAGGAAGGGCATCGGGTCGGTGTCCGGACGCGACTTCCGTTCCCGCGCCAGCTCACGAAGTGGCGCCGCCAGCAGGGAATCCGTCTGGGCGACGGACAGGAAAACGGGCAGTCGCCGGTCCGGTTTTGGCAGGGCGAGGTGCCGGAGCGGCAGATCCCGGACCAGGCCCTCGCGCATCAGGAATCGGTAGAAGGTGCGCAGCGCGCTGAATCGCAGATGCACCGGAGATCGTGCCAGGTTCCGGCGTCCGAGACCGCGGAGGTAGCGCCGAAAGGTGTCCCGACCCAGCGCCGGCCAGTCGGCTGGCCGGCCCTCGACCTCCAGGTGCCATGCTGAAAACTCCCGGAGCGCCTGCAGGTAGTTCCGCGAGGTGTAGGGCGAGACGTTCCGGCCCGTTTCCAGATCCCGCCGGAAGCGCTCCACGAGGGGATCCAGCGGCGCCGGGAGGGGCCCCTCAGGTCCAGTCGTAGTCATTGGCGACCTGGTGCGCGAGGCGCTCCAGCCAAAGCGCCGCGTTCTTCCGGGCCTCGGTCGGATTCGTCAGCGTCGGGGTGATGGCATGGACGGAATGGAACAGCCGGTCAGCCATCTGGGTCTTTGCGGCCCCCTCGATGACTCCCGCGAAGCCGACACAGCGCTTTCCGAGCGCATGGCAGCGCTGGGCGAGTCTTCCGGTGCCTTTCCCCATCAGTGTCTGACGGTCAATCATGCCCTCGCCGGTCAACACCACGTCGGCCTTCGCCAGCTTGTCCTCGATGCGTGAGTGAAGGGCGAAGATTTCAAAACCCGGCTCCAGCCTCGCCCCGAAGAATGCCTTGAGTCCAAATCCCAACCCGCCGGCGGCACCGGCGCCGGGATCCGACGCCACGTCATAGCCGTGTTGTTCCGCCGCCTTGGCGGCCAGCTTTTCCAGCGCCACCTCCGCCACGGAGAACTGCGTCATGAGCAGCCCCTTTTGGGGGCCGTAGATCCGGGTGCACCCGTTGAGCCCAAGCAGGGTGTTGTCCACGTCCACCGCCACCACGAATTCCACGCCCAGGATGGGGTCCATGGGGGGCAACCAGCGGGTCAGCTTGTTGAGCTTGACCCATTTTTCGATGGGCTGGTCCCGGTCATCGAAGAACCTCCAGCCCACCGATCGGGCGAGGCCGAAGCCCCCGTCGTTGGTGGCACTGCCGCCAATGCCCATCAGGATCGTCTGCGCACCCGCCGCCACCGCCGCCTGGACCAGCGGGCCGAGCCCGCGGGTGTCGAGTTCAAATGGGTGAAACCGGTTGGGTGGCAGGAGTGCCAGGCCGATGCTCTGGGCGGCCTCGAGGATCGCAAGCCGTTGTTCGGCCTGCCACCACCACCGGGCGCCAATGGGGCGTCCGGCGGCATCCACGGTGGCCGTGACGCACTCGGCTGCGCCCACGAGCGCGGCCAGGATTTCCCCAAAGCCATCCCCCCCGTCGCTCATGGGGAGCATCTCCATCTCATCCTGGGGCCGTGCCCCCCACCAGCCGTTGACTATGGCCCCGGCGGCCTCCTGGGCGGACAAAGTCCCCTTGAACTTGTCCGGAACCACAAGGACGCGCAACGACATGCCGACGACGGTAGGAATCTCGGCCGTCCGGCATCAACGTCCATTTCATACGGTCCGCATCAGGGATTTACCATGGACAGGCCTCCCGTCTTCAGCAGGCCGTGTTGTGGCTGGTCCATCGGCGACAACGTTGGGTGCCGGTCGGGCGAAGCGGCAGCCTTCATTCTGGATCGTGCGACTGGGTGCGGGGGAGGTGGCATGCGCCCGGGTGGACGTCCGAGGACCGATGCCCCGTCCTGGAAACCCACGGGGTCCCGCCGCCGTTGCGGTGGAATTCGACGAGGGCACCTGCGGCACCTCAAAAGCGCTTCCGGGCGGCGCGACGCAGGGTCTCCGACGGTCTTTCGCCAAACAGTTGACGGTATTCGACGGCGAAGCGGCCCAACTCCGTGAAACCGTGATTCGTCGCCAAGTCGGTGACCCGTGACCGGGCCGGATCGGCCGCCACCAAAGCCAGATGGACGGCATTCATCCGCTGGAGTCGGAGGAAGCGTGCCGGTGGAAGGTCCGAGCACTGTCGAAACGCCGTCTCAAGGCTCCGAAGGCTGACGCCGATGCTCCTGGCCAGAGTTGCCGGCCGAAACGAATCGCCGGCATCTGCACAGGCATCCAGGGCCCGCCGGAAGACGGCACGCGCCCGGACCGGGTATCGCTCCCGTACGAGGTCCTGCGGGTCGCCAAAGTTGACGAGGCTGGCGGCCAATTCGGTCACGAGATCGGTCATGGCGTCCGCCCGCCGGAGGATCTGTCGCCAGGCATCTCTGAGGTCCCGCCAGCGGTCTGCGGAATACTGCTTGAATCGGTGTCCTGCGGGGAAAGTCCGCTCGGGGGGCAGTCCGGACAACGTTGTGTAGGCTTCCCGGAATGGCGCGGTTGGGACCATGGCGCACAACGTCCGGCCGCCGGGTTGGAACAACATCTCCAGTTCCGTCCTGCTTCGCGTGTACCCCAGCCCATGATGTGGAAGATCCTCTCCGATCCACCGGCCCCCGAGCTCCGGCCGACAGGGAATTCCGAAAACAAAAAAATCGCCGGCGGGCGAACCTTGGATGAATAGCTTGATCCCGTACTGTTCCTCGTAAAGCACCGCCTGACCGTCCGTGACATACCGGCACCACCACGGAGAGGCCGGTGCCGTCAACTGGTCGTGTTCGCAGTCCCAGAATTCGGCCAATCCGGCGATGTAGTCCGAAAGATCCGCGAAGCGGATTCTGCCCCTCACGATGGGAAGCGTCCGGGAACCTTTCAGCATTTCTGCGCAAAATGCATAGTGGCGATGGGGCAAACAAGTGAGAAGTGCGCCGCTCTGACGGTATTCAGAAATAAATGCCGCTACGACGTGAGTGCCCTCCCACGCGTTCCTCTCCGGGCCGCGACCCGAATCCTTCCGGATTTCGATCGCCGCCTCCGATGAGGTCGGACAGGCATCGGTGACGGCGGACGGTCAGACCGCTCGCTTCGCCTCCCAAAGACTCAATGGCTTCGCGCCGATGAAAGTTCGGCACGCGTTGATCAATCAGAGTCAATTAGTTTATTTTATTCATGAAGTGAAGTTGAAGGATGATATGCAAGTGATCAGAGAAACCAGCCGTGCCTGCGTCGTGGCCGGGGCCGGCCTGCGGGCCGTCGTGACGCTCGGGTTGATCGCAGGGTCCGTCTTCGGCGGACTGGCTCAAGGGATCGTCCAGGAGTTTTTTGTCCCGATGCCGGAGGCACAGATCCGGCAATACTTCCTGACGTTGGCCCCGGGGACGGGGTCCACCATTGATTCGATTGTATCGGTGGTCACTCCGGTTCCGGGATCCCGGATCGTGTACGATCACTGGGAGGACGGGTACGAGATTGACCTCAACGCCCCGGCTCAGCCGTCAACGGAGGTCTGGGGAGACGGCAATGATGCGAACGGCAAGCCCCCGGGCTATGCAAGCGACCCCCTTGGATTTCCCGCCGGGAGTGTGATCAGCCTCCGCAATCTGGTCCCTCTGCCCCGGAATCCCTCCGCCCTTGTGTTTGACGGCCGCGATCGGATCGGGGCCTCCCAGGCCATCGTGATGTCCCGGTCGGCATGGGCCACGGCTCCCGGTCCGCTCCTCGCGGACTCCGTGGAGGTGCCGTCCACGTTCGACTACGGAACACAGTTCATCATCCCGGTCGGCCAGGACGTCATCTTTCCGTCTCCCCTGTCGGCTTCCATGTTTGAACAGTGCGCCCTGATGATCCAGGCGGCACAAAACGGCACCGTCGTGCTCCTTGATGCCGATGCCAATGGCTCGCCGGAGATCAGCGTGACGCTCAATCGGGGCGAGTCGTACCTGTTGCCGGGGGGCGTGCGCAAGGGAGCCACCGTCGCGGCCTCCAAACCGGTCCAGGTGCAGCTCCTGACGGGCGACATCGGTGCCAACTACGAGAGCCGGTGGTTCACCATCCCATCGCTGGATGTCTGGGGCTCGGAGTACTACGCGCCCGTGGGGACGGCTTCCAACGGGGATTCCACCTACGTCTTCTTTTTCAATCCCCACCCGGCTCCGATCACGATCAATTTCACCACGCGCAACGGAAGCGGTTCGTTCTCGATTCCGGCGTCGAACACCAACGTGTTCCTGATGCCCCAGAATTCCGGAGCCCGCTTCGTGAACCAAGGTGGACAGACCTTTTACGGCATTGCAACCGTTGGCGCCTCGCCCACGAGGAACAACGTTCATGATTGGGGATACAGTCTGGTGCCGACGGTCAATCTGACCACCGAGATGGTCGTCGGGTGGGGACCGGGCAGCGAGAATCTCACCCAGAATGGGAGCCCGGCCTGGGTGGCCGCCATCCAGGCCACCACGCTTTATGTGGACTACAATGGAGACCGGGCGGGCCCGCTGACTGACCCGCTGGGGGGCAAGTACGATGTGGCCTACTCAGTGAGCCCCTTGGAGGTGATCCGGATCTACGAACCGGATCGCGACCAGACCGGTCTCCGGGTCTACACGCTGGACGGGACGCTGGTCACCGGCGCCTGGGGTCAGGACCCCGCCGTTGCCGGTCCCGCACTTCCGTTCCTTGACGTTGGGAACACGATTCAGAATTTCCCGCTGCCGGTGCTCTCAAAGTCGGTGAGGATCCTGCCCCCCGGCGGTCCCGTCCCGGCAATTGGTGACACGGTGGAGTACTCGATCACCCTTGAAAACAGGGGGATCATTGCCCTCTCGGCTGTCTCCGTTGTGGACTTGCCACCGGCAACGGGGCTTGCGTACGTGCCCAACAGCACGACGCGGGACGGATCGGCGATACCGGACTCCGCAAGCGGCACGCCGTTCCCTCTTGATGAGGGCCTCACAATTCCAATTCTGCTGCGTCGCAGCAGCACGGAGATCCGCTATCGGATGACCATCGCGGCGACCGGCCAGTTCAAGAACGTGGCGGTGACGAGCATCCCCGGAGTGAGCACCGAACACGTCTTGAATGTTCCCGGGGCGGTGCCGACTCCGTGCAGCCTGAACTTCACCGACGCTGGGGGCGGCCCCACGCAGTACCTGGCCGGTTCGCCCGTGTACGTCTCGCTGGCGGATCCGGATGCGAACTTGAATCCGGCGGCACCCGACACTGTGGTGGTTTACGTGGAGAACTTGGTCACCGGCGATGTCGAACCCGTGACACTGACCGAAACGGGAAACGCGACGGGCATGTTCCGCAACCTCGCACCGCTGCCGACGTCGACGACTTCCGGAGGTCTCATTGGGGACGGAGTGCTCTTTGTACTTCCGGGGAACCTGATCAGCGTCCGGTACACCGATCCACAGTTTGGGGACACCTGCTCCGCCACGGCGGGCATCTTCATCGCGAGCAATCTGAAGCAGCTCTACCTGATGTCGGACGGATCGGACGGAGATGCCACGGGTGCGCTCAACCGGGTGGACCCTGTGGCGTCGGGTGCCGCGTCCACTCTCGTCACCGGTCTCATCCCAACGAGCACCTCCAATGTCTCGTTCACCACCACGGGGAGCACCCCCTGGGTTGTGCCGGCAGGAGTGACTTTGGTGACGGTGAAAGCTTGGGGTGCTGGCGGTGGCGGCGGCGGGGGAGGCGGGACGTCCGGGAGGACCGGAGGGGCCGGAGGAGGAGGTGGATTCGCCCAGGCGAACATATCTGTGACCCCTGGCGAGTCCTTGACGGTGGGAGTCGGCGGCGGGGGGAGCGCCGGAACCCACGTCACGAGTTCAACCTCCGGGACGGGTGGCGGCGGCGGGGGTCGTTCAGACCTTCGTCGAGGATCCACGGTTTTGATTGCCGCTGCTGGCGGTGGCGGTGGCGGTGGCGGTGACGACCAGAATACCAGCGGAATCCCGCTGGGCGGTCCGGGAGGCGCGGGGGGGGGGGCCACCGGCGTTGCGGGAACGACCGGTGGCGGAACGAGCACCGGCGGCGGCGCGGGTACATCAAGCGCCGGTGGTGCCGGTGGCGGCAGTTCGACCACTGCCGGGAGTACCGGATCCTCGCTGACCGGCGGTGCGGGCGGGGAGGCAGGCACCACGGGCACATCGGCAACCGGAGGCGCTCTGGGAGGTGGTGTTGGTGGACGGACAACCAGCGGACGGGCAGGTGGCGGTGGCGGTGGTGGCGGGCATTTCGGCGGGGGCGGTGGAAGTGCTGCAGGAGCCGCGAGTGTTTCTGGCGCCGGCGGCGGCGGCGGTTCCGGTCTGGCTTCCGGAGGCACCCTGGCTTCCGGCAGCGGCCAGAACGCAGGAAACAACGCAGACGCAGCCTACGCAGATACTGCCGGACGCGGTGGGAACGGGGGCGCCTTGGGTGCCAACGGCCAGGCGGGAAACCCGGGACGCGTGGTCATCAGCTACGTGACCGGGAACTCGGTGACGTTCACCCAGACACCCACCTTCTGTTCCAGCTTTGCAATGCCGTCGGGCCAAACGGTCACCATCAAGGCGTATTACTCGATGGTCAGCGGCACGATTGGAACGGCTGTCGGCGCCTCACTCAGATATGGCGCGACGACCTTTTTCAGCGCCTCATCCGCGACCACGGGCTCCGACGCCAACGGCACCTTTCTCCAATGGAGTGGCCCGCTGGCCGGTGCCGTGAACATAGCCGCCGGACAGGCCATCACCCTGGAAGTCACCTCCAACTTGCCCGCTGGCAATTCGTTCCGGATCCAGTATGGCAGCAGTTCGAAGCCGTCCTTGATCTCGCTGCCTGCCACCACGGTCATCACCGTGACCTCGTTGGCGGTGTACGATGCGCCGTACCCGGGGGGCATTCCTGTCCCGGCCGCCGCAAACGGGCAAACGCTGTATGTGCGGGCGGAGGTCTCCGATCCGTTTGGGGCGTACGACATCACGAGCCTGCCGTTCAGCATTGCCGGTCCCCCCGGTTTTGGGGGCCTTTCAGGAACTCTCACCGATGCCAGCGTGGTTGCGAGCACCGCATGCTCCAAGACCTACCAGTACCTGTGGCAGACCGGTTCGATCCCCGGCGCCTATACGGTTGCGGTCACGGCGAAGGAGGGCTTGGAGAACGCGGTCACCGATCAACGGTCCACAACCGTCTCCTTGAGTCCGCTCGACCTCGGGACGCCATGCACCAGCCAGTTCACCGGTACCGACAATGGCACGCCCGCGTCATCGTTTGCTCCGAACTCGCCGATCTGGATCCGGGTGACCGATCTGGACCAGAACCTGAATTCGTCAGCGATCGAGTCGCTTGCCGTGACGGTGTCCAGCACCGGGGGTGACTCCGAGACGGTCACCCTTCTTGAAACGGGGCCTGCAACAGGTGTGTTTACCGGCTCTGTGAGCTCCAGCACGGTCCTGGGCGTCGGCGTCAACAACGGCACGTTGTTTGCCCCCGAGGGCAGTCTCCTCACGTTGACGTATGTTGACCCTGACGATCCGCTGGATCCGTGCTCGGCGACCGCCGTGATCCCGGGTGCCTCCGGGGGACCCTCGGGGCTCATTGTGAAGGAGCGTCTGGTACCCGCAGACGGGGTCGCCCTGGTCGGCGAATCCGTGGTGTACCGGTTGCAGGTGGCGAATGTTGGAAATGCCACGGCGACGACGGTCGTCCTGACGGACACGTTCCCCCCGACCCATCTGCAGTTTGTGGCTGCCAGCATTTCGCCCAGCAGCACGTCGCCGGCCGGGACCATAACTTGGAACAACATCGGACCCATCCCGGCGGGGGGCATCGCCAATGTGACGGTTGAATTTCTGGCCATTGCCGCCGGATTTGAGGTGGCCAACTCCGCGGCTGTCAGCGGCGGGCTCATTGCCGGCCCAGCGTCGGTTCCCGTGGATATCACGGACCCGCGTCAACAGTTGACCAAGGTCCGCCTGGACCCGCCGTCGGGAGTGATCGCGATCGGGGACCTCCAGTCGTTCAGGATTAGCGTCAGGAACATCGGCAACACGGCGATCGCCCGGCTTCCGTTGACGGACACCTTCAGCATGGCCTGCTGGGAGTACGTGACTGCCAGCCCGGCTCCCGACGCAATCGGCGCCGGCTTGATTCTCTGGGAGGACCTGACTGGTGCTGGTAACCTCGCCGTGGGTGAGTCCCTCAGCGTGGATGTGACCCTGAGGGCCGTGGGCAACTGCGATCCCGCCGAGAACATTGCGGCGGCCGAATTCTCAGTGGACATCAATGGGAACCCCGTTCCTCCGGTGACGTCCACTGCGGATGCCGTCACCCGGGCCGCAGCCATCAGCGGATTCGTGTTTGCTGAGGATGATGTTCCAGGGTTCAGCCCGGGCGATCAACCCCTGCCGGGGGTGATTGTCCGCCTCTTTCAGGATCCGGTGGGCAACGGCAGTCCTGCCGACTGGGTGCTGGTTGACGTCACGATGACCGACGCGAACGGCTACTACGAGTTCCTGAATCTTGCCCTAGGGAGCTACTTCGTGGTGGAAGAGGATCCCTTCGGCTATGTCAGTGTTGCGGACACTGCGGGTCCGAATGACAACTTGATTCCGGTTAAGGTGGTCGCATTGAAGGAGTATCCGGGGAACAACTTCCTGGATGACCTGGCGCGCTTCACGGACATCGGGATGATCGCCCTGGAGAAAGCGGCGAGTCCGTGGGTCTACACGGCGGCGGGTCAGACGATCACATACACATTCACGGTGACCAATCCAGGGACGGTGCCATTGTCGTCCGTGATGGTGGGCGATTCGAAAACCAGCCCACCGGTATATCAGTCGGGCGACACCAACAACGACGGAAGGCTGGATGTGAACGAGACGTGGATTTTCACCGCCAGTTATCAGATCACGACGGCGGACGTCGCGGCGGGGACTCTCTTGAATGTGGCCAAGGTGGTCGGGAGCGACCCATACGGACGGAGCGTGGGTGACACGGACGACGCGACCGTGCAGTTGGGGAAGTCCGGGATCGTTCTTGAGAAGACGGCCGATCCGCTGACCTTCACAGCGGCGGGGCAGGTGATCACGTACACCTTTGCAGTGAGCAATCCGGGCACGGTGCCGCTGGGGACGGTGACGGTGAGCGATCCGACGACGACGGTGCCGGTGTATGTGTCCGGGGACACGAACAGCGACGGGTACCTGGATGTGGACGAGACGTGGACCTACACGGCCACGTATGAGATCCAGCCGGCGGATGTGACGGCGGGGTCGGTGCCGAACACGGCGACGGCGAGTGCGACCGATCCGTACAACACACCGGTGCAGGACACCGATGAGGCGACGGTGACGTACACGCCGGCGGCGATTGCACTGGTGAAGAGTGCGAGTCCGCAGACCTACACGACGGCGGGGCAGGTGATCACGTACACCTTTGCGGTGAGCAACGCGGGCACGGTGCCGCTGGGGACGGTGACGGTGAGCGATCCGACGACGACGGTGCCGGTGTATGTGTCCGGGGACGCGAACAGCGACGGGTACCTGGATGTGGACGAGACGTGGACGTACACGGCGAGCTACACGATCCAGCCGGGCGACGTGGCGGCGGGCAGTGTGTTGAACACGGCGGTGGCCAGTGCGGTGGATCCGTACAACACACCGGTGCAGGACACCGATGAGGAGACGGTGACGTACACGCCGGCGGCGATTGCACTGGTGAAGAGTGCGAGTCCGCAGACCTACACGGCGGCGGGCCAGGTGATCACGTACACCTTTGCGGTGGGCAATCCGGGCACGGTGCCGCTGGGGACGGTGACGGTGAGCGATCCGACGACGACGACACCGGTGTATGTGTCCGGGGACACGAACAGCGACGGGTACCTGGATGTGGACGAGACGTGGACGTACACGGCGAGCTACACGATCCAGCCGGGCGACGTGGCGGCGGGCAGTGTGTTGAACACGGCGGTGGCCAGTGCGGTCGATCCGTACAATACACCGGTGCAGGACAGCGACGAGGCGACGGTGACGTACACGCCGGCGGCGATTGCACTGGTGAAGAGTGCGAGTCCGCAGACCTACACGGCGGCGGGCCAGGTGATCACGTACACCTTCGCGGTGAGCAATCCGGGCACGGTGCCGCTGGGAACGGTGACGGTGAGTGATCCGACGACGACGACACCGGTGTATGTGTCCGGGGACACGAACACGGACGGGTACCTGGATGTGGACGAGACGTGGACCTATACGGCGGGCTACACGATCCAGCCGGCGGATGTGACGGCGGGGTCGGTGCCGAACACGGCGACCGCGAACGCGACCGATCCGTACAATGCACCGGTGCAGGACAGCGACGATGAGACGGTGACGTACGCGCCGGCAGCGATTGCACTGGTGAAGACGGCAAGTCCGCAGATCTACAGCGCGGCAGGGCAGACGATCACGTACACGTTCCTGGTGACGAACCCGGGCACGGTGCCGCTGGGGACGGTCACAGTGAGTGATCCGACGACGACGGTGCCGGTGTATGTGTCCGGGGACACGAACAGCGACGGGTACCTGGATGTGGACGAGACGTGGACCTACACGGCGAGCTACACGATCCAGCCGGCGGATGTGACGGCGGGGTCGGTGCCGAACACGGCGACGGCGAGTGCGACCGATCCGTACAATGCACCGGTGCAGGACAGCGACGATGAGACGGTGACGTACGCGCCGGCAGCGATTGCACTGGTGAAGACGGCAAGTCCGCAGATCTACAGCGCGGCGGGGCAGACGATCACGTACACGTTCCTGGTGACGAACCCGGGCACGGTGCCGTTGTCGGCGGTGCAGTTGGTTGACTCCAAGACGACGCCCCCGGCGTATGTGGGGGGAGACACGAACAACGACGGGACGCTGGATGTGGACGAGACGTGGACGTACACGGCGACCTACCAGATCACGGCGGCCGACGTGACGGCGGGGAGTGTGCCGAACACGGCGAAGGTCAACGGGAAGGATCCGTACGACCGGACGGTGCAGGATACGGACGACGAGGAGGTGAGGTATGAGCCCTCTCAGACCTTCAGCATCGGGAATCGGGTGTTTCTTGATGCGGGTGCCGGAGGGGGCTCTCCCAATAACGGGATCCAGGATGGTGCGGAGCCGGGCATTGAGGGTGTGATCCTCAACCTGTACCAGGCGGACGGGGTTGGTGCTCCCACCGGGTTGGTGCTTCAGAGCACCACCACGGACGTCGGTGGCTGGTACCGTTTCGACGGGCTGGATGCGGGGACATACGTGGTGGTGGTAGATGTGGAGAGTTCGTTTGCATCACTCATCGGCTTGCAGAGCAGCAGTGGAGCCAGCACGGACTTCACGCTCGCGGACGATCTTCTCGATCATGGGTTGGACATGCCGCTTGGAACCGACTCTGTGCTGCCGGGAGGGATTGCGAGCAGTGCGGTGACGGTTGGAATGCAATTGCAGCCAACCGGTGAGGCGATCTTTGGCACGGGCGCGGGGGCCAATGGGCCGGAGGGCGATGCCAGCGACAACCTGGTGGTGGACTTCGGGTTCTACCCGCCTCCTCCCACGGCCGTGGAGTTGGCCTACTTCCAGATTGAAATTGCCGCGGATGGCCTTGCGCAGTTGGCCTGGGTCACCCTGGTGGAGCGGGATACGCTCGGCTTCCGTCTGGAACGTTTCTGGCCGGGAGAGGGTTGGTGGCCGCTGTTTGACGGCGTGATCCCGGCGGAGGGCGACGGGGTGCGTCCCCAGTTCTACTCCTTCCCCGATCCGACTCCGTTCGAAGCGGACGCGGTGGCGTACCGGTTGATCGAAGTGGACCTCGCCGGGGAAGAACACCCGGTGGCGGAACTTCACGCGGACCTTCGCTCGGGTGACGTCAACGTGTTTCAATGATGCGGGCCCGAAGGAATCGCCCCCGGTGGGCCCGGCTCCTCATGGCGCCGCCGGGTGGGTGCGGAGGTCCTGAACCATGTTGACTTCAATGACGCATCTGCTCCGGTGCCGGCTTATGGCAATGGCAATGAGCCGGGTTCTCCTGCCTGAGCGACCTGGCAGGCGCGGCGTTCTTCAGACCGTCGGTCTCGGGGCCCGGCAGGCCTTGGGCGTGCTGCTCTTGGTGATTACGATGGCCCCAGCCTTTGCGGGGCCGATGTCCGTGTCCATGGACTCCTTGGAGGCACTGGATGCGGGTGGCAGGATGCTCATCCGCTGGACGACGAGCCTGGAGCACGGATTGCTTGGCTTTGCGCTTCAGCGACAGGATGGCGGTGACTGGCGTCCCGTGGGCGGCGGGATGATCGTCGCCGAAAACGCCCTTGAGGGAGGCTGGTATGAGGTGCTCGATGAGGTTGACGTGCCGGGACCCCACCGGTACCGCATTGCCGCCATCTCCGAGTCCGGAGACTCCACTTTGATCCGCGAGCAGGCACTCGCGGCTGCGGGCGTTGTGGAGTCGGAAGGATTCCCGCCCGTTTCGGGCGGGCGCAGGGTGGATCCGACCGGGGTCCCCGGGCCGGCACTCTCTGGACGC
This sequence comes from Verrucomicrobiia bacterium, assembly GCA_019634635.1. Lineage (NCBI taxonomy): Bacteria > Pseudomonadati > Verrucomicrobiota > Verrucomicrobiia > Verrucomicrobiia bacterium. The sequence continues at coordinate 95,927 of JAHCBB010000003.1, forward strand.
CTGAGACAGGCGGCACCGTCGTTGCCGGTGGATCTGACGACCGGGCCGGCGGTGTTGAAGATCCAGACATCCTCCCGGGGCATTCATTTTGTCAGTGCGGCGGCGGTCGCCGGGATGGTGGGGCAGCCACTGACGACGGTACAGGCATGGATCTCGTCGGGCAGGGTCGCCCTGTTCCTCGGGACAAACCAGGTCCATTACATTCCGGGCAACGGCTGGGTGGCGGCGGGGCAGACCGGGCCGGGATTTTTCTTCCATGCCGAGGAACTGAGGAACAATTACACCACGACCAATGTCTACTGGCTGCGGCGAGGCACGAACACGTTTGTCACGGAGTCCGGCGGGAATCCGACGCCACGAATGCCGGGCCAGTACCAGGCGGTCATTTCGGCACAAGTTGACGCCGTCGAGGCCCGCGCGACGGTGTTGAGTGCGGAGGAGGACTTCTGGTTTTGGACACGTCTCACGGCGAACAGCGCCTCGGATTCCTGGAATCCCAGGCCGCAATTCACGATTGACAGCCAGGCCACCCGTTCTGCCTCGGTGTCCGCGCGGCTCAACCTTCGCCTCTACGGTTCCAGTCGCACTCCGCATCTGGCCGAAGTCACCCTGATCCAGCCCGGGGGACAACAGCAGGTTCTGGGAACGCTTCGTTTCTCTGGAATTGGGCCCGCAGAATTGTCCCTCAACTTCCCCTCGGACAGGCTTGGGGTCGGGGTGAACCAGTTGGGCATCCGCGCCCTTCTGGACACCGGGGTTCGCGTCAGTCAGTTCCTCGTGGATGGCTACGAGCTGGTGCATCCGAGGAGCTATTACACCGTCGGTTCCACGCGGTCGTTGGAGGCGGGTGCGGAGGGGGCGGTGATCCCTCCCGGAGGTGGCGCGGCTGTCATCACCGTGCCCGGATTTGGCTCGGCGGAATCCCCGACGCTGGTGGTGCTGGACGTGACGGATGTTCGCCGACCCCGGTTGATCAACAATGTCCGTGTTGACTTTTCGGGCACCTGGCGCGCCAGCTTCACGACTCCCTCGCTCAACCGCCGGTTTGCCGTGTTCCAGCCGGTGACTCGTGCGGCGCAGTCCTACCCGGCTGCGATGTCGGTGGTGTTCCCCACGTCGTGGGCGTCCCCGACCAATCGTGCGAGTTACGTGGTCATCACCCATGACTCGCTGTCCTCCGTCGCGGAACAACTGGCGGCCTACCGGAGCCCGCAGTTCCGGACCCGGGTCATCCCGATCGAGGACATCTACAATGAGTTTGGGGATGGGATCACCACGCCGCACGCCCTGGCCCGGTTCTTCCGCGAGGCTCACGAGCGATGGGCGGTCAAGCCGCGGTATGCGGTGCTCCTCGGGGATGGCACCTACGACTACCGAAACTTGCAGGCCGCCAATGACAATCTGGTGCCGCCGCTCCTGTTGGCGACCCCGTATGGTCTCAACACCTCCGACTCCCGATACGGCGACGTCTTGGGAACCGGGGCTCCGAGGATCCTCATCGGACGGTTCCCGGTCCGAACCGTTGCGGAGGCCGGGGCGATGCTGGCGAAGATCCAAAGCTACGAGTCCGTGGTCACGCGCAACCCGTTGAAGTCGCTGCTGGTTGCCGATCAACCGGATCTCGCAGGCGATTTCATCAGCAACATCAATCAGGTGGAGTCCTACCTGGCGCCGACCTTCACCAGCACCAAGGTGCATCCGGCCCGTGCTCCGGCGGTCATTGACCGGGCCGACATGACCAATCGGATTCGTCTCGCCCTCAACGGCGGTGTGGATGTGATGAACTACGTGGGGCACGGCGCCGTGGATCGCTTTGGCACGGTGCCCTACGTCTGGGTCACCCAGCCCCCCGTCACGTCCTCGGTGATGTTGCACCCGCCGATGGCGAATGGGGCCCGGCTCCCGGTGGTGTTTGCGATGACCTGCGTTGCCGGGATGTATTCAGCCCCCGGGTTCACCTGTCTTGGGGAGGCATTTGTCAGGACACCGAATATGGGAGCCGTCGCCATGGTGGCCCCGACCGGGCTTTCGCAGGACACGGACGCGATGGAGTTGAACCGGGTCATCATGGAGCTGCTTTCCTGCAACACGCGCGGACGCCTCGGGGACATGGTGGCGCAATCAATGAGTCTCTACAGCAACCGGAAGCCCGCGCCGTTTACCCCCGTTTGGATCTACAACCTGCTGGGGGATCCCGCGTTGCGGCTGGTGTCCCCCGTGGTTCCCGTCCCCTGACCGCCGATGGAGCCTCAACGAGAATCTGACGGCGGGCCCGCTTGGACCCTCGGGCGCGCGACGGGGAACGTGCTGACGGTGACCGTCTGTTGCCTCGCGAGTCTCCTCACCTTCGTCCCCCAACGACTGGCGGCGGCGGCCTTTACGAACGCGTCCCCCAGCTTTTCGCTGGGGCCGGGTGAGACGGCGTTTGGCATCCCGGTCCGGCAGTTTGATCCCGCGTCCCATTCCAGGCCGTTGACGCAGGTCCAAGTTGTCCTCGAGGCCGGATTCGATGCCGGGTTGGAATTTTCCGGGGATCCCCAGGTGGCGCGGACGGTGAGTTATGGGCTTGCCGGAGCCACATTGTTTGCCGGTCCCCGACTGGCGTCGGCGGTCACCCCACCCGCGCTGCTCCTGGATGTTCGCGGATCCCGGCTGGTTCCGGCGGGTGGCTCGGTGTCGTTCGTGGCGCAGGCGTTCGGGAGCGAGGCGGGGGTGGTGACCGCCCCGGCGTTGATGGCACCGCATCTGGGCACCGGGTCGGTGGTGTACGACATTGATTTTGGCGCCGGGTTTTCCCAGATGGTGGAGGTATTGCCGGCGAGCGTCACGGCGTGGTTGTGCGATGCCCGGATCCGCGGCCGTTTGCTGGCGATCTACTTTGATGAACCGCCTCCGCTGGCCCGGGATGACGCCCTGGGGAGCATCCTGCTTCGTGCGGTGTCCATTCCGGCATCGCGACTCCTGGCGAATGATTCGGATCCCTCCGGCCTGCCGTTGGAGGTTTCCGGCGTGGCGCGGCGCAGCGAGCAGGGTGGAAGCGTGGACTGGGTGGATGGCCGGATTGCCTATCGCGCTCCGGCGGGTTATTCGGGACCTGACGCCTTTCGTTACACGATCCGGAACGGGCGCGGCCTGATGGCCGAGGCGCGGGTCACCTTCACGGTGGCCAACGACGATGCACCACCCGCCCGTTGGGCGGTCTTGGGGAACCGTGTGTGGCTGGATGTCAATCAGAATGGCCAGCTTGACGGAGGTGAATCGGGCATCAACGGGGTCGAGTTGTGGTTGTACGGGGCCGGGCAGACGGCGGGTTCCGCCCTGCCGGTGGCGACGACCACCACGGCGACGGTTGGTGATGAATCCGGGGCGTATGCATTCAGCGGCCTCGTCCCGGGACAGTACTTTGTTTACATTCCGGTGCCTCCCGCAAACGCGCGGAGCAGTTCCAGCGTCCGGACCACGACGGACAACCGCGTGGACAACGACAACAACGGGATTCAGTCGGTCATTGGAGGACCGGTGCGGAGTCCGGTGATCAGTCTGGACCCCGGGGAGGAGGACCGGACGGTGGATTTCGGATTTGTGCCCAATCCGGCGCCGACGTGGAGCACGTTGTGGCAGATTGGGGTGGATGACGATCCGGCGGTGCTGCCGTACGGACCGTTCAAGGAGTTTTCGCAGGAGAACGGAAGGAACGATGCGCCGCCGGGGCAGGTGACGCGGTTGCCGGGGGATCCGCAGTATTCGGCGACGGCCAATCCGACTGCGGACGATGATTTCTACATTGCGGGGACCTATCCTGCGGGATTCAACGGACTGACGGCGGCGTTGAACGTGCCGAACTCCGAACCCTCAGTGGCGTGGGAGCGCGGGTTGACGCTGGGGGACCGGACGAACCGGGTGCACTTCGTGCTGGGGGCGGCGCAGGTGGCGAGCGGGGCGCGCTTGCGACTGACGGTCGAGTTTGCCACCGGAGGTTGGTCGTTGAACGGAGTGACGCAGTCCGGGTTTGGAGTGCATGACGTCGTCCTCCGATGGCGGAACAGCCAGGGGGTTGGAACGGTGGTGTATTCGGGGCAATTGGACCGTTTGACGACTCTTGGAGTGGAGGTGGCGGCCAGCGCGGTGAATGCGACGGCGGGAGCCAACACGCTGGAGATCATCCGGACGGGTCCTGCGGGGACGGGACATTCGTACTGGCTGACCTTTGACTACCTGAAACTGGAGGGACAGTCGGCGGCGCCGACGCTGGCGACGCTGGGGAACCGGGTGTGGCTGGATGCCAACAACAACGGGCGATTGGACTCCGGGGAGGTCGGGATCAACGGGGTGACGGTGGCCTTGTATCCGGGGAACGTGACGCCCGGGGCCGGGCCTCCGGTGGCGACGACGACAACGGCGACGGTGGGTGGAGAGGCCGGGGTTTATGAATTCAGCGGGCTGTCTGCGGGGAGCTATGTGGTGTACCTCCCGGTGCCGCCGTCAACGGCGCAGCGGGTGTCCACGGCGGTGGTGACGACGGACAACCGTGTGGACAATGACAGCAACGGCATCCAGACGGCGATTGGGATGCCGGTGCGCAGTCCGGTGATCATGCTGGACGCCGGCGAGGTGGACCGGACGGTGGACTTCGGATTTGTGCCCAATGCGGTGACCCCGCCGCCGGCACCGACCTGGGGGACGCTATGGCAGATCGGGGTGGATGATAATCCGGCGGTGCTCCCGTACGCGCCATTTGCGGAATTCTCGCAGGAGAACAAGAAGAATGACGTGCCACCGGGGCAGGTGACGCGGCTGCCCGGGGATCCGTTGTACTCGGCGACGGCCAATCCGACGGCGGACGATGATTTCTATATTGCGGGGACGTATCCGGCGGGATTCAACGGGCTGACCTCGGTGTTGAACGTCCCGAACTCCGAACCCTCAGTGGCATGGGAGCGCGGGTTGACGCTGGGGGACCGGACGAACCGGGTGCATTTCGTGTTGGGGCCGGCGCAGGTGGCGAGCGGGGCGCGCTTGCGGCTGACGGTCGAGTTTGCCACCGGAGGTTGGTCATTGAACGGGGTGACGCAGTCCGGGTTTGGAGTGCATGACGTCGTCCTCCGATGGCGGAACAGCCAGGGGGTGGGAACGGTGGTGTATACGGGTCAGTTGGACCGTTTGACGACCCTCGGCGTGGAGGTGGCGGCCAGCGCGGTGAATGCGACGGCGGGAGCGAACACGCTGGAGATCATCCGGACGGGTCCGGCGGGAACGGGACATTCGTACTGGCTGACCTTTGACTACCTGAAACTGGAGGGACAGTCGGCGGCGCCGATGCTGGCGACGCTTGGGAACCGGGTATGGCTGGATGCCAACAACAACGGGCGATTGGACTCCGGGGAGGTCGGGATCAACGGGGTGACGGTGGCCTTGTATCCGGGAACCGGAACGCCCGGTGCCGGGACGCCGGTGGCGACGACAACCACGGCGACCGTGGGCGGGTTGAGCGGTGTGTACGAGTTCAGCGGACTGTCTGCGGGGAGCTACGTGGTGTACATCGCGGTGCCGCCGTCCACGGCGCAGCGGGTGTCGACGGCGGTGGTGACGACGGACAACCGGGTGGACGACGACAACAACGGGATCCAGTCGGTCACTGGGGGGCCGGTGCGGAGTCCGGTGATCGTGTTGGACGCGGGAGAGGTGGACCGGACGGTGGATTTCGGGTTTGTGCCGAATGCGGTGACGCCTCCGCCGGCGCCGACGTGGAGCACGTTGTGGCAGATTGGGGTGGATGACGATCCGGCGGTGCTGCCGTACGGACCGTTCAAGGAGTTTTCGCAGGAGAACGGAAGGAACGATGCGCCGCCGGGGCAGGTGACCCGGCTGCCGGGGGACCCGCAGTATTCGGCGACGGCGAATCCGACGGCGGACGATGATTTCTACATTGCGGGGACGTATCCGGCGGGATTCAACGGACTGACGGCGGCGTTGAACGTGCCGAACTCCGAACCCTCAGTGGCGTGGGAGCGCGGGTTGACGCTGGGGGACCGGACGAACCGGGTGCATTTCGTGCTGGGGGCGGCGCAGGTGGCCGGCGGGGCGCGCCTGAGGCTGACGGTGGAATTCTCAAACGGGGGTTGGTCCGTGAATGGAACGAAACAACCGGGTTTTGGAGCGCATGACGTGGTCCTGAGGTGGCGGAACAGTCAGGGCCTCGGAACCGTCCTGTTCTCAAACCGGCTGGAACAGGAGACGACGATCGCGGTGGAGGTGGCGGCCAGTGCGGTGGGCGCGACGTCGGGGCCGAACACGTTGGAGGTGATCCGAACCGGCCCGGCCGGAACGGGCCATTCCTACTGGCTCATCTTTGACCATCTGCGACTGGAAGGCCAGGGGAGTGGAGGTTCCCCGTCGGTGCAACTTTCGTCAGCGCGCGTGGTTCCATCCGCTGCGACGATCCCCGACGGCGATATTCTGGTGGTGGACGTGGGGCGGGTGGACATCGAGGGGGCGGAATACGCCACACTGACCTACCTGCATCGGGAGACGCCGCATCCGGGGGTGGCATTCCAGTTGGAGTCTTCCGGAAATCTGCTGGAGTGGATTCCGGAGCCATCGGTCACCACCGCCTCGGTGGTCACGAACGGGCTCGGCGTGGTCAGCTTGAGGTGCCAGGCCCCCCTGGCTCCGGGTGCTTCACGGTTCCTGCGTGTCCGCTCTTTCGCACCGTAACTCACGCCCGGAAGGTTTGCGGGGTTCCGGCGGCATGTTGGATCCCCTCCGGCCCACTTAATTCGCCCGAGGCCTTGACCTTCGCCCCGCTTTTTTCGTTAAATACCGGCACCTTTGGAGTAATTAAATCACCAACCAGACACGACATCATCATGAAAAAGTCCGTTGCCTCCTTACTGGCCGTCGGGGGGATCATTGGCTCAGGGGCGAATTCGATCCACGCAGCGTCCTTCGACACCTTTGGTCCGTGGGCGTCTGTGGGCAGTTCCCTCGGCACGTCGCTTGACATGCCTGCACCCGCCGGTTTCGTCGAGTTTTCGGCGACTTTCAGCGCCTCGGGCACGTTCCGTGCCGCCGATGGGACTCCGAACAGTTCGTCGGAGTCCTACACGGTGTCCTATGCCCTCGTGCAGGTCACCCTTTCCTCGGCGAACGGGATCCTGACACCGGATCCGGTCACCCTCTCGTTCAATGACGTCAGCGTGGTGGTGGACCTGGTCACGCCGGCCACTGGAAGTCCATCCGAGTGGCCTGACTTCAATTTCAGCATGACCCCGGTTACCAAATCCTTGTCGGTGCCTTATGCCGGTGCCGGATCCCTGGAGGACTTTACGGTCGAGTGGACTTTCCTCAGCGCGCTGTCGGTGACCGGTGGGAAGGGCGTCGCGAGTTTCGTCTCGAATCCCTCCCTCGAGGGGTCGCTGAATGCGGTTCCCGAGCCTGCGGAGGTCGCGCTGGTGGCGGGTGCAGGATTGTTGATGTTGGCCGGAGTTCGTGCATGGCGCCGTCGCTGATGCGGTCGGGCAGGCGGACGTTTGCGAGCCGGTCGGTTGACCGGCTTTTTCATTGGTGCGCCTTGCAGGGCGCACCCATTTTGGGGGAGTCCCCTGCATGTCCGACAAGGGGAGGCACTCGTCGGACGGCAAAGCGCCCGCCGCGAGACTCAGGCTGAAGGAAGCCGCAGGCGAAACGTCACCGCGATGAACAAGAGCCCCATCCGAGGCGCTGCGTGGATTCGCCCAGTCGGGATTCAGGCGGGGCGGCGGCCCAAGCGAAGCACGAGTGCGGCGACCATGCCCGCGACCAGGATCAGGACCAAGACGAGGCGAAACGCGTGGGTGACCACCGACCGGAGGTCGGCGGCTGTGCGATCGCCCAGTGCAGACACCGCGGGAACGGTCCGGTTCAGCGATTCCAGCGTGACATTGAGGTCGCGGGCGGCGGCGCCGATTTGGACGGCGGCCGTCCCGTAGTCGCGCACGTCGAAGGGGCGGGAATTGGTGTCCGGGGGCGCTGTCGGATCGGGTGTGGAGACGTAGCGGACGAAGGCATCCAGGGACTGGATCGCCGTGTTCAGCGCAGTCGCTGTCTGGTCCCCGGCCTCCAGCGTCTGCCGGGCCTGGGGCATCAGTTCCCGTAATGTGGATTCCTGCGATTCCATGGCCCGAACCAGTTCGGCCCGTTCCCGGGCAAGGCCCGAAAAGAACTGGTCCAATGCCGCTTCGCGCTCGGTGCGGATCAATTCGGGCAGGCCCTGCGCCGACCTGGAGAGGCCTCCGGCGGCCTCGGACGCGCGGTTCAGGTCCTGGAGCAGGTCCCGGGATTCCGGCTGCCCCGCAATCTGGTAGGTGGTAAGTTCCACCTGCCAGCCGAGGAGCATCGGCATCCGCTGCCCGTAATACATCGCCCGCTGGGCCAGCAGCCGGGTCTGTTGCAGCGCGACGGTCGCGGGATCCAGTCCGGCAAAGGGATCCATGTACAGCAGGCTGAGCAGGCTCGCGCCTCTCCGGCTCGCCTCTTGGCCGTTCCCCCAGCCCAACGACGTGGCCAGCTCGGGAAGCCGGATGCCCGCCGCGAACCGTGAGCTCGGAAACCGATGGTGGTACTCATCCACGAGTTCCCGGAGGGTCTTCAGCTGTTCGGGGGACAACAACGGGTCCAGAATCCCCCAGGTCGCCTGCTCCAGCTGCCGGTGCGCTTTGAGGAGGGGATCGGCACGGGCGCCAAAGGGTCCCCGGATCCACTGGTTCTCAATCGCATAGAGGGACATGTTCGCCAGGACGGCGAGGTCCACCGCATTCAGCACCGGGTTTTCACCCGACGCGCTGATATAGGCCGCTGTGGCCTCCAGCAGTTTCCACTGGAGGGCCGCAAGTCGGCCGTCTGGCGTGGGGATCTCCGCGCCGAATTCGTCGGTGGCCTGGGCCACAGAGGCGACGTACAGGTCGGCCATGCGCATGACCTCCGACTGGAGGATTTCAAGCGAGTTGGTGGTCTTTTTGGCGCCACCCGTTCTGGCCAGGGATTGGACCAGCGACTTTGCCTCAGAGGCCTCCTGCTGAAACAACCGGCACCCGGTGCCGGTGCCGCACAACAGGCCCCCGAGCGCCATGACGACCGCCCACCTCCAGCCGATACCTGGAGGCCATGTCTTCCGGATTTCCGGTCTGGTGGTCATGATGCAGGGAGGTTATCGGGAATGGGCCTGTGACTTCCAGCACCGCGGTGTCGGGTGGGGAGGCGATCCGCCGGATCAGACGCCAGGACCGCTCCCGGATGGCGCCGCCTCGGCCGCCAGCCGCTGACGTTCCGCGGCCTTGGCAAACGGATAATAGACGACCATGGCGATGGCGATGGACGCCACGCCCCAGACCGCCGCCCGCCAGTCGCCTCCGGAGACCAGGTAGTGCCCGATGATGGGTGGCGTGGTCCAGGGCACGCTGACGAAGGGACGCTGGATCAGCCCCCAGTCCATTAGCAGAAAGCTTCCGGCGGTGAGGATCAATGCGTTGAGGATGTAGGGAGCCATCAGGATCGGATTGAGCACGATCGGGAAGCCGAAGAAGATGGGTTCGTTGATGCCGAAGCACTGGGTGGGCAATGAAAGACGGCTCACCTTGCGGAAACCGGGCTCCCGGGAATTCAGCATGATGAGGGCCAGCGCCAGGGTGGCACCGGTGCCGCCCACATTGACGAAGCTGGTGAAGAAACCGAGCGCGGTGATGTTGGGCAACGGCTGCCCCGCCGCCGCGGCAAGGGTGTTTTCGGTCAGATAGCCGAGGAAGATCGGGGCAACGATCGCATCCAGGGTGTTGTCGCCATTGATGCCCACGGACCACAGCAGGGTGACCAGGAAGGCGAACACCAGGATCCCGGGCAGTGTGTTCAGCGCAAATACGAGGGGGGAAAACACCTTCTGGATTCCGGCATTGATGTCCACGCCCAGGACGAAGCGGATGGTCCAGAACACGGCCACGAGGAACACCAGGGGCGTGAGCGACAGGAACGATTCATAGACCACCTCGGGAACGTTCCGGGGCAGGCGGATGACCAGGTTTTGATCCGTGAACAGCTTCTGAATCCTCACGGTGACGAGTGCGACCAGGATGGCCGTGAATAATCCCTGAGAACCGAGACCGTCCATCGTCAGCGTCTGTTCCTTCATGTCCAATTGGAGCATCATGAACACGAGGGTGGCCATGGACGCGCTGACCACGGCCTCCTGCCGGAACTGCTTTCCAAGGTCGTAGGCCACCGCGAAACAGGCGAACACCGCAATCAGGCCGAATGTCGCCGTCACCGGCACCTGCAGCAGCGGGAGCCACCGCGCCATGCGCCCCTCCCAACCGGGCAGCGGCAGGAAGGCGACCACCATGAACAACCCGCCCAGGATGGTCAGCGGCACGATCGAAACCATTCCGGCCCGGATGGCCGCAAGATAGGGATTGTCGCCGAAGGCGGTCAGCGCCGGCACCACCCGGCCGTTCACAAAACCCGCAAGACTGGATTTCATGGCATCAGGTCAATCGGCGGCCCAGATAAACGCACGCGTCAGGCCCGGAACCCACCCGGGTCAGCTCGGTGAATCCCAGCGCGCGGTAGAACCCCAATGCGCGGGCGTTGGCCTGAAAGACTCCCAGGTGGGCCCCTGGTGATCCCCGTTCGCGCAACCGTTCCATCAGGGCCTCCATCATCCGGCGTCCGAACCCATGCCCCTGCGCCCGTTCCAACAGGTCAATGTGAAGATGGGACGGGTAGTGGTCGTAGGGCTCCGGACAAAAAAAGTCCGGCTGATGGTACCAGGAATGCACCTGCTGGACGCGCGTCCATCCGGCCGGATCGCCGGTGGGTCGCGGAAACCGGGCACAGAGCTCCGGACGCCACTCGCGGTCGTAACGCTCGTAGAACGATCGCGAGTCCAGGGCGCCAAGCGCATAGCCGCAAATGCCGGCATCATCCTCCAGGATCAGGCTGAGCCCGGGCTCGAACCGGAGGTAGGGTCCGACGAAGAGGCGGCCCAGGGCATCCGGATCGTCCCTGAAGATCGGTTCGCCATCCTGACCGAAGTTTCCGGTCTTCAGGCAGACGTGGTAGGCACCCGGTTCGTCACCGGTTTGGGCATCCCGGATTTTGCAGGCGGTCATGGGGCGATGAAGGCAGGGGCGTCCCCACCCGACGGGGCGGCGGTGAAGGAGCCGTCCGGATGGGCGCGCAGCAGCCGCTGCAACGTGGCGACGAATCCGCCGCGGTAGGTGTGGGGCTGGTGAAAGTCGGACTCAACAGGGGTTCCCCGGTTGGCGGGATTTGCGTGGTGCCTCACGAAGCGGCTCACCAGGTCGAGTTCCTCCCGCAGTTCCCAGATGCGGCGGCTCAAGGCGTGAAAGAGCGGACGGTCGCGCAGTTCCGTCATTCGCACACACGCCTCGCGAAGCCGGGCCGAGACGGCCTCGACCGGCTCCCAGTCGCGGCCCCAACCTGACGGATCCCGCGCCAGGAGCCGTTCCAGAGCCTCCCGGAACGCCTCCGCGGCGTCCCCGGTCTCATACGGCAGGTAGTAGCAGTCCATCAGCAGGGTCAGATCCTCCAGGGAGATGGTCGTGAGGGCACCCTCGAACCGCGGATGCCATTCCGCGAGCGCCTTCAGGTACTCGGTTCGAGGATCCCAGTCGCCGGAATTGCAAATCCAGGCGGCCAGGGTGCGAATCGGAATGTAATTCAGGGGGAACTCGGTGTTTGGGTTGAGGAGGACCCCGGCGGCTTCCTGGCGCAGGGCCAGGGGGCGCCCGGAAAAGGGTCCCGCGAAAAAGCGATGCCCGTCGTAGTCGTTGGCCTGGAGATTGTCCCAAAGAACCGGCGGTCTTCGAAGCCGTGCCGTCAGACCGTGAATGGGTTCCACCGGGATCGCGCGCGAAACAATTTCGGGTCCGGTCCAGAAGACCCCGATTTCCGGATCGAGGGTCGCGCCGATCGTTTCCAAATAGTCGGGGCCGCCCAGTTGCCGCGATGCCATGCGCCCGCAATAAGGGGTCGGGCAGAACAGGAAGCGCGCACCGGATGAACCTCGACGGGTCCACTGGAACAGGTCGTTGACGACGCCGCACTGCGCAGCGGCAAAGGAACCCCAGCGGGCCTCGTCGTCGCGGTGCATCCGATCGGGAATGTCGTCGAACAGGAGGCAGAAATCCCGGCAACCCAGGGACTGCATCTGCGCGATGCGCGCCCGAAGGGCGTCGCGATCCGTGACGGAGGCATACCGCAGGTCCAGGCCGGGCCCCAGCGCGTACCAGAAATCAATGCCCCTGGCCCGGGCGTCCGCGATCAGGCTGCCCAGAGTGGCGGCCTGGTCCCCCGGGTAGGATTGACGCCACAGCACCCGGTGATGGAGGTCGTCTTTTGGGCCGTACACATAGGTTCCGAGCCCCCAGTCGGCCATCCATCGGAACAGTTCCTGCCGCTCCTCCCGGCTCCAGGGAGGACCGTAGAACCCTTCAATCACACCGGAAAGAAATGCGGTGTTCATGCGCCTCGGGGCGGGACGCTAGGGATCGCGCCGGGAAATTCCCAACCTTTCCGGACGCCACGCCGCTGGAAGCCCGGGCCCGATCAGGCGAAAATGGGTTCGCCGTCGTGCCGGGTGCACTCCTTGAACGCGGCAAGCAGCTTCGCGGTGACCGGACCGGGCACCCCGGCACCGATGACCCGCCCGTCCACCTTGACGACGGGGACCATCTCCGCCGCGGTCCCGGTGAGGAACATTTCGTCGGCGTTGTAGATGTCGTACCGGGTCAGGTCGGGTTCGCCGGTGGGAATGCCCAGGGCTTGCGCGCAATCGAGCACCGTGTTGCGGGTGATTCCGTAGAGGGCGCCGGCGCTCAGGGGAGGGGTGAGGAGGCGTCCCCGGCTCACAATGAACACGTTGTCGCCGGTGCATTCCGCCACGAATCCGGCGGTGTTGAGCAGGATGGCCTCCTCGACCCCCGCATTGTTGGCCTCGATCCGCGCGAGGATGTTGTTGAGGTAGTTGAGCGACTTGATCGCCGGGTTCACGGAGTTCACCAGGCTGCGCGTGGTGGGCACGGTGACGATGGTGAGGCCCTCGGCGTAGAAGCGCTCGGGATACAGCTGGATCGTGCTGGCGATGATGATCACCGAGGGGTTCGGACACCGGCGCGGGTCAAGTCCGAGGGTGCCCTTGCCTCGCGTCACGATCAGCCGGATGTACCCCTCGCGAAGCCCGTTGATGCGGCAGGTCTCCACACACGCCTGCGTCAACGCCTCGGACGTCATCGGGAGGTCAAGGAGGATGGCCTTGGCCGACCATCGGAGCCGTTCCAAGTGTTCGCGCAGCTTGAAGATGCGGTTGTGGTACATCCGGATGCCTTCGAAGACGCCGTCGCCGTACAGCAAGCCGTGGTCGAACACGCTCACCTTGGCGTTGGCTTCGTCGTGGAACTCCCCGTCAATGTACACCTTCATGGTCAAAGTCCGGCGAGGCTAGGCGACCCGGTTGAGCCGGTGCAAGCCGGGGGGCGGGGTTCTGACGGTCCCGGGGGACCGGCGCCTACCGGATGCTGACCGCCCGGTAAACCCGTGCCGTAAGCAGCGCGGCGTCGGGATCCTGCAGGTCCACAAAGCCGCCGGGACTTTGGGCGACACCGGTGGCGACGGGCTGCCACGTCGAGGGACCTGCTCCGGAAGGCACCGAAGCCTCGAGCACGTAGGTGACGCCCGGCTCACCATAGACCCGGACCAGGAAGGCCCCGGTGCTCAGCATCCCGATGGGTTGTACCGTGGAGGGGATGTCCTCCAGGGGCAGCACCGTGATGCGATAGTCGTCGAAGATCATGTAGTTGTCCCCCGGGCTGCCCGGGGTTCGGATCACCCAGACGGCGTCCACGTCGCCGAGGGTCATCGCCGCGCCAACCGAGGTGATCGGTTGGGCGTGGACGACCAGCACTTCGTTGATGCGGGCCGACCAGAGGTTGCGCTGGAAGTTGAGATCCAGTTGGAGATCGTACGGCTCGCCGTGCTCAAAATTGAACCCGGTGGGCACGACCGGGGGGGGGGTGTCGCCGCGGGCATTATCCAGGATGTAACTGACCGCGAGCGACTGATTGTCGAAGTCGAGGCTCAGGAACCGATGGTCGCTGGCGTTGTACACGCTCCAGCGGAAGTCGTCGAAGAAGGGCGCCACCCCGGTCGAATCGTTGATCTGGAACGAGACCTCGAAACGGACCAGGGGCAGGGGCTGTCCGGCGGGCTTCAGGTTGACCGGACGCCAGAGGTTGAAGTCTGCGGTGTTTGTGGGGGCATCAAACCCGATGTAGGCGTACTGGCCGTTGAATCCGGCGACGGGGCTTGCCAGCACCCCATTGCCCCCTGCAGCGGTCGGCCGGCCCTGCAGATCGGTGGCCCAGCCGATCCAGGAACCCTGGCCCATGAGGTCCTCGTCGGCTGAGAACCCTTCGAAGGGCTCGAAGCCCGTCTCGTACAGCACCAGTGGACCCGCCGGCAGGCCTCCCGCGGATGCAAGGACGGCCAGCAGGGCGGTCGCGGCGACAGCACGGCCGTACCGCGAGAGGCGGCTTTGGATGGGGTTCATGGAAACCCGGAGTGGTTTCCGGCAGTCCGGTTCAGGGGCGTCCCCGGATCGCAGCGCCCCCCGGCGCGCCACCGGATCGCGGCGCGGCGTTGTAGGAGGGCATCGGACGTCCTGCCGCCCCCGGTCTTGGCGACGCCTGGAATTGCGGGCGTGCCGGGGCCACCGGAGCGGGGCTGGGTGCGGCCATTCCGGCTCTTGGGCTGTAGCGGTAGTTGGCGGCGGGCGGCTGAACCGGTGTTCCGGGTCTTAGCTGGCCAGAACCGGGTGTTGACCCGAATCCGGGCCGGGTGATGGCGCCCGGAACGTTGCCGCCGACCGCACCGGGATTGGCGCCAGGGACTGCGGGAGGTACTCCCTGCGATGGCAACGTTCCCGGTGACTTGCGCGGCTCCATCCGGCCGGATGGCAGGTTCGGCGCTGCGGCACCAGGGTAGGTGGCGTAGGCGCCGCCGGGTCGGGCGGCAACACCGGGCGCCTGCGGCGTTCCCGAATTGGGCGGATAGCGGGTGATCCCCGGGCGGGTCAGCGTGCCGGCGGCAGCACCACCTTGAACTCCGGGCGCGGGGTTCGGACGGGACCCTACGCCACGTCCCGGAAGGGCGGACGCCCCCCGGTTGACCCCGTTTGGCGAGAGCAGCGCGACGGCCGGGGTTCTCGGGTTGGGCGCTGGCAGGCGATCCGGCTGGTTGATGGCTGGACGCCTGCCGAGGGCGGTTCCCGATCCTGAAGCCACCCCGGTCGTACTGCGACTGGCCACTGGCACGGGTCGGGTTTCGCTGCGGGCCGGAGCCCGGGAAATGGCAACGGACTCCGGCCCCAGGCTGGGGCGGTACACCGGGATCTGCGAGGAATCCCCGGGACGTCCCCGGGGCAGACCACCGGCCCTTGCCGCCGCCGGGGAGGAGACGTCGGCCAGCTGCATCTTCCGGATCTCATTTCGGGAATGCGGCGCAATTTGAGCGGGATCAATGCCGTTGTTGATGATCGTGTTGTTGTTCCCGACGACGTAGTTGTTGATGACGGTGCTGTTGTTGTAGATCTGGTTGATCGCGGCTCCCCGCACGCCGTAGGCGGCGCAGTTGGGGGCGGTGAAGTAGCTCACGGGCGTCCAGCAGTAGGCGCTGGCATTGTATCCGAAGCCGAAACCGACACTCAGCCCGGAGCCGGCCCAGGTCAGACCAACCCCGGTGCTGACACCGCAGCCCGGCGGCAGCGGTGCCCAGCCGCAGAAGCCGCCCCCGAACCGGAACGTCACCCAGGAGGGCGCCCAGGTCCGCCCCGGGACCCAGCACCATCCGGCGCCCGGGGCATTGACCCAGTTGCCGTAATGAAACGGAGCCCAACCCCAGGAATAGGAGGAATTCCAGAACCACCCGGCGTTGGACCACGTCCAGCAGCCGTTGTTCCAGTATGGCCTCCAGCCCGGGGTGATCACTGCGCAGGAAGGCTGCCAGACGAACCCGTATGTGGGGACCGTGAACCAGTTGCCGTACGGGGCCAGTGCGCCGAAAAAGAAGTTGTTGTTCACCGGCGCCCCGGCGGCGGGCGGTGGCTCCGAGGGTTGGGCAACCTCGACCGCCGGCCCAACCTGGGGGGGCGGCAGGGCCGGGGTGCCCCCCGGGTATTCCGTGGGGGCGGATGCCGCCGGGCTGGCAGGTGGCGGCACAATATCGGGAGGCCGGGATGGTGCGTTGGCGGTGGTGGCGGGCTCCTCGGCGGGAATTCCTCCCAGCTCCTTCTCCCGCTGCATGAACGCCTCCAGGACTTCCGACGAAATGCCCAGGTCCCTGAGATAAACGATCTGTTCGGCATCCAGATGGAACGGCTCCTGGACATTGCTGATGAACTGCACGATGACCTTGTCGTCCACCTGACCGTGCGCGAGCTTGATCACTTCGCGCGCGGCCTCCGGCAGGTTCGGAGGCAGTTGCGGTACTGGAGGTTCCGGAGTGATTGCCGGCTGGGCCGCTTCGGCGCCTGGATCCGAAGGTGCGTTCGTCGCTCCCGTGGCGTCCGGGGAGACCTCCGCCGCCTGGGCGATGGCGGCCGATTCCGGCAGGCCGCAGCCGGCCAGTACCAGGGCGAACAGCATTGCGAGCACGGGCAGTTTCATGGGAGGGCTGGGATCGAGACGATGTTGACGACGCCGGGTGACTTGGTTCCGGCCACCACTGGGGCGGCTCGAAGGGAAGTCTCCACTGGATTCATCGAGTTTACAATTGCGAAGTTGGACGCAGGGAGATTCGCCCTATTCAGCGGAGTCCGCAACGATGGATTCCTGGGGACGGGTTCTGGCCCGTTTCGGAGGCCCGGCGGGTGTCGGGTCTCGCCCGGGCGCCGTTGTCCGGAGCGGAGCCTCCTGGGGGAGGCCGCACCGACACTCCCCGTCGCGCGGCCCAGGTTCCCGCCGGGAAGCCGTCCGCGGCCCGGCAAATCGTAAAAACTCGAAATATCCCGGCTTGCCCCTTGATTCTCCACGGGGGCCGGGTCATGACAGCGGTGCATGTCTAGACGTGTTTCCCGACTGAAAATCATCCTTCCCGTGGCCTTGGCGGCACTTGTCGCACCGGCACGGGCCGAAACCCTGTTCTCCGACGATTTCGAGACCGATACGTCCGCGAACTGGGATTTGTTCACCGGCTACTATTCGGACGAGGTCAATCCAAACGATTACACCGTGGAATGGGCCTTCGACTATTCCGCGCAGCGCTACAAGCGGTTCTCCGACGATGTCAACTTCGAGGAGTTCACCGTGCCGCCCGCCCCCGGTTCGGGCGGGACCACCCGCGGCGTCAAGATCACCGTGAACAACGGCGATGACTTTGCGAGCCGCTTTGCCGTCAACCTGTATCCCAGGGACCAGTCGTTCAGCGGGGACTACGTGCTGAGTTTCGACGTATGGATGAACTACAACGGTCCCGCGGAGGGCGGATCGGGCTCCACCGAGCACGCGATCTTCGGGATCAACCACACCGGGAGGAACGTGAACTGGTTCTCCTTCGGAGCGAACTTCACCGATCCCGCCGTCCCCAACGCGCTCCCCCCCGGTGTGGGCGCCTCGGCGAGCGACGGGCGCTGGTTCGCCATGACCGGCGAGGGTGGGGCGGCAATTGACATGCGTTCCGTGGTCGGCACCGGGGATGGCCCCCCCGAGAATCTGCCCGGTGCGGCGGGAGGGTTCTTCGACCGTGACGGCGATGGCAGCCCGGACACCTCCGACCAGCACCCGTGGATTGCGACCGTGTTCCCGCAGCCGAAATTCGAAACCAGCGGCGCCCCGGGCAAGCGCTGGGTGCATGTCGAGGTGAGCCAGATCAACAACGTGATCTCCTGGAAGGTGGATAACTTGATGATCACCACCTACACCAATGCCACGGGGCAGTGGACCGGCGGCAACGTGATGATCGGCTACATGGACATCTTCAACTCCATTGCCGATCCGGCCGAGGACAACTGGGTGATCTTTGACAACGTCAAGGTGGACAGCGTCCGGACAGTGGTCGTGGACACCACCGACAACGGCAGCACGCCGGGGGACGGCCGGACATCATTGCTCGAAGCCCTCGCCGACCTTCAGGATCAGGACCGCATTTCCTTCAACATCCCCGGGGACGGTCCCCACGTCATCGCCACGCCGATCGGTGGCTACCCGCTGATCACGCGGTCCGGCGTCGTCATTGACGGCTACACCCAGCCGGGAGCCACCCCCAACACCAATCCGATTCTCGGCGGCAACAACGCCCGGCTGCGGATCGTGCTGGATTCCACGAGCGACGCCATCGGAAACAACCCGGACAACCCGGACCTTCCCCTGCGCGCCTCCACCCGGTTGCCGTTTCCCGGATATGGCGACTCCGAGAACGCCATCCTGGGCATTCTCGGGGCGAACCACGTCACCATTCGCGGCCTGAGCTTCCTGTCGCGCTACGCGGCCGGCAGCGATGAGGACCCGTCCATCTATTGCGTCGCGCTCGTCCAGGGTGCCTTGAACTGCAAGGTGCAGGGGAACTGGTTTGGTCTGGCTCCGGACGGGGTCACCGTCAACGGATCCGCCGCCGCGGTGGCTGCGTTTCGCTACCGCATCCAGGTGGACGGCGTGAACGTGGACACCTTCTCCGAGAATCTCACCGTCGGCACCGACAGCGAGGGCCTTGGGGACCTAGAGGAGTTCAACATTCTGAACGGCCAGCACATCGCCGTCGCCGTCGAGCTGCCCTACCTCAAGGTGGCGGGCAACTATTTCAATGTCCTGCCCGACGGGAACACCTTCCTCAACGTCAATGAAATCCACGATGCGCTGGTGGCGGCGGGTGCCGACGGGGATTCGGTGGAGAACATTGAGAATGGCCGCCTGACTTCGGGGACCATCATCGGTGTTTCGGGCGACGGCGTGAACGATGCCAACGAACGCAACATCTTCAATTACGCGGTCTATGACACCCTGACCGAGTTCTACTCCGAGGCCCAGAACACCCGGATCTCCGGCAACCACTGCGGCGTGGGCGTGGACGGCGTCACCCGGGCTCCGGCCGTGGCGGAGGGCAGCGTCCAGCCCAACTTTCTTTCGCTGCCGGGCAACGCCAGCATCCTGATCGGATCCAACTTCGACGGCGTCAGCGATGCGCTTGAGGCGAACCGGATCGTGGGTGTTCCCGGCACCCAGCTGGTCTCCGCGGGCCTGTCGGTCCCCATCATTGCCCGAGGCAACAACATGAACGGAAACCAGTTCACCGGGTTTCCCTTCGAGGATGGCGCCAACGGGCGGAACTATGAGGCCTATTATGCCGACGTGGTGCTCACGCCGGAACAGCCGGCCCCGGTGCTGATCTCCTACGAGGACAACCTCCTGAAGGGCACCGTGGCCCTGCAGATGTTCGACAACTTCCCGTTCGTGGATGTGGACATCTACCTCGCCGATCCCGGCGCCCCGTCAGGCGTCGTCCTTCCCGGTCAATACCTCGGCACGTTCAGTGAAAACCTTCCGGACGACGATGCCAACCTGACGCCCGGGGAGTTTGAGTTCAACCTCGCCGCCCTGGACGTGCCGCCGGGCAGGGAGCTGGTGGTCGTGGCGTCGTACCAGAAGGAGGAGGGCTCCACCAATCCGGGCACGGCGGTCGTGAGCCCGGTGTCCAACGCCCTGCCGACGGGGGGCAGCCTGCCCATCGCCGATCTGCAGGTCACCGTGGATGGGACCAATCTGCGGCTCACCTGGACCGGGGGCACGCCCCCCTTCCAGGTGCAGGGCCGTTCCTCGCTCGCCACGGGATCGTGGGCGGACGTCGGCGGACCGTTGACGGAGCCCGTTGCGACGGTCCCCGCACCGCCCGACGGCGTGGGCTTTTTCCAAGTCTCCGGGCAGTAATTGGCCGGATCATCTTGGCAAAATCGGAATGTTGCGCACTGTGTGTCACGAGGGGCTCCGGGATTGGTCCCGGAGCCCCTTTTTTGATGGCCCACCATTGCGGGCTGACCTCATGAGCGATCGCGCCGTCCCCTCTCCCCGCCGCAACCGCGGCTTCACGCTCATCGAACTCCTGGTGGTGATCGCCATCATCGCCATCCTCGCCGGCATGCTCCTGCCGGCGCTGGCGAAGGCGAAGGAGCGGGCCCTGCGGATCTCGTGTCTCAACAATATCAAACAGATGGGTTATGGCTGCATCATGTACTCGGACGAGGATCGCAACGGCCGGTTCACACCGCTGACCAGCTACCTCGACGACGACATCAATTTCCTGTACCCCCGTTACGTGCCGTCGGTCCGCACCTACCTCTGCCCCAGTACGCGCAACGTGGTGCGCACCAACCGCGAGTATGACCGACGGCTCAACCAGTACACGTCGCTGATCGACCTGAAGGATGTCGCCCCCAACCGCGACACCAACGGGTACAGCTACGAGATTTACGGACACATGCGGGTCATTGGCACGGAATCGGCGGGGGCTGTCCCCAAGACGTCGCAAAACGTGCAGACCTACGTCCGCCACTATTCCTCTCCCCGGTTCGGGCTGCAGAAGGGGGATGTGCCCGGACCGGCCAATATCTGGATCTTCGTGGATGCCGACGAGGGCGGGGTGTACAACGGGGTGGCCCGTGGGTTGAACGACCGGCCGGATGTCTGGGACAACCACCGGGGGGACGGTTACAACGCGGTTTTTTGCGACGGCCACGCCGAATGGATTCCCGGAAAGCAGTTTCGGCGCCGGCTGGAGCTGTCGCAGGATCTGGGCAACTCCGATTGACGGCCCCGGATTCAGGACCTGCGGAAGGCGATCTCGGCCGGCTTGGCTGGGACGGCGGCCATGCGCAGGCCTTTGCGGACCTGAAGGATCCCGCGCTGGTTCCGGGCCGGGTCGCCCACGAGGAACGCCGGCGGTATGGCGTGATCACCGCGGCAGGCGAAGTGTCCGCGACCCTGGCCGGCAGACTGTTTCACATGGCCGGGGAAGCCTCGGCGCTGCCGGCGGTTGGAGACTGGGTGGCGCTCGCGCGATTGCCGGGAGAGAGCCGGGGGGTCATCCGCCACCTCCTGCCCCGGCGGACACGACTTGCCCGCTGCGTGGCCGGACGCGAGACCCGCGAGCAGGTGCTGGCCGCCAACGTGGACCTGGCCTTCGTGGTTCAGTCGCTCGACGGGAATTTCAACCCCCGCCGCCTGGAACGGTTCTTGATGATGGTTCATGACGGCGGGGTGCGTCCCATCGTCGTGTTGAACAAGGCGGACTTGTGCCCCGACGTGGAGGCACTCCGCGCGCGCGCGTCGGCCGTCTGTGCGCGGACACCGGTCCTCATCACCAGCGTTCGTCGCCGGCTGGGCATCAAGGCCATGGCGGCGGCGATCCGTCCTTCGGAGACCGTCGCCTTCATCGGATCGTCCGGCGTCGGGAAATCCAGCCTGATCAACTGCCTTTGCGGTGAGCCCCTGCTGCCCACCCTTGAAGTTCGGGAATCCGACTCCAAGGGACGTCATGCCACCACATGGCGGGAACTGATCGCGCTCCCGGGAGGCGGGCTCGTGGTGGACACTCCCGGGCTGAGGGAGCTCCAAGCGTGGTCGGACCAGGAAGGGCTTGCCCAGGCGTTTCCGGAGATCTTGGAACTGGCGGCCGGATGCCGGTTTCGGGATTGCCGCCACGGTGGCGAGCCGGGTTGTGAGGTCCGTTCCGCGGTCGAATTCGGCAGCCTTCCGAGGGCCCGGTACGACGCGTACCTCAAGCTGGATGTCGAACGACTGGCGCTTGCGGGCCGCCGACAGGAGCAGGCGCGTTCCCCCACCCGCCCAAAATCCCAGAAGGCCAAGAAGCGCCGTCCGGGCGCGGAGGACGTTGACGGCGCAGAATAGGCGCGAATGCAACCCTTCAGGCCTCCCGCAACTCGCGGCAATGGCTCAGGGAATCCCGCCTTCCGCCATCTTGCGGAACACGGGCTCCACCGAGCCTCCGAGACTTGAGGGGCCGGTGAAGCGGATGAACACCGCCCCTTCGGGACCCGGCACGATCGCACCGAGAAGGACGGTGTCCGGGACCGGGGTTCGGGGACCGCCGGGCAGCCCGCTCAGGTAGGTGCCTTCCGCCCGGACGAGCGTCAGGGTTTTGCCGCGAACCGGGAGCTCCTCAACCTTGGACTTCAATGCATCCCCTTTTTCCTGAAACTGCCCCAGCCATCGGTCCACGTTGGCCTTGACGCCGCCGCCGTCGTTCGGCCCGAAATGGAAGAACACCACTTCCCCACCGGGCGATCCCCCGGTTCCCGGCACGGCCAGTTGGGCCTTGCGCATCGCCGAGGTGCTTTCAATCCAGGTCCATCCCTCCGGACGCTGGAAGTTGAGTCCACCCACCGGGAACGAAACCGGGGCCCCGGCGGCCGCAAGCGTGCTCAGGAGGAGGACGGACCCGAGGAGGCGATGGAGGCGGGAATTCACATGCATCGGGCCAGTTATCCAGATGCCTGTGGCAAGTCAACCACGGCCGGATTCCCGGCAAGCATCCGACGCCGATCCGCGGGTCCGAGCCTGCGCCATTTGCCGGCCGCGAGGTCTCCCAGCGGCAGGGCTCCGATCGCGGTGCGGATCAGCCGGAGCGTTGGATGCCCCACCGCCGCGGTCATCCGGCGCACCTGACGGTTGCGCCCTTCCGTCAACTCCACCCCAATCCAGCAATCCGGGACCACGCGTCGGAATCGCACGGGCGGGTCGCGCGGCGGCACCACAGGTTGTGGCGACAGGATCCATGCCCGGGCCGGACGGGTCCGCCGCCCCTGGAGCTCCACGCCGCGGGCCACTGCCTGGAGGGCTCCCGGGTCCGGGATCCGTTCGACCAGCACCCAGTACGTCCGCCGATGCGCATTTCGGGGATCCAGCAACCGGGTGTTGAGTCCGGGCTCGTCGCTCAGCAGCAGGAGGCCCTCGGAATCGGCATCCAGACGACCCAGTGGATACACGTGCGGGGGCAGCCCGAACCCGGCGAGTGTGCGGTGCGGCGAGCCGTCCCGGGTGAATTGGGACAACACGCCATACGGCTTGTGGAAGGCCAGCAGCACGCAGGCATTGGACCGGATGTCGTCGCATCCGCCAAGCCGCTGAAGCGGCTCCGGACGGCCTCCGATCGCGCTGCCGCCGGAATTCTGTTGGAAGATTCGCGTTCAACTCCGGCGCGGGGGCCGGTAGGCTGCCGTCCATGAAGTTCGCCCGCCTGCTTGCCTTGTCACTCCTGACCGCCTTGGGCCTTGGGGCGCAACCGGTCCAGTGGGTCACCTATGAGCCGCCTGCTGGAAAGGCCAACGGGAAGAAGGTTGTGCTGCTGGCTGGCGACGAGGAATACCGGTCGGAGGAGGGGTTGCCGCAGCTCGCCAAGATCCTGAGTCAGCGTCATGGATTTCAGGCCACCGTGCTGTTCTCGCAGGATCCCGACGGCACGATCAACCCCAACAACTCGACCAATGTCCCGGGCATGCACCTCCTCGGGGATGCCGACCTGGTGGTGAACCAGTTCCGCTTTCGTGAGCTGCCCGATGCGGACATGAAGCACTTCGTGGACTACCTGAACTCGGGCCGCCCGATGATCGTCCTGCGCACCGCGACCCACGCCTTCAACTACGAGCGCAACAAGCAGAGCCCGTATGCCGTGTATTCGTGGACGGCTCCGGACGGCGGTTTCGGCGGCCGGGTGGTGGGCGAAACGTGGACGTTCCACCATGGCGATCACGGCAGGGAATCGGCCCGGGGACTGGTGGATGGAAAGAACCGCAAGCATGCAATCCTCACGGACGTCGTGGATGTCTGGGGACCGACCGATGTGTACGGGGTGAACGCCGACTTTCCCGGCGATGCCGTGGTGCTCATGCACGGCATGACCCTGACCGGGATGAATCCCACGGACCCGCCGAACCTGAAGAAGGCCCTGATGCCGCTGGTCTGGCTGCGCGATTACCGGGGTTCTGATGGCAAGGTTTCGCGGATCCTGTGTTCCACCATTGGTGCCGCAACCGATCTGGAGAGCGCCGATCTGCGGCGCCTGTTCGTCAATGCGACGTACGATCTCACAGGCCTCCCGGTACCCCCGCGCGCGGACGTGGACCCGGTGGGCGAATTCAAGCCCCGCATGTTTGGATTCAATCAGTTCGCCAAAGGGGTCAAGGTCCAGGATCACGAATTGAAATAGTCCGATGCTCGTGACATCGCGAGCTTGCCGGGTCGCTGGATCTTCCGGCGGGGACTGCCTTGCGGCATCTCCGACTCCTCCATTGAAGATTCCCGAATGAACCCGGGACCGCCGCAAGACGGGGGAGCGACCCATCGGGCCGGCACCCGCGACTTGGTGCTTCGGAAGCCGGCGCGTGCGCCGTTGTCCCGGGCGCAGGCGGAGTTCAACCGTCGCGTCCGGCGGATCGAACGGCTGCGTCGGGAAATCGAACGGCAGACCGGACTGTGGAATGACCTGCTGGCGTTTTACTCCGCCGAATTGCATCCCCTGGAGCAGCGGGCGCTTGGGCTCCGGAAGGAGATCGTCAGACGGCTGCGCCCGTTCTTGAAGGTCCGGGCGCTTCCCGGACGCCGGCAGCGTGCCACGCTTCGCGAACTCATCCGGCATCACCTCGTTCACATCGCCGACGTGGAGGGAGGTCTTCAGGATGCAGACCTTGAGGCGCTGCGCGTGGAGGTGGATCAGCGTCCCGAACCCGGCATGGACACTGATGCCCCCGACTCCCTGCTGGACGTCCTCAAGGTGCTGTCCGAGGTGCAAATGACGCAGATGGGGTACGATGTGGATCTGTCGAAATTCCGGATGGGAATGACTCCGGAGGAACTTGAGGAGACGCTTTGGGAACTGAACCGGCAGATGGAGGATCAGGAACGCCTGAAGTCCGGGAACGGTTCCAAGGCCCGGTCCAGGCGTCCGAGCCGTGCGGCCGAGCGTGCCCGGGCCCAGGAAGAGGCGCGCGAGCGGGACCTCGGAGCCCTCTACAAGCAGCTCGCCAAGCTGCTGCATCCCGACCTCGAGCCGGATCCCCAGCAACGCGCCGGCAAGGAGGCGGCGATGAAGGAGTTGACCTCCGCCTACAAGGAAAAGGATCTCCACGCGATGCTGCGCCTGGAGCTGGAGTGGATCCAGAGGGAACAGACGGACGTTGCCCGGCTGACCGATGAGAAACTCCGGGTGTACAACACGATCCTCAAGGGACAGGTGGCGGCCCTGGAGACCGAATTGCGATCGGTGGGACACCAACGGCGATTTGCCGCACTCGCCCGGTATGGGCCGGGGATCCCCGGACTGGCGCGTCTGGATCCGATGCGTCTGCGACGGGAGCTGGAATTCGAGATCCAGGTCATGCAGCAATCGGCAGGGGCCCTGGCAACTCCGGACGCCGCCCACGAGGTCCGGCAGCTGATTGCGGACTTCCGGAAATGGATGGACACCCAGGGCGACTGGCTCTTTTAGCGGTGCGGTCATCCCCGGGATCCGGGGCGACCCCGCGGCCTGCACCTGTCGGTTCCGGGACTTGCCTGCATTCCCGGTTCTGGCAGACCCTGAGCCCATGAAGTATCTGCCGATCGTCGCCGGCATTCTCCTGGGCATCATGTTTGCCGGCGCCGGCATCGTGGTGCTGCTGAACCTGGCGCCCGCCGAGGCCATGCCGGAGGGGTCGCCCGCGGCACACTTCATGGCCGCCTTTGTCCCCACCGGCTACCTGACCTTCGTGAAAGTTCTCGAAGTCGTGGGCGGCGTGCTGGTGGCGGTGCCGCGGACGCGCAACATCGGTCTCCTGGTGTTGGGGCCCATCCTGCTGAACATCGTGGCCTTTCACGTGTTCGTCACGCGGGGTGAGGGACTGTTGAACCCCTCGATCCTCATCATGGCGCTGCTCTCCCTCTTCCTCCTTTGGGTGGAACGGCCGGCATTCGCAGGTTTGGTGACCCGGGCTAGTCGAGGCGCTTGATGAAGAGGTTGGCGAACTGGATTGGGGCGCCGTGGTGCTGGAGCGCAATCCGGCCTTTGGGTGGCACGCCCGGGAGTTGTGCATTTTCGATGACGGTCCGTCCGTTGAGCTCAACCGTGAGCCGGTCTCCACGCAGCGTGATCACGAAGCGGTTCCATTCGCCGATCGGCCGGTCGGCCTTCTCCCGGGGCGTCAGCGCGGCGCGGACGTGCGCCGGCATCGTGGGGTCCTCACGATACCCATAGACCTCACCGGATCCCGCCGGCCAGCACCAGATGTTGACCTGGCTGCGATCGTTGCCGCGGAGGTATATGCCGCTGTCGCCCGCATCGGGAACGCGCTCCGTCCGTGGGGTGCCGTCCGGATTCCGGGGAATGGTGCCATCGGGAAGAATCACCGGAAGGTCGGCCTCCCGCGGCGTCCCGGTCCAGCGCCAGTCGGCGATCAGCACGAAGTCGCCGAATTCCTCCACGGTCCAGAGGTGGGGCTCGGTGTCGCCGCGCCCACCGTCGTGTTCCAGGATCCAGTCTGCCGCCTTCCAGTGGCGCAGCACATCCGGGGTCTCCTGCCAGCCCGCCAGATCGAGCCCGTTGTAGAGTGGACGGAACCCCTCGTCCGGTTGGGCGATATGGGCGGGGTCCAGCGCGGTGGCAGCCGGCAGTTCCCGGATCCTCACGTTTCGGAACTCCACCGGCGATCCCTCGGACTCGAGGCAGAGGTATCCCTTGCGGGGTGAGGCGTCTGTGCCGCGGGTGACGATCCTGCCATTGACGGCGAGGCTGATGTTTCCATCCACGCACTCGATGCGGTAGTGGTTCCATTCCGGGGACGGCTTCATCCGCTTCTCGGTCGGAAACGCCCGGTCTCCGCCGCGGCCGTTGAGGGGCGTCATGCGGGCGCCATGGATGGGGAAGATGTCGCCATCGGAGGTGTACCCGTCGCCCTCCAGACCGTCGAGCACCTGGACCTCAATGCCCCGGATGAAGGGTTGCCCGCGCGCGGTCAGTGCATCGGCCCAGACAAACACCCCGGCGTTGCCCTTCGGACGCAAATGGCGCCACTCCAGCTCGAGGATGAAATTCTGGTACATCCGCGTGGTCCGCAGTTCGCCGGTGGGCACCCCGGTGCAATGCAGAACGCCGTTGGTCATCGTCCAGGTGCCGGGGGCGCAATTGACGTTTACCCAGCCGGAAAGATCGCGTCCGTTGAAGAGCGGCACGAAGTCCGCCGCGTGAAGCAGGGGGACGGTCAGGGTCCACAGGAGGGCATGGCCCAGGGCGCGGTGGAGTCCACGACCGGAATGGTGGACGCGGGATTTTCCGGATATTTCGTTCATGGTTTCAGGGGGCCGGGATTTCGTTGAGCCAGTAGTAGGCGACCGGATGCAGGAGCGGTTCGCCATCCGCGGAACGAACCCCGGGCAGCTTGAGTTCGTGCACGTGACCCGGAGTCAGGGCCACGCGGAGGCGCACGCTCCGCCGGTCCGGCGCAACGAGGGCGGCTTCGATGGGCGGCTTCGCCCGATCCACCTCGGGGGATCCGTAGCTGGACTGGAAGATGTAGGTGTAGTTCTCGAAGTCGTACGCTGCGGTGCGACCGGCGGTCTCGGGATCCACGGGCGCCGTGAAGGTCAGTTCGAAGCCATCCGGACGCGCCCGCATCTCATGAACCTCAAACGGGGTGCGCCCGCTCCAGCGCAGGCGGTCCAGTGAGAAGGGCTTGCCCCCGCGGGCTCCCCAGCCGCGGTCCGTGCCTCCCACGAACAGGGACCCGTCCGGTGCCATCTCCAGGCTGAGGGATCCCGAGCCGAATCCCTCGCGGAAGGGAAAGCACGCGCCCTGGTACACGCCGTTCACCTGCTCGAGGAAAACGCGCATCACAATGCTCCACGTCTGGTCGCCAACGAACAACTGGTTGGTGAACGGGCCAAATTTTCCCCCGGTGTGGTCATTGGCGATGCCGGATGCGCTCTGCCCAAGCTTGTTGTACGGAAACGCGATCGCCGGCGGCACCAGCTCCGGAATCCGGGCGCGTTCGGTGGCGATGCGGCCGCCGCTCTCGGGTTCCCTGGGTGCCGGCCCCAAGTGAGGCGCCTGCCCATACCACCGGAACCCGCCCGGATGCCCGACGAAGCCCCCCGGAGTGAGGGGCTTCAGCCAGCACGTGCCGTTCCACGGTCCCTGATTGTCGGTGTAGAACATGTCCCCCACCGAGTTGGTGGCGATCCCGCCGGGGGATCGAAGGCCGCTGGTTGTGGGGAGAACCCGGCCGTCGGGTGTCACCCGGAGGGCCCAGCCCCGGTAGAGGCTTTCGCTGTTGAAGGAACCGGTGAGGCAGAGGGCCACCCAGATGTTGCCGTCGCGGTCGGGTTTCGATCCGAACGCATATTCGTGATAATCGCCGTTGATGCCCCAGCCGTCCGCCACGGTCTCGACCAGATCCGCCCGGCCGTCCCCGTCCTCATCCTTCAACCGGGTGACCTCGCCGCGCTGGGTGGCGTAAATCCAGCCGTCGGGTGAGCGCCAGAGCCCAAGCACCTCGTGGAGACCCGACGCGAACCGTGTGAAGGTCACGAGGTCGGGCGGATCATCAAAGGCGCCGGAGACGATGTAGATGTCCCCCAGTCGTGTGGACACCGCAAGGCGCTGGTCGGGCAGCAGTTGGATGGCACCGGCCTCCAGGACGATGCCTTCCGGAATCGGGATCGGTACCAGCGGATAATACGTCGCTTCGCGCTCCGCTTGGGACGGTGCGGCGGCCGCGAACAAAGGCAGGAGCAACAGGGGGAGGAGGCGGGTGGGCATGGGTCGAGGATGGGTTGAGCCCTGATCCCTGGAGGGGACGGGCCAGGTCGAAGTGGGGGCGGGCGATTGCGGTTCGTCTTGATCCAGATTTCGTTCTCGACGGGTGGCTACCACGTCAGTTCCTCGCGAAGGACACCCGGGACGCGGACCGGGACGCGGAGTTCGCCATGGAAGATTTCGGGACGTCCATCTCCTTCCAGGTGGAGGAGCAGTTGCTTGCCCACGGTCCAGGTCCCGTCGGGATTCGCCTCGACGTCGCTGGCGGCGGCGCGAAACCAGATCGGACCGGGGGCGCTTCCGGTGAGGCGCAGGGTGCGCACCAGGGTCATGTCCACCTCGCCGGGGCGCGGCTCGAAGGACTCCTCCACGGTGACGCCGGAAAACGTGTAGCGGAAAACCGGGCGGCGGCTGGCATCAAAGCGGTAGCCGAGAAACCGGTAGCCGGCGTCGGCACCGGTTGCCGACGGCCAGGGCGCCGATGGATCGGTCAGCACGGCCAGCGGCGGCCCGTCCGGAAGGGCGATCACATGATCGCCCAGCGGGGGCTCGAAGCCCACCCCGCGTCCGGCGGCGTGGCGTGCGCCATCCATGAAGCTGCCCTGCCAGATCAACGCCGGGCGGACCGTTCCGGCATCGTAGGCCAGGTGGACGCGCTCCGGATAGCCGACGGCAATCGCCCTCGATCCGGCGCCCTCGATGAAGTTCCGATAAATCAGGGGCTCGCCCGCCGGCACGAGTTCCTGGCGTCCGCGGATGAGCCCGGCGGGGACCTCGGCACGGGCACCCGCGGCGAGGTAGGCCCAGAGGGCCCGGATCTGGGCGTCGGTGTCACC
The DNA here is from genome assembly GCA_019634635.1 of Verrucomicrobiia bacterium. Classification (NCBI taxonomy): domain Bacteria; kingdom Pseudomonadati; phylum Verrucomicrobiota; class Verrucomicrobiia; species Verrucomicrobiia bacterium. The sequence goes on from JAHCBB010000003.1 coordinate 125,596, forward strand.
ACCGAGAATCGCGTCATTCACCGCCCGTCCATCGGGCCAGAACGTCGGCATGCGCGTGCCCGGACGCAGGGCGGCGGGATCAGGAAGATACCTTCGGAACCAGTCCCACTCCAGCCGGTGTCCCATGGTGTCGAGTCCAAGGGCTGGGATCCCCAGGGAACCCAACTTGCCGAACGTGTGGCAGGCCACGCAGCCCAGGCCGTCGTTGCCGACCAGTTTCCAACCCAGTTTCGCATCACGATCGGTCACCGCAGGAGCCCCGGGAGCGTCCGCCCGCCGGTCCACCGCACGCAGTGCCGCCGGAAGCCCGGAGACTTGCGGGGTACCGAACACGGGCATCCGGGTCGCCATGTACGGACGCACCTTGGACCCCTCGGAAAGCACCTGGGCCAGCCATTCCGGCCGGAGCTTTGCCCCGACGCCGGTGAGCGCCGGAGGGATCCGTCCCTCATCTCCAAGATCCACTTCGCCGACCGCCTCGAACCAGTCCGCCCGGCCGCCCGCGACCGGACCGCCCACGCCGTCCCTCTCGTGACAGGCCAGGCAATTGAACCGCGTCAGTGTTGCCTCGACCCGCCGGGCGGGGGCCACCGGCGCTGCGAGCTCGCCCGACCGGCTCGTCGCGGCCCGCAGCGCCATGCGCTGTTCCGCGCTCAACGCGTATCGCGGGACCGTCGCGGGCGCCGGATCCGCGAGGCAGCCGGAGGCGGCCTGCGAGGCGAGGGCTTCCAGGGCGGACGCCGGCCGCCCCGGGGGCAGATCCGCACCCGCATGGCAGGCCCCACAGTTCAGACGCTCGAACCAGTCGCGCCCCTTCGCCACGCCTGCGGCATCGGCGACCCACGGGACATCGTCCACCGGACGCATGGGCCGCGCGAAATGGCGGAACACCTCGGGGGGGATCACCTGCCGCCGGAATCCCGGTCCCGCCCACTCGACCTTCAATTCAAAGCCCCCACCCACCTGGGTGAACAGCACCTGGAACGGATGGTAGCCGGCGGTCAGCGCCACGCGCCCGGAACGGGTCTCGGCTCCATGCTCCCCGTCGTTGTCCACCACCACCCGACCATCCACCAGCACCTGGGAGCCGTCGTCGGAACGGGCCCAAAAGGTGTACTCCCCGTCGGCCGGCACCTCGATGCCGCCGTTGAAGCGCAGACCGAACAGCGCATCGCGGCGTGCGACCTCCGCGGTCACCTGGTTGGTGACCCCGGAGGCCACCGGTGACGCGGCCACGAGGTCGGCGCATTTGCGGAACTCCCCTTCAAAATAGTCCCAGCGCAGGCCCGCGACGGGCGCCGAGTCCGCGGGCGGCAGGTCCAGCTGGGCCCGGAGCAGATAGACCGCGAGATCCGTCGCCTCGGACTCCGACAGGCTGAGGGAGGGCATCCGGCCCGAGGGCCGGTGGGCGCCCGGATCCCGAAGGAACCGCACGAGTTCACCGGCAGGATATTTCCGGGCAAGGTTCCCAAGGGGAACCGCGCCGGCCTGGGCCGCATCGAACGTCTGTTCACCGGCCTCGCCACGTTCCAATGGCGCGTGGCACGCCGCACAGCCGAGCGAATGATAGAGCCGCCGTCCGATGACAGCCCTTGCCGGGTCGGCGCTGACGGCGTCCGCAGGCCCCGGGGGCTGCACGGACACCAGGAACTGGGTCAGGGCCTCGATGGCCTCGGCGCGTCCGGCCTCCGGAAGGCCATGGAGCAGGTCGGGCATGAGGCTGCCGGGCTTGGTCCCCTCGGGATCCGCGAGCCACGAGCGGATCCATCCCGGTGTCAGCCGCAGCCCGTCCCGCCCCAGTCGCGGCGCCGCGCGCGACTCCAGGCGGGCCGCCGAGGCGGGCGTGGCGGCGTGGCAGGCAGTGCAGTTCAGTTCACCCAGCAACAATTCCCCTGTGTCCAGCGTGCTGCCCTCCGGTTGCGGCACGATCACGGAGGCGCCAGCGGTCAGGGCAGCGAGGACCGGGACCAGCAGCAGCGTTGCCCGGCGCGGGCGCGGATTTCGGAGGGCACGAACTCTGGGAAGGCGAAACACGGTTCGAGTTTAGGGCGGAGGGCCATTGCGCGTCGAGCGTTGTGCCACGGGCCGCCGGGCATTCCATGTCCCGTCGTCCCTCGAAGCCCTCCAATCCCGGTGGGGGTACGCGGAGCCATCCGCGTGTGGGGTCGCCAAAGGCCCTGCTCGCGGCGACACGTACGGTTCGGCGGGAGCCTCACCCCACCGGGCGAGACCCGCAGCTCATCAGAGCACCCATCGGTCCCCCAACCCGGTGGGGCAATCTCCCGGTGAGCCGTGCGCCCATGGAGTCCCCACCACGTCACCCCGCAGTCCCACGTACGGTTCGGCAGGAGCCTTGCCCCACCAGAGGCTATGGCCCCCGGCCAAACCCCAATCGCCCAGTGGCCCACCGACGAAATTGGAAAGTCGTGACAGCTCCGAGGCCTCCGGCCACGATGCGCGTCCGGTCCCGGGCCATCCCGCCCCGGACCGGCTCCCTGGAACACTCGATCATGAATACCCGCTGGACGCGTCTCATCGCCGCTCTAACCGCCGTTCTCTCCCTCGCCGTTGTCATTCTCGCCACCGGATGCGCCGGCACGCCACGCCCGCCGAAGAAGTCGGGCTTTCTCTTCAACTATTCCAACCTCAGGCAGGTGGACGAGACCACCTGGCGCTTCGTCAACACCAACCGGCTCGCGCTCTACAGCAAGTTCATGATCGGCCCGATCCAGATCCTGCCCACGGAATTCGACGGCCGGCCGATCACGGAAGAGGAAAAGGCCCGCGCGACCGACTTCATCCGGGAGTCCGTGACCCGGGCACTCGAATCCCGCGGCTTCGAGGTCGTTCCCCGGGCTTTTGGGGAGATCGGCGAGATTCGCGTGGCGATCACCGACGTGTACAGGTCCCGCAGCCAGATCGGCTTGACGGTCGAGGGCTCCATCGTGGACTCGGCGTCCGCGTTTCAGGCGGCCGCGGTCATGAAGACCGAGCTGGCACCCGCGCAGCTGGGTTCGTGGTGGGATAACGCGCGCGGCCGCGGAATCATCAACTCTTGGGCGGAGCGCATGGCCGAAGCCATCGCCGACGCCCACGCCCACGCCGCCGGCAGATAGCGAGGGGGCCTCGAAGCCTCTCCCGGGGTGTCATGCCCCGGCCACGGCCCGGTCGGCCAGGATCTCGCGGAGCGCCGACACGCATCGGTGATTCTCCGCAGGCAGTCCCACGGAAATCCGGATCCAGTCCGGGAGCCCGTAACTGGCCATCGGCCGTGTGATCACTCCGCGCTCCTGGAGCGCGGCAAACACCGCGGCGCCGTCCCCGACCCTCGCGAGCACAAAGTTGGCGTGGCTGGGCACATGCTGCAGTCCCATCTGGGACAACGCCGCGTGCAGGTAGCCGAGTCCCAGCCGGTTGTTGGCGCGGGTGGCCGCCAGATGCCCGACGTCGTCCAGCGCGGCGAGTGCCCCCGCCTGGGCCACGGAATTGATGTTGAACGGCTGCCGCAGCCGTTCCAGCCCACCGATCAGTTCCGCGACGCCCATGCCGTACCCGAGGCGGAGTCCGGCGAGGCCAAAGATCTTGGAGAACGTGCGCACCAGCAGCAGGTTCGGATGCGTGCCCTCGCGGATCAGCGGCAGGCAGTCCGGGGGATCCTCAAGGAATTCCAGGTAGGCCTCGTCGAGAACCAGCAGCACGTGGGACGGCACGCCGGCGAGCAGTCCGCTCAGGGCTTCGCGGGTGATCAGGGTGCCCGTCGGGTTGTTGGGATTGGCCAGAAACACCACCCGGGTGCGGGGCGTGATGGCCCGGAGCATCGCGGGAACGTCGGCGCCGAATCCATGCGCCGGAACCGTCACCAGCCGGGCGCCAAACAGGGCGGTCACGATCGCATAGACCGCAAACGAGTACTCGGCCACCACGACCTCGTCGTCCGGACGCAACAGCGCATGGCCGACCAGTTCGAGGATCTCATTGGAGCCATTGCCCAGCACCAGCTGGTCGGGAGACAGGTAGAGGCGCGCAGCCAGGGCCTGCTTCAGGCGGATGGCGCCGCCGTCCGGATACAGATGCACCTCACGCACGGCCCGGGTCATGGCCTCCACGGCCTGCGGCGACGGCCCCAGGGGATTCTCGTTGGAGGCCAGTTTGATGATTGCCGACGGATCAAGGCCCAGATCCCGGGCCACCGCTTCGATCGGCCTCCCCGGCACGTACACCGGCAGACCGGTCACCTGGGGGTTGAACACGAGCGCACTCATGCGAGGCGACAGCATCCGCCCACGCATTGAAAAAGGCGAATCCGTTCGCGAGGTCCCCGGCGGAGGGGGTGCAGACGCGACAAGCCGGAGGTTGAATGCGCGCGAATCGAGGGCAGTCTGAGCGCGGTCCGTTCCTCAAGAACCCCGCATTCGAGACATGTTCCGCCACGACCGCCACCTCCGCCGCCTGCCGCCCCGCCGGTTCCCGGTTGCCCTCCTGCTCGCAGCCCTCGCGCTGCCGTCCATCGCCCAGGAGCGCAAGCCTGTCCCGAAGTACTTCGAGGAATCGTTTCCCTTCCAGATGGCCTGCATCAGCGCGGCGCAGCCGGAGGGCAACACCGCGATGAAGGGCATCGCCATCCGGGTCGGCAACGACGCCACCCTGCTGTTCGACACCGATTTGTGCCGGATGGCCGCAGGTTGGACCGGTGGCTTCATCACCAGCCGCGGCGTCGCCTTTGATGGCGCGCACGGGCATCATCCGGAGATGGAGGGCAACCAGGTGTTCGGCGTGGGCAACGGTCCCGGAGTGGCCGGGCCCGACGGCAGCTTTGCCGACCGGCGGTCCGAGCCGTTCGGCCCCATGGATGCCGCGGTGGCCAAGTGGCGCGGGCTTTCGGTCCACGGCGACCACGTGCTCCTGAAATACACCGTCGCTGGCGGCACGCGGGTTGCCGAGCAACCCGGCAGCGTGAAGATCGGGGACCAGGTGGTGCTTACCCGCACCCTCGGCATCGAGCCCGCGGTGGCCGACGGGAAGATCCCGGAGGCGTTCTCCATCGCGCTTGCCGATGTGGCAGACACAGGATCCTCGGCCTCCGGCGACGAAATCACGGTCGCGGATGGTGACCGCACGGTCCGCGTCGGTGCCGCCGGGCTGCCGGCCGGAGCCCGGCTCACGTTGCGCGAGGGTCGGATCTTCCTGCAGATGCCCAAGGGTGCCCCCGGTGGAACCGTGCGCATCGCGCTCTGGAGCGGGCCGGCCGCCGAATCCGCCGCGGTGGCCGGTGCAGCCGCGCAGGCTCCGGACCTTGCGGACTTCTCCAAGGGTGGTCCGCGGCGATGGACCGAATCCGTCGCGGTCCAGGGCCGGCTGAATACCAGTGCCACGCCCGATGGCGCCTATGTCACGGATGCCATTACCGCCCCGGATACCAACCCATGGAACCGCCGGGTCCGCTTTGGGGGCTTTGATTTTTTCCCCGATGGCCGCAGTGCCGCGTTCTGCACCCACGACGGCGACATCTGGATCGTCCGCGGGATTGACGATGCCCTGGAAAACCTGGAGTGGACCCGGTTCGCCTCCGGCCTCTACGAGCCGCTGGGGCTCGTGATCGTGGACGACGTGATCTACACCAGCGGCCGTGACGGCATCACGCGCTTCCGGGACCTGAACGGGGACGGCGAGGCTGACGAATATGAGGCGTTCAACCATGACGTGATGTCCACCGAAGGATTCCACGAGTTCGTCTTTGATTTGCACCGGGATCGCGACGGGAATTTTTACTTCGTGAAAGCCAATCCGGTGAACAGCGGTGGACGGGGATTCGGCGACCGCAACGCGTCGCGCGGCAACGGGTCCGTGTGCTCGCACGCCGGCTGCCTGTTCAAGGTGAGCTCGGACGGCTCGCGCTTCGAGGTCGTCGCCCGGGGCTTCCGGGCGCCAAACGGGATCGGGGTGCGTCCGGACGGCCAGGTGACGACGTCGGACAACGAGGGCACCTGGGTGCCGACGACGCCCTTGAACTGGGTGGACGGGCAGACCTTTCACGGGGTGATCAATGATCTCACGCCACCGGAGGTCGCGGAGCAGTTTGCCCCGCCGATCCTGTGGCTCTCGCACAACGACTACGACAATTCGGGCGGCGGCCAGATCTGGGTGACCAGCGACCGGTGGGGTCCCTACCAGGGCGAGCTGCTGCACCAGTCCTACGGCAAGTCGTCCCTGTTCCTCGTCATGCGCCAGGAGCTGCCCAACGGCCGCCAGCAGGCCGCGGCCACCCGGTTCCCGCTGCGGTTCACCAGCTCGGTGATGCGCGGACGCTGGGGCCCCGCGGACGGCCAGCTCTACATCGCCGGACTCAGCGAATGGCAGAGCAATGCCGCCCGGCAGACCGGCTTTGACCGCGTCCGCTACACCGGCAAGCCCGTGTATTCCGTGAGCGGGGTGCGTGTCGTCCCCGGCGGTGTGGAACTCACCTTCACCCAGCCGCTCGACAAGGCGTCCGCCGAGGATCTGGAGAACTGGAGTGGCAAGCGATGGAACTACGTGCGGAGCGAAGGCTATGGATCGCCGGAGGTCTCGGTGGCGGACCCCTCGAAAAAGGGCCGCGACACCATCAACATCTCCGGGGCGCGACTGGGTGCGGATGGCCGGACCGTGACGTTGACCATCGAGGATCTGAGGCCGGTGATGCAGCAGTCCCTGAAGTGGGACCTTGAGGCTGCGGACGGCACCCGCGTCTCGCAGGAGATCCAGCAGACGATTCACGAGGTGCCGGGCAAGCCGGTTTCGCGGGTTCCGGTCCCGTAGGGAGGGTGGCGCTTCGCGCAAGCCGGCGGCGTCCCACCACCGGGTAGGGCTGGCGTCCCGTCGGCCCCATTTAAGTCCGCGACCACGACGTCCCACGGCACCGTACGGTAATGCCACCCGCCGCCCTGACGTCGCGCGTCACCCCGCACCAAAGCGGCGGAGGGCCGCCGCACTCCACGGCGCTCTGCGCAATCCGGCGGTGAAACGGCACCTGCTGCGGCGCGCGGTCCGCTTGACAAAACGAACGCTTTTACGGACGTTTTTTCCACGACTTCGCTTCCGGTAACTCAAGCCCGTTCGAGGCTTTATCAGCTTCTCGACGCGGCCGCTGCGTCTCACGAACCCATCCAGATCACCGGCAAACGTTCCAATGCGGTTCTGGTGTCCGAGGACGACTGGCGGAGCATCCAGGAGACGCTGCACCTCCTCTCCATTCGGGGAATGCGTGACTCCATTCGCAAGGGACTGGGTGAGCCGCTCGACAAAGCCTCCTCCAAGCCCGGCCGGTGAGCCGGTCCGTTGTTTTCACCCGGCAGGCGCAGAAGGATGCCAGGAAGATTGCGTCCTCCAACCTCCGGCCACAGGCCCAGCGGCTCCTGGACATCATCGCCAGGAGTCCTTTTCAGACACCACCGCCGTACGAGAAGATGGTTGGCGACCTGTCGGCTGCGTATTCGCACCGCATCAACATCCAGCATCGTCTCGTGTATCAGATTTACGAGACGGAGCGCACGGCACAGTAGGCTGGACTTGTTCTTGATCATTGGGTCCTTGGTCCTTAGTCCTTTTCTGCAGCGCGCGGAGCGCGCCGGAAATATTTTCCAATTCCCGAGTTGGGCCGGATTCGGACCACCGCCACCGATGGCCGGCGCCAAGCGCCGGTCCAGTGCGCCGCGAAGTCCCGGTGGGCATACCGGTGGGGCGAGGGTCCTCACGAGCCGTACGTGCGGGGAGTCTCCACAGGCCAGGCCACGAGTTACCCGTACGGCTTGGCGGGAGCCTCGCCCCACCAGGCAAGGGCCCCACCGGGCAGTACGGTGCCCCCCGCGCGGTTTTGGAACTACGCGACGCTTCGACGTTCCCCATGCTCGGGCCAGGCGTCCGCATGATCCGTCGCCCTGCGGTGGCGCTCCGGCCCGTACCGAAAGCGGCGGAGGGCCGCCGCACTCCACGACGCTTGTCCGGGAGTTGAGGGTTCCGCCATTCTCCGGCGATGGACTTCCATGCGGCGGCCGGCGATGGGGCACGCACCCTGACCGTGCGTCCGATCGGGTTCCTGCGCGTGGCGAAACAGGTGAAGTTCGATACACGGCACCAGCCCGACGAGTCGGTCTGCGAGGAAAACCGGATCGAACTCCTCCCGGGCCACGGCTATGAGCAGGCCCTGCGCGACCTGGCGGGATTCTCGCGGGTCTGGATCCTTTCGTGGTTCGATCGCAATGAGGGATGGAGACCGCTGGTGTTGCCACCCCGCGGACCCGCCCGCAGGCGGGGGGTCTTCGCCACCCGCTCCCCGCATCGCCCCAATCCCATCGGGCTCACCGCGGCGCGCCTGGTGTCGGTCTCCGGACGCCACGTCACCGTGGGCCCCTGCGACCTGATGGACGGAACCCCGGTCCTGGACCTCAAGCCCTACCTCCCGGCGTACGACGCCTTCCCGCTGGCGGACGCCGGCTGGACGGAGTCCGTGGAACGTGCGGATCGCGAGGCGCCACGCTTCACCGTGTCCTTTGACTCCCATGCGCAGGTGCAGGCGGACTGGCTGCGCACGCACTGGGGGGTGGAGTTCCGTCCGCGGCTGGTGGAGCTGCTGTCGCGGGATCCGTCCGTGCATCGCGGCCGGCGGATTCGCGCGCGCGGTCCCGGGCTTCGTGTAATCGGCTGTGGCGCATGGCGGGCCGTGTTTGCGGTGCGGGAGACCGCGGTGGAAATCCGGAGCCTGGAGCCGGCTTATCCGCGACGGTTTCTGGAAGATCCGGCGCGGCACTCGATTCCGGATCGGGAGGCCCAGGAGGCGTTCCTCGATCGCTGGCCGGATCAGACACTCAGCGGCGGATGATCCCGGCTTCCCGTCGGGAGTAGCGTCGCGGGATGTGACAAGGGAATGATGGACAACGGTGCGGAATTCCCGGGTACGATGAGGGCGTCATGACCTCCTACGGACTCTTCATCAACGGCGACTTTGTGCCGGCCGCCGGCGGCAGACGTTTCACGACCCAGAACCCGGCCGATCGTCGCGAGACGGTGGCCGAGTATGCCCAGGGGGGCGCGGCGGATGCCGCCGCCGCCATTGCCGCGGCCAGCGAGGCGTTTCCCAAGTGGGCTGCGCAGACTTCCGTGGCCCGCGGACGCTTCCTGAGTCGTGCCTCCCAGATCCTGGAGTCCCGCAAGCCCGCCCTAGCGGAGTTGCTGGTGCGCGAGGAGGGCAAGACGCTGGCCGAGGCCACCGGCGAGGTGCAGCGCGCCGTGGACATCTTCCGCTTCCATGGCGGGTTGAGCTACACGCTGGGCGGCCAGACCCTGCCGCACGACCTGCCCCAGAATCTGCTGATCACGCGCCGCGAGCCGCTCGGGGTGGTGGCCCTGATCACGCCGTGGAATTTCCCCATCGCGATCCCCGCCTGGAAGCTGGCCCCCGCCCTCGTGTGCGGCAACACGGTGATCCTCAAGCCGGCCTCCGCCGCCCCGGCCATGGCGCTGGAGCTCGCACGGGCGCTGCACGAGGCGGGGTTGCCGCCCGGGGTGCTCAACGTGGTGTCCGGTGAGGGACGCGCCTTCGGCGAGGCCGTGGCCGCCCACCCGGCCGTGCAGGCGCTCAGCTTCACCGGCTCCCACGCCATCGGCACGCAGCTCTATCAGGCCGTGGCGCCGCGGCGGCTCCGGTGTCAGCTCGAAATGGGATCCAAGAATCCCACCCTGGTGCTGGCCGATGCCGACCTGGATCTGGCGGCCCGGCTGGTGGCGGTCGCGGGGTTCGGGCTCACCGGACAGGCCTGCACTGCGACCAGCCGGGTGATCGTGGAGCGTCCGGTGCTGGAGTCGTTCACCGAGAAGCTCGTCGCCCTCGCCCGATCCTGGAAAGTCGGGCCCGGACTGGTGGAAGGGGTCCAGATGGGTCCCGCGGTCCGTCAGTCCGAGCTCGAGGGCAATCTCGCGGCCATCCGGCACGCCCGCGCCGAGGGTGCGGACCTGATTTGGGGCGGTGCCCGGATCGAGACCGGCGACCTCGCGCATGGCTGGTTCATGCAACCCTCCGTCCTCGGCGGGGTGTTGCCCGGCATGCGCATCGCCCGTGAGGAGGTCTTTGGCCCCGTGGTCGCCGTGCTGGCGGTGGACAGCTTCGACGAGGCGATCGCGGTCGCCAACGGCGTGGATTACGGGCTGAGCGCCAGCCTGGTCACCCGCGATTTCCGCAAGGCCATGCTCTATGCCGAACGGATCGAATGCGGCGTCGTGAAAGTGAACCAGATCAGCACCGGACTCGCGCTCCAGGCACCCTTTGGCGGCGTGAAACACAGCAGCACCGACAGCTTCCGCGAACAGGGCACCGCCGGCCTCGACTTCTACAGCCGGATCAAGTCGGTGTATCTGGACTACTCGGTGTAGGCGGGCCGGGGGCGAAACCAATAGCCAGGGCTTTAGGGACCCCACACGCGGACGGCTCCGCGGAGCGTCGTACCGGGGGTTACCCGGTGGGGTGAGGCTCCTGCCGAACCGTACGTGTCGCCGCAAGCCGGACCTTTGGCGACTCCACACGCGGACGGCTCCGCGGAGCGTCGCCCTACCGGGGGGTAACCCGGTGGGGTGAGGCTCCCGCCGAACCGTACGTGGGACCGCGGGGTGACGTGGTGGGGACTGCATGGGCGCACGGCTCACCGGGAGAATCCCCACCGGGTTGGGGGACCGATGGGTGGTCTGATGGGCTGGGGATCTCACCCGGTGGGGTGAGGCCTTGACCCGGTGGGGTGAGGCTCCCGCCGAACCGTACGTGTCGCCGCAAGCCGGACCTTTGGCGACCCCACACGCGGACGGCTCCGCGGAGCGTTGCCCCACCGGGATGGGTCACCGCCGATTACGGGGTGCACACCACCGGTGGGCGGTCGCCGGTACCGGCAGTCACCCATTCGGTGACGATTCGCTCGCCCTCCGGGGAGGCGAGCGACACCCACTCCGCGTCGCCTGGACGCCGCACCAGCCGCATCGCCTGGGCCGCCGTGCGCCCCAACTCCGGGGCGGTTCCGGCGGCGCGGGCGGCGTCGAGCTGACGCTTCAACTCCGGCGTGGAGGTCTCCAGGTAGGCGATGGTCCATGTGCGCCGGTCGTCCGGACGGCCGTTCGTGGAAACGACGACGGCCCGGACGCCATCCTCGACCGCATCGTTGACCCCGCGGATGGGAGGCACGAGGCCGCGCTCGGCCACAAACAACCGGCGCTCGCTCAGGTCATAGAAGAATGCCTTCTCCGACACCCCCTCATTTGATCGGACGAATTTCCAGACCAGTCCGGCGGCCCCCGCGAGCAGGACCAGGGCCGTCACCAGCTTCCACATCTGGTCCCGGGCGGGGCTCATGCTTGGCGCTTCAATGCGGGTCCGCCTCCGCCGCCCACCAGCATTCGTTGGTGTTGCACGGGATTCGTCCGGCATTCATCAGGCGGCCACTGCCATCGGCGAAGGCATAGTTGGACTGGCCCGCGTGCCGCACCGATCCCTTGTCGCCCTGGGCAATCCGGTTGAAGCCGGCGCTGCGCGCATCGCCAAGCTCCTTCCAAATCCACCAGCGGTCCCTCGGCCAAACCCCGTTGGCATCGCTGTGACCGTCGCCGAAGAGGATGAGCTGGGAGGGGGCAACGATCTGAGGCCATCGGCAGAGGTTGTCCTCGTAGCCGGCCGGGCGTCCAAACGGCGGCCGCGCGCCCCCGGCCGTCCAGTGCACATTCACCCCGCCGAGGCCGCTGGGGATGTCCAGCTCGGCGTCCACAAAGGTCCCGAGAATCGCCGTGTTGCCCCGTCCCTGCCTCACGCCCGCCCGACGGCCCGAAGCGTACACCTCCACCTTCTCCGCCGGACAGTCGTACACCGCGGGCGTCCGGCCCGTGTAGGCAAACAGGTACGGTCGCCAGCACGTCTCACCTCCGGGGATCCGCGCCTGGATGGGTGGCAGCCATTCCGAATTGTCCCCGGAATACATGTGGGTCGCGAGGGCCAGTTGGCGGAGATTGTTGAGGCACGCGATGCCGGTCGCCCGGGCCTTGGCCTTGCTCAGCGAGGGCAGCAGCATCGAGGCGAGGATCGCGATGATGGCGATGACGACCAGCAACTCAATCAGCGTGAAGGCACGGCCGCCTCTCGACACGGCAACCCGCAAGAGCCGCCCGCCCCTTGGATGCTTCACGCGCATGGCTTCAAACGACCGGGCCACCATAGGGAGTTCCCTGCCTCCGCCCATTGCCTGTTTCGGGGGGACGAACTCCGCGCGGTCGTGACCCTGCCGTCACCCCCTTGTCGCCAGCACCCCCGCAATCCCGGGGTCGAACTGTTGGATGGACCTCCATCAGAACCCTCCGGCCGCGGTCAGGGCGCTGTCGCTGGTCCGGACCGCCTCGTTCGCTTGCGATGATTGGCGGCCCGGCGCGACACTGTCCAAGCAGTGTCCAAGTCATCCGCCAGGGTCACGCGCCTCGAGGTCCGGTACTGGAGTTCACGAATCTTCCGGAATTCGTACACACGACGTGGACGCCGATACCGGGTCCGCGGCTGGCACGTGAAGATTCAGGTGGGCGGGCGGCGGCGAACCTACGCGCTGCGGGCCACGCCGCGGGGCGCAGCCGCCGCGGAAGCTCTGGCCCTGTACCGGTCCCTGATCGGAGATGTCGAGGCCGCACGGGAGGCAACCGGGGCCCCGTCGGAGGCTGTCCCAGCTGCCGTGCCGGAGCGGATCCATCTGGTGCAACGGCCGCATGCACCCCGGATCGGATCGGAGGCCGGCTGGTCGGTGTGGCTGGAGACCGACGGACTTGGAGATTACTACCCGCTGGCGACTCCCGACGCCACCGAGGCCGCCCGTCGCGCCCACGGGTTGCTCGCCGCGGTGCGGTCGGAGGGCCTGCAGACGGTCCGCTCGCGGGAGCCCCGGGAGGTGACGCTCGCCCTGCGATGGTGCGCGGATCCGGTGATGTGGACCTACTGCTCGCTGCACACGCTGCCGAAGGCGGCGTCCCCCGGCGGGGCCAGGGCGGGGACGTCGGATCCGCCGGCCTGGCGGGTGGCGCTGGTCGAGCCGGACCCCGGGCTGCGCCAGGCCCTCTGGAGTCACTTGAGCCAGCATCCTGATTGCCGGCCCCTCGTGGCGTGGGGGCGTGCGGCGGAAGTCCCCGGCGGCCTGGAGAATTCCCCGGCCGACCTGCTGCTGGTCAGCCAGGTGCTCGGGGAGATTTCGGGTGCGGATCTCATCGCACGGCTCCGCCATCTCCGTCCGCGCCTGGTGTGTGTCGAGTACGCGGCGTTCTCGGACAGCGAGGAACTGTTTCGATCCACGCCCGGGGGTGCCTCGGCCTATTTTCTCCGACGCACGACTCCAGACCGCATGCTGGAGCCGCTTGAGGGGTGTCCGGCACCGCGCCATGGCGATCACGGCGCCTGGATGCGGACCGTGACCGGCTATTTCCAGCGGCTCGTTGGCGAGCCTGGATTTGCCCCCGCCTCGCCCCGCCTTTCCCGGCTGACCCCCCGCGAGCTCGAAATCCTCGGCCTGATTTCCCGTGGATTCCTCGACAAGGAGATCGCCCATCGCCTCCGCATCAGCGTGTGGACCGTGCATGGCCACGCGAAGCGGATCTTTGAGAAGCTGGGGGTTCATTCGCGAACCGAGGCCGCGGTGAAGTACCTGCAGAAATGAGGACCGTACGGCAACCCCACCCATTGCAGGCGCGGACCTGATCGGGGACCGCGACACGCGGTCCGTCCCGATCGGGCGTGCCGCCGTCCCCCTGAAACGGGCCATTGAGCTCCGGGAGGCTGGGAATAGGCTGCGGCCATGGGATCGCTGAATCCGTTGCCGGGTGGCGGACGTTCCCCGGATGGGGCGCCTTGCGGACTGCCGGCGCGGCGTCCGGGCTGGACCCTGCCGCAGCCCTACTTCACCGACACGGGGATCTACCGGTTGGACATCGAGCGGATCTGGAAGCAGGGCTGGTTGTTTGCGGGTCACGCCTGCGAGATTCCGCAGACTGGGGATTATTTCCTCGTCGAGTTCGACACCGAGTCCGTGATCGTGATCCGCGGCGCGCAAGGGGCGATTCACGCGCTGCACAACGTTTGCCGCCACCGCGGTTCCGTGATCTGCACGGAGCGCGAGGGTCATGCCACCCGGCTGGTCTGCCCGTACCACCAGTGGTCCTACGACCTCGACGGACGCCTCGTGGCATGGCGCGGGATGCAGTCCGATCTCGACAAGGCGGACTTCCCGCTGAACCGGGTCGCGGCCCGGGAAGTGGCCGGTCTGATCTTCATCTGCCTCGCCGGTTCGCCGCCGTCGTTTGACGCCGCAGCCGCCTGTCTGGGACCCGTGGCGCGTCCGCAGGGGTTGGACCGGGCACGCGTCGCCCGTGCGGTGGACTACGTGGTGCACGCCAACTGGAAGGTGGTCTGGGAAAACAACCGCGAGTGCTACCACTGCAACGTCAACCACCCCCAGTACACCCAGGCCAACTTCGACCACTACAATGCCGACGACACCCCGCCGCGGGTGCGTGAGGTGATGGCCGCGGTGGTGTCCCGAAGCGAGGCCCGATGGGCCTCGGCCGGCCTGGCACCAACCCGCACCGATCCCGGGATGACTCCGTTTCCGGATGCCGCGCGCGGCATCTGGTTCAGTGCCAACCGCACGCCACTTGTGGACGGCTGGGTGAGCGAGTCCATGGACGGCCGTCAGGTGGCGCCGCTGATGGGGGATTATCCCGATGCCGACGTCGGCACGCTGCGCGTGCGGACGCTCCCGAATTTCTGGAACCACTCCAGTTGCGACCATGCCGTCAGCACCCGGCTGCTGCCCCTCGGTCCGGAAGCCACAGCGGTCCGCGTCTGGTGGCTGGTGGCCGCCGATGCCGTCGAGGGCCGCGACTACGATCCGGCGACCCTGATGCCATTCTGGCAGCTGACCAGCGAGCAGGACTGGCTCATCTGCGAACGCCAGCAGAAAGGCATCCGGTCCAGCGCCTACCAGCCGGGACCGTACTCCACCTTCAAAGAGTACAACGTCGAGGCCTTCGTCGCCTGGTACCTGACCTGCCTCGGTGCCGGCGCCGAAGCACCGCCGGCCATGGCGGCAGCCCCCGATGACGATTCGCCCGTGCCGCTGCAATCCGCCGGACCCCGCTGATCCCGTTCGCATGTCCACACTGCCCGATTCCGAGTTCATCATCATTGGCGGCGGCGCCGTCGGCGCAGGCTGCGCCCATGCGCTGGCGCAAGCTGGCAAGACTGACGTGCTCGTGCTGGAGCGGGCTGACGACGTCGGCACCGTGACGACTTCGCAGGGGGCCGGACTTTGCGGCCAGGTGCGCGACACGGTGGAGCGCACCCGCCTGGCCATGCATTCCGTGAGGGTCTTCCGGGAGCTGCAGCGGTCCGAGGTTCCCCCCGACTGGAACGAGGTGGGCTCCCTGCGGATCGCGTTGAGCCCGGAACGCGCCGGGGAGTTCCGCAGACTGAAGGCCGTCGCTGATGAGGCGGGGCTCGGGGTGGAGCTGCTCGATGCGGGGGAGGCGCGACGGCTCTGGCCGTTGATGAACTTCGACGGGGTCACCGCCGTGCTGTGGTGTCCGACCGACGGCTGCATGACACCGTCCTGCGTCGCCGCCTCCTACCGGCATCATGCCACGAATCTCGGAGTGCGCTTCGCCACGGCCACGGCCCTGGAGGGCCTCGTGATCCGCGAGGGCCGCATCTGCGGGGTCCGGACCAACCGGGGGACGGCGGCGTGCCGTTACGTCATCAATGCGGCGGGCGCCAATGCCTATCACGTCGCGCGCATGGCCGGCCTCGAGCTCCCGATTTTTCCCGTGCGTCATGAATATTTTGTGACCGTGCCGATGGAGGGCCTGACCCCGGATCTGCCCTGCTTCCGGATTCCGGAGCTCACCCTGTACGGCCGGGTTCGCGAAGGCGGCCTGCTGCTGGGAGGCTGGGAGCGCGCGGCGCAGAGCCGGGATCCGCGCAGCTTCACCCCCGACAACGAACCGCCGCCGGTGGTGACGGACTGGGGAGTTCTGAGGGGTTTCGAGGCGGACTTCTCCCGGTTGTTTCCCACCGCACAGACCGCGGCAAAGGCGCGGGTGGGCAAGGGATGGCCAACCTTCACGCCCGACGGCCGCTTCCTCATCGGCGAGAGTTCCCGGGTCCCCGGCTTCGTCATGGCGGGCGGTTGCAACGCCCACGGCATCTCCGGTTCCGGCGGCATCGGCCGGCTGCTGGTGGAAGCCCTGGTCGAGCCTCATCCGGGGGCGTATGTGCGCAGCCTGAGCCCGGATCGCTTCAATGATCTCGGGGTGTCGTGGGAGGAGGCGCAGCAGCAGGCCGTCCGGGTGTACGAGACCTATTACGGGGTCTGACGGGGCAGCCGAGCCTCCCCCTGCAGATGTCCGACCCGCTGGGATGAACTCGCGGGCGACATGCGCATCCTCTCCCGCCCCGCCCTCACCCCGCACCGCACCGCCGCCAACCTGACCGCCTGGTTTGTCCTGCCGACCGGCTCCGGACCGGACCCCGATTCCGGACCCGACTATGCCGTCCTCGAGGAGGCCCTCGACCGGAAGGAGGCCGTCCTGCACGAGACGGGCAACGTCAACGAGCTGGTGATCGAAAACCTCGGGGACGCCGATCTGTTCATCCAGGCGGGCGACCTGGTGAAGGGCGGCCGGCAGGACCGCACCCTGGGTGCCGACTTCATCGTTCCGGCGCGTTCCGGCAGGGTCCCGATTCCTGCGTTCTGCGTGGAGTCCGGACGCTGGAGCCGGCGCCGCGGTGAGTCGGAGTTCCAGTTCTCGAAGTCGAGCGACATGGCGTCCTCGAAGAAGCTGCGGGCCCTCCTTCGCACCCGTGGGAATCAGGGGGCCGTCTGGGAATCGGTGGCCGAAATGCAGCAAAAGCTCGGTCATGGCGTGCAGGCCGACGCCACCTCCGGACTCTCCCCCTCCAGCCTCCAGCTCTCGGTTGAAAAGCGGGAGGTGGTCGTGGCGGTCGAGGACTACCTCCGCCAACTGGGCGCTCCGCCGGACCCTGCCGCCATGGGCGTGGTTTGGGCGATCAATGGCCGCCTCAGTCATGCCGACGTCTATGCCAGCCCCGTCGTTTTCAGGAAGGTGTGGCGGAAGTTGCTCCGGGCCGCGGCGCTGGAGGCCCTGGGCGAGCGGTCGGGCGGGCGTGTGCCGGCGGATCCCGATCCGGCCGCCGTGACGGCGTGGCTTGCAACGCCAGCAGCGGCGGCCGCCTCCGAGGAACCCCTCCCGCCGCGCACGCGCATCACCACGCGAAGGATGGGGAGCCGCCTGCACAGCGAGACGGTGGACCTGGTGGACCGCGCCGCGCCGGTGCCGGTCCACGTCAGCGTGCTGGAAACCGCTTGAGACCGGCTCAGACGGCGCCGAACCGGCGGTGACGCCGGGCGTATTCCTCCAGCGCCTCGCAGAACTGCGCCTTTCGGAAGTCGGGCCAGAGCGTGGGGGTGACCACGAACTCCGCATAGGAGATCTGCCAGAGGAGGAAATTGCTGACCCTCATTTCACCGCTGGTGCGGATGAGGAGGTCGGGATCCGGCCAGTGACGGGTGTACAGGTGTTCGGACACCATCCGCTCGTTGATCTCGGCCGGGTCCACTCCCCCACGTTTCACCTGGTCGGCGATGGCCCGCACCGCCTCCACGATCTCCGTGCGCCCGCCATAGCTGAGGGCGACGATGAGGGTGAGGCCGTTGTTGCGCGCCAGGAGCTGGCGGGTGCTTTCGAGCTGCGCCTGGACCGCCTCGGGCAGCCGCCAGATCTGTCCGATGGCCTCCAGCCGCACGTTGTTCCGCTGCAATTCCGCCGCCTCGTTGCGCAGGTAGCGCGCGAGGAATTTCATGAGCGTGTCCACCTCGTCCTTGGGGCGGTTCCAGTTCTCGACGGAGAACGCGTACAGGGTGAGGTACTTGATTCCCAGCTCACCGGCGGCCCGGACGATGGCCCGGACGGACTCGGCGCCCGCCCGATGCCCTTCGACCCGCGGCCGCATGCGTGCCTTGGCCCAGCGGCCGTTGCCATCCATGATGAGGGCGACGTGCTGCGGCAGGCTGGCCATCGCGGCCGCCGAAAGACGGGGCTCGGCACTCACGCGGGCGCCTCAGAGAAACAGGGTCTGCTCGCGCGCCGGGCCCACGGAAACCAGGGTCAGGCGTGCACCGGTCAACTGCGCGAGGGTGAGCAGGTAATGCCGGCAGTTCACCGGCAGATCCTCCCACCGGGTGATCGCCTCGGTCGGCGCCTGCCATCCCGGGAATTCCTCATACACCGGCTCGCAGCGCGCGAGGGCCTCGGCATCCGCAGGCACGTGCTGAATCCGGACCCCGTCGAGCCGGTACGCGGTGCACACCCGGATGGTGCCGAGCGTGTCGAGGCCGTCCACATTGGTCACCGCCAGTTCGTCAATCCCGTTGACCATCGCGGCGTGACGGGTGGCGACCGCATCGAACCATCCGCAGCGGCGCGCCCGCCCGGTCGTCGCCCCAAATTCACGCCCCATGCCGTGCAGCATGCCGCTGACGCCGGGATCCTCGGTCGGCAGCGGCCCCTCGCCCACCCGGGTGGTATAGGCCTTCATCACGCCCACGACGCAATCCATGCGGTTGGGCGGGACCCCGGAGCCGGTGCAGGCGCCACCGGCGGTGGTGCTGGACGAGGTCACGTACGGGTAGGTGCCGTGATCAATGTCGAGGAAGGTGCCCTGGGCGCCCTCGAACAGAATGTTGGCGCTCCGGCGGGTGGCCTCATGGAGGTAGAGGACGGTGTTCCGGACGAAGGGGCGGAGGCGGTCGGCGGCGGCCGAGTAATCGCGAAGGAGGGTCTCGTAATCAAGCGGTGCGGCGCCGAGGGCCCGGAGAACTTCGTTGTTTTCATCCAGCCGCTCCCGGAGCCGTTCGGGGAACCGCCGGGTGTTGATCAGGTCAATCATCCGCAAACCGACCCGGGCGGCCTTGTCGCCGTAGGTCGGCCCGATGCCGCGCTTGGTGGTGCCGAGTTTCTGCTGTCCCTTGCGCACTTCCCGCCGGCCGTCGAGTTCGCGGTGCCACGGGAAGACGACGTGCGCGGTCTCGGAGATCTGCAGGTTGTCCGGCGAAACCGGCACCTGAAGCTTTTCGAGGCCGTCCAGTTCGGCGACGACCCCGACCGGGTCCAGCACGACGCCGTTGCCGATCACGCACACCTTGGACGGGCGGAGGATCCCGCTCGGGATGAGGTGCAGCACGTACTTGGTGGGCCCGACGTACACCGTGTGCCCGGCATTGTTGCCCCCGGCGGTCCGGACCACGATCTCCGCCTGCTCCGTGAGCACATCAATGATCTTGCCCTTGCCCTCGTCGCCCCACTGGGCGCCGACCAGAATCGTATTGGCCATGGAAACTCGGTGTCTCCGGCAGAAAAATGCCCCGAACGCAAGTTCGGGGCGGCCCGCCGGTCTTTGCCCCGGGAAGCTAGGATTCCCCGGGAGGAGGTGTCAACGCGTCAGGGCGCGCCAGCGCCGGCTGGACATTGAAGGCGATGCTGATGCGTTCCTCGCAGTCCCCCGCCTCCACGCCATGGGGCAGCCAGCTCGGAAACAGCACCAGCAACAGGTTCCGGGGCTGGGCCACGAACTTCTCCCGCGCGCGGGCCGGGGTCATCGGGCGGTCCGGACGCAGCGGCAGGCACTCCATCACCGCCGCCGGCCGCGGATCGTTGAAGAAAAGACGGCCGGCGCCGGGCGGTGTCTCCAGATACACCGTGCCGCTCAGCCAGCATCCGGGATGCACATGCACGACGTTGTAGCCGCCCCGGTCGTGGACATTGGCCCAGGCGGGGACCGTGAAGGTGAGGCTCCCGCGCCGCACGCCGTAGTCGTCCAGCACGGCCCGGATGGAGGGAACGAGACGATCCCGCAGGGGGGCAAACGCCGGGAGATCAAAGAGGTTGCTGGCGCTGCGCCAGCCATTGCGGTTGGACTTGCGCTCCGCCGCCTCCCCGCCGCTTCGCCGAAGGTCGCGCACCGCCTCGACCAGCGCGCCGCGGATGGGCTCCAACTCCGTGAGATCCTCCAGCCAGATGGGGGTGGCGAAGGCGTCAATCCGATTCATGGGACGGGGGCGCCGCCCACGCGCCTCCGGGAACGGCGGCGGGTCGGCGGCGGAACTGGGTCAGGGGTCTTCAGACGCGTGCCGGAACCTCAAAGCCCTTCCGGTACGCCCCGGCGAGCTGGTGGTTGGCTTCCCGGTTCTTCTCGAACTGCTCCGAGGCCGGATCCATTTTGAGAAAGGCGCCGAGGGTGATGGGCGACGCGGTCAGATCCACCCAGTTGGCCGTGAGGTGTGCGGCCATGCGGTCAAAGGACTCGGCCATTGCCGGCAGGTCCTGGAAGCGCTCCCGGATCGCCCCGGGCGCGAGCGTTTCCCCCATGCGGTAGCTCACGTTGCCGGTGTGACACAGGGCGCTGCTGAGATGTCCCTCCAGGATCTCGGCGTTCAGCGTGCCGGCGTTCCGGCTGCGGACTGCGGCAATGAAGTTGGCGTAGTGATCGGCACCGCCCTTGAACCGCTTCACTTCGTTGCCGTCGCGGTCGTAGGCGATCGCGCTGTCGTAGCTGGGGATCACCAGGGTGCCATTCCGGCACTCGACGATCACCCCGACCCGGGCGCCGCGAAGGTCATCCATGTTCTGGCCCCATGCCTTGGGATCGTGGAACTCCCGGGAGCGGGGCAGCCCGCGCACCTCGAAGATCAACGGCGCCTTTGCGTAACCGTGATAGACGATCTGCGTGTTGGGCGTGTTGCCGTCATCCACATAACCGAAGCGACCGCCCACGCTGAACACCAGCGGGCTGAGATGATTCTCGCCCAGCACCCAGCGGCCGATGTCCATCTGGTGGATGCCCTGGTTGCCCAGGTCGCCGTTGCCCGTCGAGAACACCCAGTGCCAGTCGTAGTGGAGCTTCTCGCGCATCAGCGGCTCCATCGGCGCCGGGCCGCACCACAGGTCGTAGTCCACCGTGTCCGGCACCGGGGTCGGGCCGGACACCTTGCCGATGCTCTGGCGGGGCTTGTAGCAGAGGCCGCGCACCAGCGTGATGTCCCCGAGATTGCCGTCGCGGATCCAGGCCACGGCCTCCTGCAGGCCCGGATTCGACCGGCTCTGGGTGCCGGTCTGGACGATGCGGTTGTACTGGCGTGCGGCATTGACGATCTGCCGGCCCTCCCACGCATTGTGGGACACCGGCTTCTCCACGTACACGTCCTTGCCGGCCTGACAGGCCCAGATGCTGATCAAGGCGTGCCAATGGTTGGGGGTCGCCGTGGCGATGGCGTCCACTTCCTTGCTCTCGAGCAGTTTCCGGACGTCGGTGTACGTGGCGACCGGGTTGCCGTCGTCGGCCAGCCGGGTGGCCTCCCGATCGAGCACCGTGCGGTCCACATCGCACAGGGCGACCAGGCGGACACCGGGCAGCTTGCGGAAGCCATGGATGTGGTCCATGCCGCGGCTGTTGAATCCGACAACGGCGACGCGGATATCGCCATTGGCGCCGAGCACCGATCCGGGAGCCGGGGCGCCGCGGAGGGAGAGCAGGCCACCGGGAAGGGCGAGGGCGGTGCCGGCCGCGGCCGACCGACGAAGGAAGTCTCTGCGGTTCGTCTTCATGGGAATTCAGTCGTGAGCAGACCAGACGTACGATACGCGAACAAGACGATTCAGCGGGGCGCCGTTTTCACCCATTCTTCATGGCGGACTGGAATGCCCGCCGCTTCCGTGTCCCCGGGATGGAAAATGAATCGGTACCGGAAGGTGACCTCGTCGGCGGCGGGAATCTTCAGATTGCCGGTCCCGGCCTCCTTTTTCTCAAAGTCGTGAACGCCAAAGGGGTTTGCAGCAAACAGCCCGTAATCCCGCACATGCCACCAGGTCGGGTGCCGCGGATTCGACGGGTGATCCAGGATCGCCACGCCCATCACCTCGCCACCCACCGGCCCGACGTAATCGCACCATGCCGCCCGGCGGCCCCAGGTGGCCCCGTCCCGATCCCCCTCGGAATTGATGATCCGTCCCTCCCCCGGGCGCCCCTTGGGCTGGGTCAACCGCATGGATTCGGCGATGCGGATGGCCATGGTCCCCTCCTTGGTGTCCCCGAGCACCAGGTCGCCAGCCGTGGCCTGCACGGTGATCTCGAAGTCCACGATCCGTTGCGGGCCCCTGGGCGCATGGAACCGCAGGGTGCGCCGGTCGGTGGCAATCGTCCGGCCGTCCTTCGAGACCCAACGGTTGCGCGCCGTGATGACGCCCTGGTCGCGTCCGGACTCCAGCACGTCAAATCCCTCGTGAACGATCCGTCCTGCGTCCGCGGATTCGCTCCAGAAGTCCACCCCGTTGGCGTCGCCGTGCGCCCACCAGAGTCCGCGATGATGTGGATGATCCCGGTCCTCGCCGCCCGGATCCTCCTGCGGCCAGCGACGGGTGAAATGCTGTCCATCCGGACCCAGAATGGGGAACAGGAACGGACGCGATACGTCCTGGTACCGGTACTCGGTGAAGGGCTTTCCGCCGAGGGTCACCCGGACCACGCCGTTGGTGGCCACCACCCCAACGGCGTTCGGAGTCTCCCCATCGGCGGCGCACAGCAGGGGCGCCATCAGCCCGCAGATCAGTCCAGCGGCTCCCAGCAGCGCGGCGCGCTCCTGGAGCCCTCGAAAGCGGGAAAATTTCATGTCCGGAGCATGCGAGTCCCAGGAAACAGGGGTCAATCCTTGACGACGGATGGCGGCTCCCGCTTCCAGTTCCGGCTGGTTCCCATCCGCACTTCACCTCACCTTCCGTCGCGACAGGTGCGATGACCATCCCGGTCCATTTCTGGAGCTACTTTCGCGACCTCACCGGCACCGATCAGATGCGGGTGGAGGTTCCGGCGGGCGGAACCGTCGAGACGGCCCTGCAGGCCGTGTATGCCGCCCATCCCCGCCTCGCCGCGCTGCGGCAGTGCACGCTGATTGCGGTGGGCCTCGACTACCAGGATGCCCGCCACGTGCTCCTCGAAGGCGACGAGGTCTCATTGTTTCCGCCGGTACAGGGGGGCTGAACCCGCCGGCGACCCCGACGCATGGACCGCACCGTCACCTTGACGCCGGACCCGATCCCGGTGCTTCCCCGGGCAGCCTCCGATCGCTGGGGCGCGGTGGTCCGATTCAGCGGGGTGGTCCGCGCGACCGAGGCGGGTGCGCCCATTCGCGGGCTGGCGTATGAGGCCTTTGAAGCCATGGCCATCCACCAGTTCCACCGGCTGCTGGACGAACTGGAGGCCCGATGGCCCGGGGTCGGTTCCGTGCAACTGGTGCATCGTCTTGGTTTTGTGGCTGCCGGGGAACCCAGCCTGTGGATCGAAGTCGCCGCCCCGCACCGTGGCGAGGCATTTGCCGCCTGCCAGTGGCTCATTGATTCGATGAAGCAGGTGGTCCCGATCTGGAAGCGCCCGCAACCGGCCGCCTCCCCCAACGGGTAGCGCTGGCCCCCCGGCAACTTGGTAGGGGCGTGTTTCACCGCGACCCACTTCAATTCCGCTGCGGTCGGGCATGAGCAACGGGGAACGCGGGCAGCGCCAGGCGCCAGAGCCTCCCCACGATCCCCGCAACCACTCCGCGCGCGCATCGGAGAACGTCACGCAATGAACCTGTCACTCTATGGCCGCCTCCTCCAACGGGTAGCGATGGCCCCCCGGCACATTGGTAGGGGCGTGTTTCACCGCGACCCAAATCAATTCCGCTGCGTTCGGGCAAAAAGCAACGGGGAACGTGGGCAGCGCCAGGCGCCAGAGCCTCCCCACGATCCCCGCAACCACTCCACGCGCGCATCGGAGAACGTCACGGACGTGCAGAAGCGCGTCCCTACCCCCACTTCGATTCCGCCGCGTTCGGGCAAAAGCAACGGGGAACGCGGGCAGCGCCAAGCCGCTCGGCGCCCCGACTCGCCGCGGATGTGCCAGAGGTGCAATGAACCTGTCACTATATTTTACGCGCACACCAGCGAGGCCCTCCACTTGGTAGGGGCGTGTTTCACCGCGACCCACTTCAATTCCGCTGCGTTCGTGCAAAAGCAACGGGGAACGCGGGCAGCGCGAGGCGCCAGAGCCTCCCCACGATCCCCGCAACCACTCCGCGCGCGCATCGGAGAACGTCACGGACGTGCAGAAGCGCGTCCCCCACTTCGATTCCGCTGCGTTCGTGCAAAAGCAACGGGGAACGTGGGCAGCGCCAGGCCTCTCGGCACCCCTACTCGCCGCGGACGTGCCAGAAGCTGGGCTCCGAGCCCGCCCCCGGACTGAGCAACAGCTCGATCGGACTCTCCATCCCCAGCCCCAGCAGACGCTGGAACTCCGTCCAGTCCCCCAGCACGGTCGCCTGCTCCACCACGATCGGCTTCAACAGCGGCGCCCGGATCTTCAGGACCATCCGCCCGTCCGCACGGGGTGGTTCGATCTGCAGCTGGATGCTCTCCACCACCACGATCCGAAACGCCCCGCGGACGCTCAAGGTCCCGTCCAGTAGCGCCACGGTCGCCTCATTCGTCGAGGGCGCCGCCGTGGGCGGGGGCGTCCATCGCAACCATCCATCGCGCCCAATCGCCAGCCCGGCAGGCCCGGAAACCAGCGCGAAGGTGAGCGGTTGCGCCGGCAGATCCGGATCGCTGCCGGTCAGCAGCCACTCGAAGGGCGCCCCCGCCATCGCCACCAGGTCCGCCACGGGATCCAGCACGGGCGGCTCGTTGACCTCCCGCACGGTGATCACCAGGCGGTTCGTCACCGACAACGGCGGCACCCCGTCATCCGTCACCCGCACCTCCGCGATGACGGTCGAGGGGCCATCCGCTTCACCCGGAGTCCACCGCAACTCCCCGCCCGGCGTCACGGTCATCCCGGCCGGCCCGCCCGCCAGCGAGAACGTCACCGCCTGCGGCGGCAGGTTCGGGTCGGTGGCCCGCAGGGTCAACCTGAGCTCCGTGTGCTCATCCAGCTCCTGGTCCGGCACCGGAGCGATCACCGGCGGCTCGTTGACCTCGCGCACGGTGACCCGGAATCGCTGGACCGTCGTCCGCGGGGGCGTCCCATCATCCCGGACGGCCACCTGCACCTCAAATTCGCCCGGACCGTCGGCCTCCCCCGGGATCCATGTCATCACTCCCGTCGAGCTCACGGTCAGCCCTGCGGGACCGGCCACCAGCAGGAACTGCAGACGCTGCACCGGCCAGTCCGGGTCCGTCGCCTCCAGCGCAAGGCTCCACGGAACCCCCTCGTCCACCGCCTGGTCCGGCACCGGCGTGAAGACCGGCGCCTCGTTGACCTCGCGTACCACGATCACAATGCGGTTCGTCGCCGACAACGGCGGCACACCGTCATCCGTCACCCGCACCTGCGCCACCACCGTGGACGGCCCGTCCGCCTCACCCGGCGTCCAGCGCAAGGCCCCGCCCGGGGCCAGCGTCATCCCCTCCGGCCCGTCCACCAGGGAAAACGCCAGCGACTGCACGGGCAGGTCCGGATCGGTGGCCAGGAGCGTCAGCCCGAATTCCGTGTTCTCATCCACCGCCTGCTCCGGCACGGACGCCATCACCGGCGGACGGTTCACCTCCCGCACCACCAACTGATGGGTCGTGGTGACCGTCAGGGGCGGGGAACCCGTGTCACGGACCCGGACAATCACCGTGTTCGTGGACGGCCCTTGGTCCTCCGCAGGCGTCCAGACCAGCGCGCCCGCCGCGTTCACCCCCAGGCCGGACGGTCCCGCCACCACCTCATGGTTCAGGACCTGCGGCGGCAGGTCGGGATCGGACGCGTCCAGCGGCAGGGTCCAGGCCACCTCCTCATCCAGCTCATGCCGGACCACCACGCCGAGGCGCAGGTTGTCCACATGAATGTTGCCGTCCGATCCACCCGTGCGCCCCGCCAGCACAAACCGGCCCCGCCCCGCCTCGAAGCCGACATCGAGATCCTCCACCAACGCGGCGCCCTTCCACCAGGCCGAGAACCGGCCGTCCGGACTCAACTCCAGCACCAACGGCTGCCACGACAGCGTGGCCCACGCCGCCGGATGCAGGAAGTAACCGCCCGCGGCCCAATACTCCGGGTCGTGAGGACCGGTCTGGGGGCTGCCCGGGTCCGTGGCGGCCCCGTTTCGCGTCGGCAACGGAATCTTGGCGACGGTCACATTGTCCACGCGGACAATGAGTCCCTCGATGTCATTGGTATCCCCGGGGTCTCCCGGGAAATAGTTGCCCGACCAGGTATCAAAGGAAATCGCGATGCCGGTGCGTGTTCCCGTCTCCGCGCCCCAGTCGCCAGCGTATCCCGAGTGATTCTCGGGGGACTCCAGCACCGGATCCCCAACCCGCGCAAAGTTGAAGCTGAAGCCATCCGCGGCGCGTTCGCGGGTTCCGTTCCCAGAGCGGAGATCGCACGACATGCGGAATCCCGCAATCACGGCATCGGGATCGGGAATCGCCGGAAATACCAGCGCCGTGTACCGGTTCGTGCGGGAATACGTCAGGCCCAGGAATCCGCCCGGATTCCCCCCCGTGAGCGCCCAGGCAGCCTCGGTGCTGCCCGCCAACGTCCCGAAAGCCGCGGGGTCCGTCTCAAAATCAAGGAACCATTCCGAAGCCACCCACGGGGCTTGATTCCCTTCCAGGACCCTCACCTGGAAAGTGACGTCCGTCGCCGGCGCCCCGTCACCCGTCACGCGAAGGACCACCTCGTTGGTGGACGGCCCCTGGGCTTCCGTGGGCGTCCAGATCAATGCCCCGGTCGGCGTCAGGACCATGCCGTCCGGACCCAACACCAATTCAACCGTCCCCCGCCTTCCGCCCTCCGGCGGCCCCGACCAACGCAGGGCGACGCCAAACGTCTCCCCTTCGTCCACCGTCACCGGCGCAAACGCGCGGACCCCTCCGCGGTCGGGGTGCTCCATCAGGTAACCCAGGCGGGTATCCCCCGACGCGTTGTTCCACGCCCCCCAGGGAAACAAATCAAGGCGATCCTCCCCCAGATGGTTCGGTTCCCCGGGCGACCAGGCCTCGAACCTCCACGGTTCCCCGGTGATCCAGGCCCATCCCAGGCGGGGATTCGTGTCGTCACCCGACCGCAACCCGCCGAGCCAGACCCGGCCTCCCTGATCCTCCCAGGCCCGGCGTCCCGCCTCCCATTCGGCAAGGCTTCCAAACGTCGCCAGATGACCTCCGCGGACCGCCGCGTCGCTCCGGGCCTCGTCCCAGGTGAATGCGCCGGGTATCACCTCGAATCGTCCCGGATCCGCAAGCCAAGACCAGCCGGACAACGTCGCCATCGGTGAGGGTTCCGGCACCACCAGGCTGAAGGAATTGGTGCCCGACAACGGGGGGGACCCGTCGTCGGTGACGCGCACGGAGACCGGGTACACCCCCGGCACGACGGAATCGCCGGCGCTCCACGTCACCACCCCATCCGCTGTCACGCCCAATCCCTCAGGCCCGGAAATCAGGCTGTGAATCAACTGCTGGGCCGGCAGGTCCGGATCCACCGCGCCCAGGTGGAAGCTCACCACGCTTCCCGCGGGAACCACCTCCTCAGAAATCCCGACCGGCACCGGCGCCTGGTTCACCTCGCGGACCACGATCTGGAACCGGTTCGTCGCCGACAAGGGCGGTACGCCGTCATCGGTGACCCGCACCACCACCTCGTTGGTGGAGGGCCCCTGGGCCTCCGAGGGGATCCAGGCCAGTTGCCCGTCTCCAGACACCGAGAGCCCGACCGGACCGGCAATCAACTCGAATGCGATTGAGTTTGGTGGGAGGTCCGAGTCCGTCGCCAGCAACTCCAACGCGAACTCCGCACCCTCGTCCACCTCCTTATCAGCCACCGGTGCTGGATCCGGTGGCGAATTCACCTCCAATACACGGACCCTGAACTCCTGCGAAGCGGTCATTCCCTCCGCGTCGCGGACCTCCACCCTCACCGTGTGGTCCCCGGGACCCTGGCTCTCCGTCGGAGTCCACAGGATCTGCCCCCCATCCACCACTGCCATGCCCTCCGGTGACTCCACCAGCCGATACGTCAGTGTCTCGAGCGCCTGAGTCGGGTGAAGCCCCATCAAGCCAAGCATCCAGGCGGCTCCTTCCGGCGTCTCTGCATCCCCAATCGGAAGCAGCATGGGACCTGTTTCCTCCAGTTGCAGCACCTGCAGACCGTTCACGATACCCAGCCCAGCCTCGGCCGATCCAGCGCGGACAACGACCGGCTCCCCCGCCCGGACCACGACCCTCTCAAAGAGCACATACTGACTCCCACGGGTCCATCCGGGCTCCCGCCATCCACTGGATGTCGTGGTGGATTGAACGCCGAACGAAACACCTCCACTCAACACCTCAAATGTTGAATTGTGAATGTCGAGCTCCCCGTGACCGTAGGCATAAAACGAATAATACCCACTCGGCAGGTTCTCCAATCCCACGGCAACAACCGGGTCCGCTCCCAGGGGATACAAGAAAACCCCGAACATCGAATCCTCGACTCCATTGCCCCAGGCACCCGGTGCATTGGTTATGCCAAGCCTCACACCGGAAAACCTTCCGGATTCATACCTCAGGTTGGCAATCTCTCCTCGGTGGCGATATTCCCCAGGTTCTCCGTCGCGGCTGTAAAGGTTCCAATAATCCAACGGAGACTCCCCAACGGCTGCAGGGCCCCTTCGCTGCGGTGTATCTTTGACACCAAAGTTCACGTTGACCAACCGATCCGGTGGGAGATCTCCCGCACGATAGAGCTGCAGACCGTTGATGAGACCCGAGGAAGCGGCGGCTGGTCTCCCAAGGATCATCAATGAATCTCCCCAATGGACTCTGACCTCCCTGAAGACCACGTACTGATCCCCTTCCTTCCATTCTGTCATCCGCCAGGAATCCGACTCGGTTGTCCGCGACACGCCGGCGGACCGGGGTCCGGCAATGACTTCGAACTCGACGTTCTGCGCATCCTGCTCGCCATGCCCGTAGCAATAGACCGAATAAACGCCGGGAGGCAGGGCGTTGAGCGTGACCCGAACCACGGGATCTGCACCCAGCGGATACAGGAAGACTCCGAACATCGGATCAGCGGACCCATTCCCCCAGGCTCCGGGGGCATTCTCCACTTCCACGGATGCGCCGGAACGTGCACCCGATGCGTCCCTGAGATCCTCCAGCCTTCCCGAGGAGAGATAGCCCCCCAATCCATCGTCCCTGCTGTAAAGGTTCCAGAAGTCGTCCCCCGCAATCCCGAAAGCGGCCGGACCGGCTCGTGTCGGCGTGTCATCAATGCCAAAATTGATATTGATCAATCGTCGCTGAAAATTGTCATCAACCCGGTGGATCTGAATCCCGTTGATCACCCCGAATTGGCCGCTGCCAGGATGCGCTAGAATCACCAGGGGTTCCCGCGGACCGAGGACGACATTTTCAAAATGCACGTACTGGTCTCCATGGTTCCACTCTGTTGACCGCCAGGCGGCGCCCGTGGTCGTGCGCAGGCTCCCCAGACTTTGCGAACCGGCGAAGATTTCAAACTCCGTGTTCAGCGAGTCGGTGTCGCCATGTCCGAAGCAATAGATTTGATAGGTTCCAGGCGGCAAATTGGTCACGGTCACACTAACCACCCGATCCGTCCCCAAGGGGTGCAGGAAGACTCCGTACATCGGATCCTCAACCCCATTGCCCCACGCCCCGGGGGCATTGGAAACCACCAGGCCGGCATCCGTCACCATTCCCAGAGAGTTCTTGAGCCCAGCAATCACCCCGCGTTCGAGGTAGCCGCCACTTCCATCGTCGCGGCTGTAGAGGTTCCAATGGTCCTCTGTGGAGAGTCCGAATGCAGCGGGGCCGGTCCGATTGGGAGTGTCATTGACTCCAAAATTGACGTTGATCAACTCACCTGCGGGTCCGGCGGCACCTTGGAAACCGACCGGATCTCGCCTGTTTGAGGGCGGCCAGAACTCCGCTGCGGCCGCGGATGCCATTCCGGATGTTGAGAGCAGCACTCCGAGGATGACGAACACGAATTCGAAGACCCCGGGGGTGCTCCGGAACCATCCTGGCCGGTTGGACATGATATGGATTCGCAATGGGTTGGGCCGCCTCGCCGAGGTCGTCCGAGAATCAGGGTTCGACCACCTCTTAACGAAGGCTATTGCCACAGCGGCCCTGCTGTCAATCACCCTTTCCAGAATCCGCACAAACATCCGGGCGTTCAACAAATTCAGTCATTCTGACGGCGTTGCCCGAGCAGAAGCGAGCAGTTCCAGGCGAGAAACTCCCTCACCAGCGGCACCCGCATGATCCATTCAACCTCCGTATAGTACCTGGGCGCCATCCTGATCACCCGGAATGCCGTCTGGTCCCTGAGGGTGCCGAGGATGGATCCGATGTAGGTGGGAAAGAGGTTGACGTAGGGTTTGTGGAAGCGGGGACGCCTCGCCAGGGCGTCGTAAAGGCGAGGTCCAAGCCGCGGACCCAGATAATGCAGCGGGGAGAATTCGTGCCCGCCCCAGGGCGATAGCCAGTTGGTCCAGCTCAGATAGAATAGACCGTCCGGCTTGAGCAAACAGTGGGCGTCCTTGAGGAAGCGCCCGGGCGCGGACAGGTGCTCCAGGACGTTGGAGCACACCACGAGGTCATACCGGCCCAGGGAGTCCAGGGGATCCCGGTCGAGATCTACCTTGAGAAACGTGTGCTGGCGATATTCGGGTCGGAGGAAATTGTCGGCATCTGCAAATGTGACCGGGCATCCAGACTTCTCGAGCCGGCCTCCAAAGATGCCATGCCCACAACCCAGATCAAGGACCTCGGTTTGCGCGCCCAACGGCACTCCACTGCTCGCAATCCAGCGGATCGCATCGCTCGCCTGAAGCCGGTAGAACTCTTCATCATCTCCGTGACGCGCAAACCGCCACATGAGCTGTGTCAGGATCATGAACTCACCCCCTTCTGGCTCACCCGGAGCCGAAACCAGACTTCTTCGGGTGTCAGCCACGTGGCGAAGAACCGTTCGTAGATCACCGGTTCGAGATTGATCGGGGCGTTCAGCCACCGCAGGAGTGCGAAATTCGAGAAGTGAAAGCGCTTATCCTCGACCCGGAACCGTGCCGGTGAACCGTAGTTGGTCCGGTGCCCCAGTTTCCATCGCTCGTAGAAGCGCAGGGAACGGCTGGAGATGTCCTCGTAATTGTCAAAGGACCGGATGCCGAACGGGATGCGGTGGTCCGGTTCGGAGTAGTATTTGGTGCTCAGGAAGAAGGGCACCCGCACGACGACCAAGGCGCCCGGCCGGCAGACCCTCCAGATCTCCGTCACGGTCGCGTTGAAGTTGGCGAGATGCTCCAGGATGTGACTGGCCAGGACCTCGTCAAAGTGGTTGTCCGGAAAGGGCCACGGATGACGGTTCAGGTCACACACGGTGTTCCCCCCGTAATCCACGGTGTCCAAGTTGACCCAGCCGGCCCGCAGATCGAGGCCACATCCGATGTTCAGGCGCCGGGCTTCCGGCACGGTTTCCGGTGTCAGGTTCATCGGGCGTGGCTGGACGGATCCGCGGACTCGGGGGACCGGAATTCAGCAACCACCAGTGCATTCCCAAAAGCGTGCGGCCGGTTGTAGTGCGTCGCCAGATAGCGCGCCTCGTCACAGACCTCCCAACGGCCCCAGGTGGCCCGCCAATAAAAGTGCCGGCGGGCGGCGCCAAACCGGTTGCCGGCGACCAGGGCATCGAATGCCGGGTTGTATCCGGACGCCGCGGTGAGCACCAGCCGCCCCCCCGGATTCAACCAGCCCCGGCTCCGATGGATGGCCTCCAGGATGCGTGCGCCGGTCGGATCCCGGTCGTCGTCATCGAACCCGATGTGCTCGTAGGTGGACACCGACAGAATGAGGTCAAAGGAACGCCCGGGGTTCCAAGAAAGAATGTCCTCGTTCACCACGCCGACACCGGCCTCGAATTTGTCGAGCACCGTGTGCCTCACGGGCAGGTAGTGGGAAAGCACGTTGCCGACTTCCAGCAGACGTTCAGAAGCGATTCCCTCGATGACGGCACGCGCGATGGGAATCTCGAGCGCCCGCTCGTTGGCCCAGGTGACATTGTACCGGTGGTAGCCGTACGGCAGCATCCGGCCCTCGAAGGGAAATTCGCGGCGTGGCAACAGCGGGATCAGCACCGGGCCGACCCCCATGCGCAGCGGGATGAGGAACACCTCGGCCAACCCGTTCCGCCGGACGCAAAAGGCAATGCGCGACCAGAGGCCTTGGTACGGATGCTTCATGGAGTCGCGACAGCGGGCCGACTCTGACCCGACCGCCCGTCGAGTCAAATGCAGGACAAGCTTCAGGCGGGTTTCCATGCCATTCCGGGGGGGGCTCCCCGCGCGGCTCAGGAGGACCTTTGCCCCACCGGGGGGTGACCCGGGAGATGACACTCCGCGGCCGTCCTGTGGACGGGATCAGCATTGAAGGTTCGTGCACCGGCCCGGCATGGTCGGTGCGCCAGTGCGAGTTCTGATTGTCTACAACACCGCGCTCGACGGCCGGTCGGTGTCGGGAGTGCAGCGGCATTTCGCGGGCGTCACCCGCCACTGGGTCGCGGGCGGGCACACCGTGGATTTCCTGGTGGCGCGCGCGGCGTGGCCGGTATTCCGCGATCTCTATCCCCACGCACAGCTGATCAGCCCGGACAACTGGTTCGATGCCACCGGGTGGCTGAACAAGACGTGGCGATACGTTTTTCCCTACGGATGGCGGATGATCAGCGCGCACAGGGTCCCGATGGCGTCGGGCTACGACATGATTTACGCCTGCTGTCAGGCGATCTTTGAAACCTACCCGTCGCGGGTCCTTGCGCGACGCCTCGGGGCCGCCTTTGGCGCCAAGGTGCATCACGTCCTGGATGCGCAGCAGAGCCGTGCCGGATTCTTCGACCGGCTGTACCTCCTCTCGGAACGCTGGAGCACGCGCCTGCTGAACCGTCATGCCGACGTCATCCTGTGCAGCACCCCGCCGGTGGCCGCGGACTTCGCACGCCTGGAACGGCGCCTCGGACTGACACCACGAGTCACGGCAGTGGTCGGATACGGCCTGGACTTCTCGGAGGTGGCCTACAGTGCCGGGGCCCCCAAGGAATTCGATGCCGTCCTGCTCGGTCGCATCCACCGTCACAAGGGGGTGTTCGACGTGCCGGCCCTCTGGGGCGCCGTGCTGGCCCGGCGTCCGGAGGCCCGCCTCCTGGTGATCGGAGAGGGACCGGACCGCGCGGAACTGGAACGTCGGTGCACCACCGCC
The DNA here is from genome assembly GCA_019634635.1 of Verrucomicrobiia bacterium. Taxonomy (NCBI): domain Bacteria; kingdom Pseudomonadati; phylum Verrucomicrobiota; class Verrucomicrobiia; species Verrucomicrobiia bacterium. Next base: position 158,977 of record JAHCBB010000003.1, read on the forward strand.
GGATTCGGCGACCGCATCCACTTCACCGGCGGGATCGCGGATGCTGAAAAGAACCGGCTCATGTCCCGATGCCGGGTGGGACTGAGTCTCTCCCGAGAGGAAGGCTGGGGCCTGTCCGTCACCGAATGCCTCGGCTTTGGCATGCCGGTGGTTGCGATGCACCTGCCCATCTTCGATCACGTGTTTCCCGGCCAGGTGGACCTGGTGCCGATGGGGGACACCGCCCGGGCCGCGGCGCGGGTGGTTCACTGGCTTGCGGACGATGCCGCGCGACTGCAGCAGTCGCGGCGCGGTCGGGATTTTGTCGAACAATACGACTACGCCCCGGTCGCCCAGGCCGAGATGGAAGCCCTGGAGGCCGGCGTCGCGGCTCATCGCAGCCGGCGCCGTTGAATCTGAACGGGGGCGCCGGCATTCCGAGAGGATCGCCCGGAGACCCAAGGGACACTCATTTCGACCGGATTTGTTCGTTTCCGACCAATGCCGACGAAGGAGCGATCCTGGCGGTCCGCCGGAATCGGGAGTGTTCAATTCAGACCCCCGCGATAGCCTGCCCGCATGACGGGTCGCATATCGGCCGGGCAGCGGTTTCAGATCGGAGCTTCGCTGCTGCCGCCCGTCGCATTGCTCTGGGCGGCGGCGCGTGCCGGGTGGGTGCCCGTGCCTCCCGTGGCGTGCCTGGTGGCAATGCCTCTCGTCGTCCTGCTGGGCCTGGTCATCCCCAGGCCCTTTCAGGGCTGGCACCGGGGTGTTCAGCGGATCCAATCCTGGATCGGCCACCGACTCCTCGCACTCGTGCTGGGCCTAATCTTCGTGCTGATTCTCGTGCCGACCGCTCTGCTGCTGCGGCTCCTCGGACGCTCGTTTCTTGAGGCGCCGTCAGGACCCTCGTTCTGGAGGCGCGCCCGCCCCCCCGGTTCCCTGCGCGATCCGTTCTGAGGGGAGGTTGCGGCTCTCCTTCGCTGGCGAAATGGAAGAACGCGCCGGAAACACCACCCGCCCCATCAACCGGTCGCGATGCACCACCGCGTGGACCAGGGCATCCGGTGGAAGCTCCCGATTGTCTCCCAGCAGGGCGTAGCGGTCGGCGGGCAGGCGGCCCGGCTCGATTTGCAAAGATCCTTCGCGAACCGGATGCCACTCCGGCACGGAAACGCCGTCCACCTGCACCTGCCCGTCGCGCACGGCGATCAGCTCGCCCGGAAGGCCGACCACTCGTTTGACCATCCAGTCCGCCTGGTGCCTCGCTACCACGACGTCACCCCGCCCCGGAACCGACCGGTGGTAGGCCCAGCGGTCCACGACCAGGAGATTTCCGGACGCGTACGTGGGCAGCATGCTGTCTCCGACCACCCAGATCAGCCGGTATCGGAGGGAGAACAGCCCGACCAGGGACAGCACGGCGGCGAGGACCCACAGTCGCCGGGCGCGATCGCCGCGCCGACGCCCCTTAGAGAACGGACGACGGAAGGTCATGGGGGTTCAGGCGCACGAGCGGGAGGGTGATTTGCAGTTTGCCCGGAAACTCCAGGGGAATCTCCAGCACGTGTCGCAGCACCGCGGCCACTTCGGACTCCCGTCCGACCCTGGCGGCGATGTCCACGGCGTCGCGCGCGAACAGGCCGATGACCTCCTCAGTGGGACGCCGGTACGCGAAATCCAGGTAGGCATCGAGCCAGCGGTCATGGGCCGCAGTTCGCCGCAACAGGAGAAGGTAATCCTGCAGCACCGGCGCCTCGCCCGGAGTATCGCGGAATTCGCGGCAGGCTCGCTCGAGGTCCGCAAGCATTTCCATCCAGCGCGCATCGCCGGACACCGGGGTCACGGCACCCTGGAGGAGGCGCACCCGCGCCTCGGAGCGGTAGAGCTGGGCGAGGCCTGCAAGTTCGGCGCGTGCGACCTCGACCAGGGAAAAGGACCGGGCATGGACGAAATCTTCCAGGTTCCAGGTCCGGCCCGAGACTGTGGTCACCGTGGTGGCCATCCGATACCCGCGGACCCACCACCCCGCCATCGCTCCAACGAGTGACGCCAGCAATCCACCGAACAGCACCGCCATCCAACGTCTCCGGGAAAGTCTCATGATTCGTCAACGGACCGGAATTCATCTCCGGCAACCCGCCGCCATGTGACGACCCGGTTCTCCCGCGATTGGTTTCAACTGAACTGAGAGACCCGTCCGGGTCACCTTGGTGCACCGACGGCGCTCCCCGACGGTGCCGACGGTCGCGGCCGGACATTTCTCAGGAGGATCAAAGGCCGTTGCGCCTCCTCCCATGCCTCCATCAGGAAGGCTGGAACCGGGGTGGGTCCCTTGATGTACGAGCCGAGCAGGAAGTCCACGGCGCCATCCCCGTCGAAGTCCCCGCCATCCAGGGCAAGCCAGCGTCCGGTCGCGCTCTCGGCAAACGTGCTGGCCTGAAAGCGACCCGTCCCGTCGTTCTGCAGGAACACAAAACTTCCCCGGGGCGAGCGTTGGTAGTCCGGGAAGAACGCGATGGCGGCGATGTCCAGATCGCCATCCAGGTCCACGTCCCGCGCCACCGCCCTGTAGGCGCCGTACATCGGGAAAAAAGACGCCTCCTTCCATCCACCCTCCGGCTGGGACAGATGGATCCGGATGCCGTGGTAGCGCTTCGAGGGCGAGGTGAATTCGCCATTGTCGCCGTTGGTCACCAGGAAGTCGGGGCGACCGTCGCCGTTGAAGTCCGCGGTCTCGAAATGGCTGTGCCCCCAATACGGGGGACGCTGGAACACCGTGGTGCGCTCGAATCCGCCGCGGCCGTTGCCTAGGAACAGGAACAACGCCTCGGTCTCCTGGGCCACCAGGGCCGCAATGTCGGGATGCCCGTCGCCGTTGAAGTCCGCGATTTCCGTCCGCAGCGTGCCCGGCAGCCCAAAGAGCTCGTGCTCCGTCAGACCGCCATCCGGACGCGCCTCCCACCAGGAGAGCCGGCCCACGTTGTTGCCGAAGACGCTGACGACGTAGTCGAGCCGGCCATCGCCGTTGAGGTCCGCGGCGTTGGCATCGGCCGTGCGCGGCAGATCCGCGATCAGGTCCGGACCCCGCTGCCATCCCGCCGAATTGGTCAGCCAGAACACCGCGCCCCGGAGGTCGTCCGCCGGCAGGAAGCTGCCAAGGCCGCCGGTCAGGATGCCCCCGGGGAAATGCCGAAGCGACGCCACGGCATTGCCCACCGGCACCACCCCGGCGAACCGGCCGTCGCGTCCGACCACCACCACCGCCTGCCGCTCGTTGTCCGCCACGAGCGCCCCACCGTCCGGAAGCACCCTTACGGAAGTCACCGAGGGCCGGGGTACACGGACCTCGGGAACCACCACCTCAAATCCCGGAATGCCAACCGCGATGGGCGGCGGTGCCTCCTGGGGCAACGACTGTTCGGGGGCGGTTGCAAGATAGTAGGCCGCGAGGTCCAGCCACTGCGTTTCGGAGATCACCGGCTTATCCGGGATGCGACGTTGTTCGCGCAGGAGACGGATGTTGGCGCTTTGTTCCAGATCGGGAGACGAGAACCCCAGCCGGTACTTCATCCGCGGCAGCACCTGGTCGTGCCAGGTGGCCCGGTCCAGCGCCTGAGGCTCCGGGAAAAGGTGACAGGTGACACAGTAGGTCCGGGCAAGCTGGCCGCCGCGGCGCACGGCCGCCGGATCGGAGGGATCCGGAAGGCCGGTCCCGGCGGCGCCAAGCTGGGCCAGCAACACCACGAAGGCCCCCAGTAGGAAGGCCGGCCGATGGATGCTGTGAAATCGTGGCATGCGACGAACCCGTGCAATCAACACGCATCCATCCCCGGGAACAAGCGCGGGAACCTGGTGCCGGGCCCCGGGATCACCGCGAGGGCGGCGGCGGACAGGAAACCTGCGTTGCCGCCAATCCCCGTCTCCCTATGATGCCGCCGACATGGCAGCGATCGCACCGCCCCGGCTTCCACGCTGGCCCTTCGTCGTCGGGGATCTCGTCCTGGTCACTGCGGCGGCGACGGTGGTCCTTCTGGGTCACCGGCCGCTGACCCCGTCGCACGCGCTGGTCATCGCCGGTCTGTGTGCCGCGGGCGCCTGGGTGATGATCCTGCCGTTCCTCAAGGAGCATGCGGCGGCCGTCCGGCTCCAGGAACAACTCGGCCTTGCCGATACCGCACGACAGATTGGTGAGCTCCGGTCCGTCGCGGATGCCGTCCGGGACACCACCGCCCAATGGCAGGCGATCCACGACGGCACGCTCCAGGCTTCGAGGGCCGCTGCAACCACGGTGGAGCAGGTGACGAAGGAGGCCCGGGATTTGACCGAGGCCCTTGGACGGGCCAACGACCAGGAGAAGCAGGCCCTGCGGTTGGAGGCTGAGAAACTCCGCCGCGGCGGCACCGAGCACCTGCAGGTGCTGGTCCATGTGCTCGACCACGTCCACGCCCTGTTCCAAGCCGCAGCACGTCACGGGAACACCCCGCTGGTGACCCAGCTGGGGCAGTTTCGTGCGGCCTGTCTGGATGCCGTCCGCCGGATCGGACTCGTCTCGTACGAAGCCCAGTCCGGGGAGCCGTTCGACCCCACCGCCCACCAGACTCCGGAATCCCGCGAGCCCGGCCCCGGAGCCCGGATCGCGTCCACCATCGCGTGCGGCTACACCTACCAGGGGCAGGCGCTCCGACGCATCCTGGTGACCGTCGCCGAGGAAGAAACGTCACCCCGGGAAAACCGCGTCCCGGATCCCGAATGGGTCACGCCGATCCGCGAAGTTGCGGAGGACCCGACACTGGATCTGCCCCTTGAGGACGGCGATCCGTCCTGAAACCCGGCGAGCCGCAGCGTGGCCGGCGCCTACTTCGCGCCCTGATCAATCCAGGCACGGACCAAAGCCACCTGCTCCGGCGTCAACGGATCCGCCTTGCCGTCCGGGGGCATCTCGATGTCCGGGTCCAGCCTCGAAATGCTGTGCACCAGCGGGCTTCCGGCGCTGTCTCCCTTCAGGACGGCGTCCCCGCTCTCCCCGGGTTTCAGCGCCGCCTCGAGGGAATCCAGCCGGTACTTGCCCTTCTGTTTCTCCGCCCCATGACACTTGACGCAGGACTTTTCGAAGAGCGGCTTGATGTCCTTGTCGAAGGTGACGCCCTGGACCGGGGCCGGGGCCGGGAGTTTGCCGGGATCCACCCCGGCGATGCAGAGGACGACGGCCCCGGTGAGGAGGCCCAGGGATGTGAGGACTCGATTTGCGGTGTTCATGCGATCAAACGGACGGGAGGCTGAGTCGCCACCCCGGCGCAGGTCAAAGGCAATCCGAACTCCAGATCGGGGGAACTTTGTAACGGCACAGCGTGTGCTAGGATGGGCGTACTCCGCGACGGCTGCAACCGGGAGACGGCCTCCAGAATTTCTTTGAGAATTGCGTGACAATTTTGTGTCATCGAAGTGACGGACGGGTGCAACCCTCGGGGCAACGGACGACGCACGACATGGGCGAGGACAAGCTACAATTGCAGCGATGGGAGCTGAAGTACGTGGTTCCCGAGGAACTCGCACTGGCCGTGCGGGAATTCGTCCGCCCGTACCTGGAGCTCGACGAGTATGGCGCCAAGCGGCCCGACCTCAGCTACACCATCCACAACCTCTATCTCGATTCCACGGACCTCGCCATCTACTGGGGCACGATCAACGGCAACAAGAACCGCTACAAGCTGCGCCTGCGATTCTACGAGGACAACACGCACGCCCCGGTCTTCTTCGAGATCAAGCGCCGGATGAACGACGCCATTCTCAAACAGCGCTCCGGCATCAAGCGCTCGGCGGTGGAACCGGTGCTCGCGGGTCACCTGCCGTCGCCATCGGAACTCGTGTCCGGGGATCCCCGCCAGCTGGTGGCGATCCAGCGCTTCGTGGACCTCATGCACCGGGACCGCGCGGTCCCGGTGGCGCACGTGCGCTACGACCGGGAGGCCTGGATCAGCGTGGCCGACAACTCGGTGCGGGTGACCCTGGACCGCAACGTCGCGATTTCGCCCGAGTTCGTGACCCGGTTTTCCGAGCAGATGGACGACCCGACCTGCGTGTTTGGCCGGCTGGTCGTGCTCGAGTTGAAGTTCACCGGACGGTTCCCGGACTGGTTCAAGGAACTCGTGCGCGTTTTCAACCTGCGCCAGGGGTCGGCGTCCAAGTATGCCGACGGCGTGGCGCGGAAGGGCGAAGCCTCCTTCTGCCCGGCGGGCGTCACCCCGTTTGCGGCGATGTCGGCGGCGGCATCCGAACGACGGCGCGAGGCCCGCCTGAGCCGGCTCGACAACCTCCTCGCGACCGCGGCATAACCCGGGTGAGGCATGGGCAACTTCCTCCTGCACGGCGACTACAGCAGCGGGCCGGATGATCTCATGGGCATGGCCCTTGGGATGATGCTCGCCTTCCTGGGCGGGCACGTTGTGGCCTGGGTGTACATGGCCTGCCACAGCGGCCTCAGCTACTCCCGCTCCTTCGTCAACGCCCTGGTGGTCCTCTGCCTGATTGTTTCGGTGGTGATGATGGTGATGGCGAACAACCTGCTCATCGCCTTCGGGCTGATGGCCGTGTTCGCCATCGTCCGGTTCCGCAACATCCTGCGCGACACACTCGACACCACCTACATCCTCGCCTCGATCACCATCGGGATGGCCTGCGGCACCCGGAAGTTCACCACCGCCATCGTGGGCACCCTCGTGTTCGCGATCCTCATGCTCTACCTGCACTGGACGCAGTTCGGGGTGCGCCACCGGTACGACCTGATCCTCAATCTGCACTGGGGGCGTCCGCAGGGGGATCTGGGCGAGTTGTCGGGACTGCTCGACCGGCACGCGCGGCGGACCACGATTGCCAGCCAGCGGTCCAACGTCGGCTACGAGGGCACGGATCTGAGCTACCGGCTGCTGCTGCGCGACCACTCCCGGCTGGAGGAACTGCTCGGCGAGCTTCGGGCCCTTCCCGGAGTGTCCCGGGTGACCAGCCTGCGGGCGGAGGATGAATCCGAAGTGTGACCCTGATGGAACCCCTCCCCCGCATTCCGGCGCCCCCGGGCGCCGTCTTTCGAGAGTTCCGCATCGCGGTCCTGCCGGTGGTGGTGTTTGCCACGGTGCTCGGGATGACCGTGGTCACCTGGAAGCGCTACGTCGGGCCGTCCCAGCTTGTGGGCGAGGTCGAGGCCATCCGGGCCCAGATCGCGCCCCCGCAGAGCGGCGAGATTGCCGCACTGCAGGTCCGCTTACTTGAGCAGGTCCGCGCCGGCCAGCCGCTCGCGGTCGTCATCCCGACCGACCCCCGGGCCATCGCTGCAAAACTCGACCTCGGACGCCAGCGCCTCGAACTGCTGCGCGAGAGCCTCGACGCGCGTCTGCGTCAGCAAAACAACCAGATCTCCCTCCTGCGGCTGCAACTGGAGTGGATGGATCAGCGCGCCCAACTCGCCTCCCTGAAGGCGCATCAGACCTATTTCCAGCTCGAGCTCGACCGCCAGGAGCAGCTGATGAACTGGCTGCGCGAACGCGCCCGGATCACCGAGTCCCGCTTTCATGACGAGGCCGCGCCCGGCTCCGGTGGCGTTTCCGGCGCCCCCGATTCCGAAGCCGAAGCCGAAGCCGAAGCCGAAGCCGAAGCCGCAACCACCCCGGCGCCGCAGTCGCCCACCTGGATCCTGTCCGGTGCCGGGCTGGAACGGGTGGCCGACTACCAGATCGCCACCCGTGACCTTGCGGACGTCACCGGCCAGATCCGGGAGCGGGAGCAACTGGTCGCGGGGATCGAGCGGGCCATGGAGGACTTGAAGCCCGAGGCCGGGCGCATTGACGCGGAAATGCCGGCGGTGGTGCGCGCCGTTCTGGATTTCGAGGATCAGGAGCTGCGGGCCATGGAATCCCAGGTGCAACCGATCACGCTGGTGGCTCCGATGGACGGCACCGTCTCGAGCGTGCTCCGTCGGGTCGGCGAGCACGTCCTCGCCGGGGAAATTTTCCTGACGATCAGCGCCCTGGAATCCCGCCAGGTTGTCGGGTATCTCCGCCAACCCGCCAATCTGGAGCTCACCACCAATACGCTCATGACGGTCCGGTCCCGTTCGCGGCACCACGACACCGGGGTTGGGAGGGTGGTGGCGATTGGCACGCAGATGGAGCCGATCCTGCCGCAACTGCTTCCCCGCGCCGCCTCCCCCAGCACCATCGAGTACGGCCTGCCATTTCTCGTCAGCCTGCCCCCCGGGCTCCGGGTCATCGGTGGCGAGGTGGTGGACCTGCATCCGACCGGTCCGTGATCCCGGGGCCGGCATCGGGCGGCGCGCCGCACCGATTTCCGGCCTTCGATCAAAAAACCGGCTTGCCGCCCGGGGCGTCCCATCCCATATATCGCGGGCCACTTTTATCCATCGCCCCACCCCATGGCTGACATCGCAAACAAGTATCCGGAGAACGTCACGGGACGCTACTTCGTGGACAACCAGTGCATTGACTGCGACCTGTGTCGCGAAACCGCGCCCAACAACTTCACGCGTTGGGAGGAGGGCGGCTACAGCTATGTGAAGAAGCAGCCCGAAAGCCCCGAGGAGGAGGCGGCCTGCAAGGAGGCCATGGAGGGCTGCCCCGTCGAGGCCATCGGCAATTTTGGTGACCAGTCCTGAGGGAGCATCCCGGATTTCTACAGCGGAGGTCTCCGCCCACAGGCCCGCTTCACAGCGGGCTTTTTCGTTTTCAACGAGCCCTCCCCCCGAGGAGCGAAGGGCCCCGTTCACGGCTCGACCAAGGTCCGGATCAGCTTGCGGCCGGTGGGAGCCGGGTCAACGCCTTCCCCTCCCGACGCTGCACAACGGCCTCCACCTTGGGGACGTACATCTGGGTCTCCGCGGGAAGCCGGGTGGCGATCTCATCGTAGCTGCGTGCGTTGCGGGACTTGAGGAGACCTCCGACCCGCCCGGGCCCAGCATTGTACGCCGCCAGCGTCAGCCGCCATTCCCGAAACTGAAGGTACAACGTCCTCAGGTACGCTGCCGCACCCCGGGCATTCTTGTCGCCCAAGAGCCGCTCGTCCTGGGGCCGGAGCTTCAGCCCCAGGGATTCAGCGGTGGCCGGCATGAGCTGGTACAATCCCACCGCACCCGCCGGGCTGCGCGCCTGTGGATCGAACGAGGACTCCACCTCGGCCAGCCAGACCAGTTCTTGAGGAACCCGTTGCCCACGAAAGACCGGCTTGAGGCGTGGCACCCAGGCCTGAGCGCCCTTCGGAGCCGGCGTCCGCCGCACCTGCGCCTCCCAGGCCTGCCGCTCCCGCACCGGGGTTGGATTGGTCCGCGGAGGCACCGGCCGGTCGGGGCGCGGCGCTGGGACCCTCACCGTCAACTGGTCTGCCACGTCGAAGTAATCCATCCGGGGCCGCAGCCATCCGGCATAGGGCCGGATTGCCGGGACCCGTTCCAGGATCGGCAGCACCGTTTCGGCCGTGCTGCGAAAGCGGGCAACATCCACCACGTAGTCCCCTTGGAACTGTTGTTGCAGACCTTTCAACAGCGCCTCGGCTTGAGTCGGATCCACCCCGCCGCGGATCGTCTTCAGGGCCGATTCGTCCAGAGACTCCTCCGCCAGGCGCCGGCCCGAGCGCAGGAGGTCGTCCAGCGACAGGACGTCCGGCGGCGCCGCAACCGCCAGTGCCGGGCCATGGGCGGCCAGCATCAGGAAACGGCGCCGCGTGTGGGCAGACATGGGCATCTTCGGAGCAATCTCTGCCGCGCCATGCCCGATGCAAGACCGCCGTTGAGGAACGCGCCGTACCCGGAAAGTTTCGGTTGTGATCCGCGAGCCGGCACGGGTACACAGCACCCCGCCATGGACGCCCCGGAACCAAGCCTGTCCGAACGGCTTCAATCGAGGATGCAACGGGAACTGCTGCCCCTGTGGCGGTCACGCACGCTTCGACTCGCCGCCGTGGCGGTGATCGCCGGCCTCGCCTTCTGGATCTACGGACGCCTCACCGGGACCGGAGATCCCCGACCGTCCTCTCTCGCAGCCGTCCGGCTTGCCGGCGGATACGCAGGCGGCTTCCTGATCGGATTCGCACTCCGTGGGATCACCCGCTTCGCGCTCGTGGCAGCCGGGGCACTGCTGGGCGGCCTGGCCGTGCTCAAGCTGACCGGCATCTTCCAACTCGACTGGCAGGGGTTCGAGCGTCAGGTCCGGGAGGGTGCCTCCTGGACCCAGCACCAGGCGGAAACCGCCCGTCATTGGGCCACCGGAATCCTGCCCACGGGATTCTTCACGGGTTTCGGGCTGTTTCGGGGGTTCCGATGCCGCTGACCCGCGCCAGGAGGCCGCCGTTGAAGCTGGTGTCATGGAACGTCAACGGGCTCCGGGCGGTCCTGCGCCGCAACTTCCTCGAATTCCTCGCCGCGGAATCACCGGACATCCTGTGTCTCCAGGAGACCAAGTGTTCCCCGGACCAGATCGAGGCCCTCTGGCCCGCGGCCTACACCACCTACTGGAACTGCGCCGAAAAGAAGGGCTACTCGGGCACGGCGATCTTCACCCGGGAGCGTCCACAGCGGATCATCACCGGAATCGGGCAGCCGCACCACGATCGGGAAGGCCGGGTGCTCACCGCGGAGTACGCCGGCTTCTTCCTGGTCAATGTCTACGTCCCGAATTCCAGGCGCGATCTCGTGCGCCTGCCCTATCGCCAGGAGTGGGACCGCGATCTCCTCGCTTATCTGAAGTCCCTGGAGACGACCAAACCGGTGATCTGGTGTGGCGACCTCAACGTCGCCCATACCGAACTGGACCTCGCGAACCCCAAGGCCAATACGCGGAACCACGGATTTACCGCCGAGGAGCGCGCCGGGTTCTCCGCATTCCTCGACGCGGGGTTCGTGGACACCTTCCGGGAGTTTGAAACCGGTGGCGGCCATTACACCTGGTGGAGCCCGATGTCCGGCGCCCGGGCCCGAAACGTCGGCTGGCGCATTGACTATTTCCTGATCAGTCCCCGGCTCCGCCCGCACCTCCGGCGGGCGTTCATCGCCTCCCACATCCCCGGCTCCGATCATTGCCCGGTGGGGATTGAGCTGACGCCGCCGCCGCGGTGAACGCCCGCATCCCGGCTGGTGCTCACTCCGGCCGCGGGGCCTTCCAGCCGGGCCGCAAATACTCCCAGATCGCAGAGATCGTTCTTGGGCCGTCCCCGTCGAGCACGTCCGGCAGGGGACTGCGCCCATACTCGTCAAAATACACGGGCATCTTGGACTCCGGATCGAGGCTGGTTGGCGCGCGCAACCAGCGTCCGAAAAAGTCCGGCAGCAGGCGTTCGTGGCTGTAGGCCAGGTTGATGCCCGGAGCCTCAAACACCTGGGTGGCCGCGAAGTCGCCGACACCGTGGCAGCTGACGCAGGCGAAGCCCCCATTGCCCGAGACCAGCTTCTGGCCGGCCACCGCCAGTTCGGACGCATCGGGCGGCACCGGATCCGCGGGCGCCCCGGGGCCATGCCCCGCGATCGTGGCAAGGCCACGGGCGAGCGGGCCGGCATAGGCCGGAAACCCGGGCATGCGCGCCTCCAGCCACGGGCGCGGCTTACGGGTTTCGCCGCCCGCGATGAAGCGGGCTGCCCACTCCGGGTTTAGTTTGCCCTTCAACAACTCCCAGTGGGGAACGCCCTCAAACGGGCCATGGCAGGCCGCGCACTGCAGGTGCCGTGACTGTCGGTCCAGGAAGTCAGCATCCGTGAAACGGGCCAGCGACGACCGGTCGGTGGACGCAAAGGCCCGCAATGCCGTTCGTTGCTCTCCGCCGAAGGGAAAGCGGGGCGCCTTTCCGTCTCCCGATGCCGCTTCGGCCAGGCACCCGCGGGTCCACGCCGCCGCAGGGAGGTCCGCCAGCGCCGCTGCGGAGAACTCGTTATTCACCCCGTCGAGTTGGTGGCAGTTGAGGCAGCCGGATGTGGCGACCAGGGTCCGCCCTTCGGCAATCTGTTCGTCTCCTGGCGGTTCCGTGGCGGAACCAGCGGGATCCGCCACCGAATCCAGGTACGATGCGAGATCCCGCGCCTCGGTGTCGCTCAACTGAAAGTTTGGCATCCGGATCCATTGATAGTGCTCCTCGGGCTTCTTCAGAAACGCGGCGAGAGCCCCCGGGGAGAACTTGGCACGGACCTGCCTCTGAGAAACCAGGCCGGGACCCACCGAAGAGTCGGTGGGCTCCCCGTGACACGCGATGCAGTGAAACCGTTCGAACAACGCACGTCCGGCCTCCGTGTCGCCCGACATCGGTTCCGTGGCGGGCCCTTTGAGGGTTCCCAGATAGGCCGCCACCGACGCCGACTTCACGGCCGCACCCGCCCCGTGGAACAGTTGCGGCATGCTCGCACCCGGACGCATCGCCTCCGGATTCGCAATCCAACGGGCCATCCATTCGGTCTGCCTCCGGCCGCCGATGCCATTGAAGGAAGGGGCATCCATGGACAGCTCGGGGGACGTCCCGGAGGTCCCATGGCAGCGCACGCAACGCCACTCGTACACCAGATCACGACCGGCTCGCACCGCCCCGGACGCGTCGAGACCCGGATGGTTGGTCGGCGTCAGCACCGCGATGGGCACCGGATTCAGAGGGGTTTCGCTGTTCGTCCAGTACAGGCGCATCCACGCATCGCCCCGGGCCGGAGCCGTGTACTCCAGCCGGAACGGGTTGGGTCCCTTGCCAAGCCGCACCATGCGTCCGGTCAACAAACCATCGCCGTCCGATGCGGCCTCCAATGCCAGGGTGCCGTTGACCGTCAGCCGGATTTCTCCGGCAAGCGCTGCGGCGAACCCGTACTCAGCCCGCAGGTCTGAACTGATGAACCCCTCCCACCGCGCCGTGAATGGTCCCGGAGGCACCAGGGGCGTCGCCGGCTCTCCGGCAGGGACAAAAAGCGCAAGCTCCCCAACAACCGCCACGTCACTGGCACCTTGAGAGGTGATGGTCCTCAGGACGCCGTTCGCCGTGTCCGCTCCCGGCACCCACGAAAAGGCGCCCAGCGCCGCCAGGACTCCCGTCACCCAGCGGCGGCGTCTGACCCCCCATCCGAACAATTCATTGATGGAATGCATGCGACCCAACGGACACAACCGTCTCGATTTCGTGAGACGATATTGCGGGTCCTCTGAAGGTAAATCCATTTCCCTGCGGCGGACCGGATCCGGTGCATCAGGGTTGGTACGGCTGACAGCAGAGGGACAGGTCAATTGTTGCCCGAAGCAAAGGGACAGGTCATTGGTGGCCCCCTCGCACCCCACCACCGGGGTCACCCGCCCGGGCCCCCCGCCCCGGTGGGAGCCTCCGGCGAGCCGTGCCCCGTGGAGTCCCCACAAGGTCGCCTTGCTGTTCCGCGTACGGCGCGGCAGGAGCCTTGCCCCACCAAAGCAAAGGGACAGGTCATTGGTGGCCCCCTCGCACCCCACCACCGGGGTCACCCGCCCGGGCCCCCCGCCCCGGTGGGAGCCTCCGGCGAGCCGTGCCCCCGTGGAGTCCCCACAAGGTCGCCTCACTGTTTCGCGTACGGCGCGGCAGGAGCCTTGCCCCACCAAAGCAGAGGGACAGGTCATTGGTGGCCCCCTCACCCCACCAAAGCAGTGGGACAGCTCATTTGTGCCCCCACCAAGGTCGCCCGCCGGGTCCACCCGGCACCACCAGGCACCGCCAGGCCGCCTGTCACGGCAAAGTGGACGCCACCGGTGCGGGACGCACCACATCCCCCGCCTCCGGATCGCCGCGCACGATATCGGCGCCCACGGTACTGGCCCGGAACGGTCCTGTGACCTTCACCTCACCGATCACCTCGCCGTTTCGGACCACCTCCAACACTTCACCCCCGGCCGGCAGGGACTGCAACGAGTAGTCGAGCACCACGAAGCGCAAACGCTCGTTGACCGAGTGGACACGGCCCTTGTGGGCATCCAGGGGTCGGATCAGGCGCACCGGCGGCTGCGGGGGGGGAGACGGAAGTGCGGGCGGCACCTCGGGGATGGTTCGGCAGCCAGCGGACGCCAGCAGCCCCATCATCATGAACAGCAACCCAACGCGCATTGGAGCAATCAACACCGTCAGGTTCACGGGCGTCAATTCCCGCATTGGCCGCGGGCACCCCGCACCGACCCGGAAGCCGACTGGAAGGCAAGTGAGGCTCCGCCGAACCGTCCTCATGTGGGAGTCTGCGCAAGTCCGGCTCGAAGTTGCGCGGTGCGCGCGGGGCTAGGCCCACCGGAGGAAGCCATCCACAAACGTTCCCCTTGTTGCCGGCCACCCATTTCTGCAGGCGCCGGCCCCTCTCCTGCCAGCCCATGAGGTTGCCTTGGGGACGGCTCCCGTTACGCTGGAGCCATGGACTGGCAGGAACCCGCGGCCCTTGCCGTTGTAGCGGCGACGCTCCTGACGCTGGGTTGGCGCTGGATGCGCGCGCGTCGGCCCGGATTTCATCGCCGGACCGGTTGCGGCTGTGACTCGGTGGGAACGCGCCCGCCGGGCGTGCTGGTCAGCGGCCGCCGGGGTGAAGCCCCGCGGATCCTGGTCACCGGGCGCTGATGACCACCATGCGCTCCCGCATGCGTTTCGCGCTGTGCTGTGCCTTCCTGGCATTGCCCTGGCTGGCCGTGGCGGCAGACCGGGTGTTGCGGGCGGAGGAGGACGGGCGGCTGCTCGCGGCCGAGGTGCGGGCGATGCGGCCCGTGGAGAGCTTCACGAATCAGGCGACCCTCCGAATCCGTGAGGCCGGCGGCGGGACCCGCCGGCTGCCCCTCACGATCATCAATCGCATCGGCCCGGAGTCTTCCTGGGAGGTGGTGTATGCCGCCGGAGGCCCCCAACCGCAGACCCTGACCGTGATTCGAACCCCGGATCGCCCGCCCGAGTACCGCATGACCGTGGGCGATGATCCCGCGACGACGGAGCCGGTGTCCGCGGAGGCCGTCCAACCCTTTGCCGGCTCGGATTTTTCCCTGAGGGAGCTTGGGCTTGAATTTCTGCACTGGCCCGGCCAGCGCGTGCTGCCGCGCAACCCGCCTCCGATGAAGAAGGGCCAGCCCTGCAAGATCCTGGAAAGCACCGATCCCTCCGCCCCCGGCTACACGCGAGTGCTCTCCTGGGTCAGCATTGAGCACAACGGCCTGATGCTCGCCGACGCCTACGACGCTTCAGGAAAAATCGTGAAACGCTTCAGCATCGGGTCGCTCAAGAAGGTGGACGGTGTCTGGCAGCTCCGGGACATGGAGATGATTGATGAGGTTCGGGGCACGGCGACGAAGCTGGAGTTTGAATTGAAGGCAGGGGAATGAGCTGCGGCCGGGCTAGACCCTCGCGAGGCGACCGGTCAAAGTGCGCGGGTGAGGCGATGGCCGAGGACGTGGCAGCGCGGCCACTGGAGATGGCTGCTGGCTGGACTGGCCTGCATGGCCTGCGTGGCCTCCAGGGGAGCTCCGGCCGGCCTGGACCCCGGCCCCCTGGGTGCCCTTGATCTCGCTGTCAGCAACGCCATTGCCGGAGGACGCCTGCCGGGCGCCGTGGTCTGGGTTGAGCGCAACGGCCAGCAGCATCGCCGCGCGTTGGGCAACCAGTCCCTGGTTCCGGCGAAGGAGCCGATGACCGAGGAAACGGTCTTTGACGCCGCGTCCCTGACCAAGGTCGTGGCCACGACGCCAGCGGTGATGCGACTGGTGGAGACCGGACGTGTGGATCTGGAGGTGCCGGTAAGACGGTACCTGCCGGAGTTCTCCGGCGGCGGCCGTGAAGCGATCACCGTGCGCCAGTTGCTGACCCATGTCTCCGGACTCGCCGCCGGACTGCCACGCGACCCGGCCTGGACCGGACGCTCCAACGCGCTGGCGCTGGCCGTCTCCGAACCGCTCGCCGACCCGCCGGGAACCCGTTTCCGCTACAGCGACATCAATTTCATCCTGCTCGGGTTTCTCGTGGAACGGGTCAGCGGCGAACCGCTGGATGTGTTCTGCGAGCGCGAGGTGTTCCGTCCGCTGGGCATGCGCGACACCGGGTATCGCCCGTTTCTTCCCACGGGCCCGTGGGACCTTCCGGCATCACCCCCTCCCGCGGCGGAGGTGGCACGCATCGCACCCACCGAGGTTTTGACCAACGGGTGGGTGCTGCGCGGCGTGGTCCACGACCCCACGGCACGGCGCCTGGGAGGCGTCGCGGGTCATGCCGGGCTGTTCACCACGGCGGCGGACCTCGCCCGGTTCTCGCGGATGTGCCTGCGGGAGGGTCAACTCGACGGGGCGCGCGTCCTGCGACCGGAGACGGTGCAGGCGATGGTCTCCGCGCAATCCCCGTCGGGCCTGCCGAAACGAGGCTTCGGATGGGACCTCGACTCACCGTATGCCGGCCAGCGCGGTTCGGTGTTCCCCGTCGGCGGCTTTGGCCATACGGGCTGGACCGGCACTTCGATGTGGGTGGATCCCTTCTCGCAAACCTTTGTCCTGCTGCTCGCCAACCGGAATCACCCCACCGAGGCGGGGAGCGTCCTGGCCCTGCGTCGCGAGGTGGGAACGCTGGCCGCCCGGGCGGTTCGCGGCGTGGACTTCGCCGCCCTCTCCGCGCCGGCGATGCGGTCCGGCGGACCGCCGGCGCGACCCGCAGCCGCTCCGCCAACGCAGCCCACCGCCGTGCCGGCCCGTGCGGTATCACCCGCAATCCCCACGGCGGAGGTGCTCAACGGAGTTGATGTGCTCGTGGCGACGGATTTCGCCGCGTTGGGCGGACTCCGGGTGGGGCTGGTCACCAACCAGACCGGACGGGACCGTCAGGGCCGGTCCACGGCGGACCTCCTCCGATCGGCTCCGGGCGTTCTGCTGATGGCGCTGTTCAGTCCGGAGCACGGGATCCGGGGGGCCCTGGATCAGGAGGCGATCGCCGATGGCACGGATCCCGGGACCGGCCTGCCCGTGTTCAGCCTCTACGGTGAGCGGCGCGCCCCCTCCCCGGCACAGCTCGCCAACCTCGATGCCCTGGTCTTTGACATTCAGGACATCGGTTGCCGGTTCTACACCTACATTTCCACCATGGGCCTCTGCCTCGAGGCGGCAGCGAAGGCGGGCCGGCGGTTTATCGTGCTCGACCGGGTGAATCCGGTGACGGGACGGACGGAGGGCCCGGTCGCCCTTGGGGAACGAACCTTCGTCGCATGGCACGACATCCCCCTGCGCCACGGAATGACCGTTGGAGAACTGGCCCGGCTGTTCAACGCCGAGCGCGGATTTGGGGCCGACCTGACCGTGATTCCGATCCGCGGATGGGCTCCATCCCAATGGTTCGATCAAACCGGCCTGCCCTGGGTGAACCCTTCGCCCAACATGCGCAGCCTGACGCAGGCGACGCTTTATCCCGGCGTCGGCCTGCTGGAGTACTGCAACCTCTCCGTCGGCCGCGGCACGCCCACGCCGTTCGAAGTGCTCGGGGCACCCTACGTCCAGGAAAAGGAACTGGCGGCCGAACTCAACCAGGTCGGACTCAACGGCGTGCGATTCGAGCCGGTACGCTTCACGCCCGACGCCAGCGTGTTTGCCGGGAAGGAGTGCGGCGGCGTGCGCCTGGTGCTCACCGACCGGGATCGGCTGAAGCCGGCCGACCTCGGGGTGGCCCTCGCGACCGTGATGCACCGGCGTTACCCGGACCGCCTGGACCTGGACCGGATGCAGCGTCTGCTGGTCCATCCAACGGTCCTCGCTGCCATTCGCAAGGGCGAGCCCCTGGCATCCATCCGCAACCTCTGGGAGGCTGATCTGGTCCGCTTCGAGGAACGCCGCCGACCCTGGCTTTTGTATCCGCGGTGAAGTTCGAGCGCGGAGAACGGCCCGGACATTGAGGATTTGAGGAGTCCGAAGGCCTCCGCGCCAGCGGCCTTCAAGTCAGCGTCGGCATGATGTCGGACGACGATCCCCAGGATCCTGGCGCGCAGTGCCAGTTCCAGACAGCACCGGGTGGAATTCCCACTGGGGGCTCTCGGAATGCGGTGACAGACGGCGCGGTGCCGGTAGGCTCAGGCGGTGGATTCGTCCGAGCCGCCAACACCCGGGACTGAGCGTTCCCGGATTCGGACAACGCTCGAAGCCCTCGAAGTGGCGCGAGCCCGGGAACTGTCCACCCTGACCGATCAGGAGGCCTTCCGGATTATGGCGTCCTTGCGCCTCTTCGCCGCCGAGTGGCGCGGGCAACCGGAGGAATCCGGATTGCTGGAGCAACAGCGGCTGTTTCAGGGGCGAACGAAATCGGCGAGGGCCAAACCCGACCCTGCCGGCCCGGCGGGCACCGAACCTCGCGAACCGTTTCTGGACAGCCCACTCCCGAATGAGCGATCTGAGTGATGTCCTTGCGGCGGCGTTGGAAGTCGAGGCGTTCTGCCAATGCCAGCAATGGCGGTTCTGTTTCATCGGCGGAATTGTCGTTCAGCGCTGGGGCAGTCCGCGATTCACACAGGACGTGGACCTGACGCTGTTGACGGGATTCGGGGACGAGGAGCGGCATGTGGACGGCCTCCTCCAGTTCCTGCGGCCCCGGCGGACGGACACCCGGGAGTTCGCCCTGACGCACCGCGTGTTCCTGGGGCGAACTGCGGGAGGAATTCCCGTGGATGCCGCCCTGGGTGCATTTCCATTTGAGGAGCGCACGATCCTGCGCGCGTCGCCCTGGCTGTTGCCCGGCGGCCGGTCCCTGCAAACCTGCTCGGCAGAGGACTTGTTGATCCACAAGGTATTTGCCGGACGTGACCGGGATTGGGCTGATGTGGAGACCATCCTGATCCGGCAGTTTGGCAAGCTCAACCTGGACCTCGCGCGGCAGGAGCTTCGTCCACTGCTGGATCTGAAGGAGGAACCCGATTCCCTGCCGCGATTTGAGCGGATGGCTGCCAAGGTCGCGGCGAGGCTGGCGGGCTGAGACTTCGCCAAGAGGAGGGACGCGTCCGCCGAAGTGGCCTGCCGGTGCGACGGAAGTCCCGGAGTTGATCACCGGAAGCCGGCGGCAACGGGAAAGCATTGCCCTGGAGTTGCCGGAGCTCTTGACGACTCACGGCAAAAACCGTGTTTCGCATCCCGGCTCCACTGCCCGACGGTTGGTTCCTTCGGCTCCATTTCGTCGTCCATTTCAGGATACCCGGTGGATCGTTTGCCTTGAGCTTCCGGGATGGCGACGTGAGATTGGGTCGTCATCCCATGAATTCAGCAAACTCCCCCCTGTCCCGGCGCGGCTTTCTCCGCACCGGCGCCCTGGCCACCGCCGCCGGTTTCTCCCTGTCCGCCCGCGCGCGGGCGCAGGTCAACAAGAACAGCCGTCTGCGCGTGTTCCAGATCGGCGTGGGCGGCATCGGCGGTCTGGAGCGCAGCCAGCTCAAGGATCATCCCATGGTGGAGTTCGCCGGATTCTGCGATGTGGACCAGCGGGAACTGGAGGCCATCCGGGGCCAGTTTCCCGGTGCGTGGACGGTGCGGGATTATCGGGAGGCGTTCGCCGGACGGGCCGGGGAGTTCGATGCGGTGATCGTCGAGACCCCCGACTTCCACCACGCCCCGATGATGCTCACGGCCATGAAGCACGGAAAACATGTCTACGGGCAGAAACCGCTGGTCCACCAATTGGACGAACTGCGCCAGATCCGGGAGGCGCTGGAGGCGCATCCGGAACTCGTCACGCAGATGGGCAACCAGCGCGCCTGTCTGCCGGGCCGGATGCAGGCGGTGGAGCTGTTGCGCACCGACCGGCTGGGACGGCCGGTCGAGGCGCACGTCTGGACCGGCGGCATCGAGAAGGGACATTACTTTGCCGATCCGTGGAGCGCCTACACACCGGCCCAGCCGGTGCCGGAGGCCCTGGACTGGAATCTCTGGCTCGGTCCCATCCCAGAGGAAATTCCGTACAGTGAGGACATCGCCCCCCGTCGGTGGCGGGCCTTCTGGGAGACCGGCGGCGGACAGCTCGCCGACTGGGGGTGCCATCTGCTGGACGTGCTTTATTTCGCCTACGACCTGCCCTCGCCGGTGGCGGTGCAGACCCACACCATCCGGCCCGCCAACACCGGGCATTCCGCGCACAATCGGAGCACCCTGACCTATCCGGGAGGCGGTCGGTTTGCCCGGGACCGGTTCGTCGTGAACTACAACGACAGCGCCCAGATGCCGTCCTTTGCGGCGCTGGGCCTGCCGCCGATGAAGGTCCCCGCCAATCACACCCTCGTGGTCTGCGAGGACGGTGCGCTGCTGCTGCAGGCCGACGGCAAACTGACGATCTTCCGAGGGGGACGGGTTGCGGAGCACGAGCCCATGCCGGAGGTTGCACCGCGCCACCACTGGCGGGACTGGGCCGACAACTGCCTCGGGGCGCAGAAGCCCCTCTGGGCCCCGTTCACGGTCGGCTGGCGCATCACCGAGCCGGCGTTGCTCGCGGTAAAGGCCACCCGGTTTCCTGGCGAGGAGTTGCGCTGGGACGGCGCTGGATGCCGCTTCGTGGGTCATGACCGCGCCAACGCAGAAATTGTCCTGCGAAACTACCGGGCAGGATTCGAGCCGCCGGCTGCCTGAAGCGGAGGCACTCGTGAAGCCCCGGCCCGATCGCGGGCCGGGGCCAACGGGCTGAACCTTGGGCCGCGCAACGCGACCCACGGCCGTCATCGGCTCACCGCCCAACCACCTGCAGGTAGGCCACGGGGTCCGCACCCAGCGGAACGAGGGCGGTCCGGGTGGTGGTCGGTGTTCCCGCGTTGTCCCAGCCACCGGAAGTCAGCGAGCTCCGCCGCTGGACCTGGAACGGGGCGGTACCGCCGGTCCAAACCAAGCGCAGATTGTCGCCTTCAACCGCAATTCCAGTGATCACGGGGTTCTGGGGCGGCGGCAACTCCCTCACCAACTGCAACCCGCTGACCGCAGGCTGGTGCCCGTTGCCCGCCTCCGTGGAATCCCAGGTGACCGAAAGGGTGATGGACCCGTCGGCGGCGGGCTGCACAGCGTCGAATTGCACATAGTTTCCGGTCGGCCGATTTCCTGGATCCGTTCCCGCCATCCGGCGGAATTCGGGGGATTGCACGTAATTCAGGCCGGTCTCCGACCGGCCATAGTAGGTGGGATAACTCCCGCCCGCTTCCAGCGAGTACACCTGGAGATACGAGGGCGAAAAATCGAATCCAATGCTGTACACAAGCACTTGGTACAAACCCGGCGGCACGTTTGACAGGGAGTAGGTGATCGGTTCCTGCGAGGCCCCGGCATCCACGAAGCCCTGGAACAGGATTCCGTCGGCGTTCCCCACGACGCGGGTTCCGCTGTACCAGGTCTCCGTGTTCTCATAGGAGGTCAGCAGGACCGGCGACGGCGCACCGGAGGCATCCTGAAGCGCGACACCGTCAAACTGGAATCCTTCAAGGTTGTTCCAGTGTTCCTGGGGGACGACACCGGCGACGTCCAGAGGTCTGAGGATCCCTCCCACCGAGCCGCCGCCACCGCCAACGAAGTTGATGCCCACGTAGGGCTGCCGCGTCGGGGGTTCGGAGCCGGAAACGGTGAGGACGGCCTCCGGACTCGCGGTTTCCACACCGGCGACCCGGATCAGGGCCCGGTAGCGCGCCCCGGAGTCCGCGCCGGTCAGCACCGGGGTGACGTAGGTGGACCGGACCGCATCGGGCAGATCCACTCCGTCGCGTTGCCACTGGTAGTACACCGGGCTGCTCCGGGCCTCGAGCTTCACGGAGAACGTGGCACGGCGGCCGGCGGGAACATTCTGGTTCGCCGGAGGTTCCACCAAGGTCACCTGACCCAGGTCGGGATTGATCCAGGTCGAAATCCAATCGCCGCCCAGCGGCTGCAAGGATTCCACCGGCGGTGTGTCGGCGCCCGAGGCGCGTCCGGCCACATTCAGATACACATCACCGCCGCCCTGCTTGAGCAGACCGTAGAGGAGGTAGCCCTGGCCGGCGGTCAGGGAAGGCGTCGTCGCATAAACGAAGGGATCGAACACCGGAGGCGACAGCAGGAAGTCGCCGAGGAACGCGAGATTGTCGGGCGAGAGGCTGGAGCTGAGCTGCAACTGGGCCTCGTCATCATTGTTGATGAACAGGTCGTAGGCCCCGGTGGACGGAGGCTGAAGGTACGCCGAAAGCCGGGCTCCGTAGTTGTCCGCCCGCGGATCCTGGTTGAGCTGGAAACCCTGCACCCAGTAGGCCCGGTCCGGCAGGCCGGCCTGATACCGCGGATCCTCGAGCAGCGCGTCCACGGTGTTCCCCGGGATCCCGAACCAGATCTCGGTAAGCGTCCAGCCATTGACCCGCTGCCAGGCGGTGAACCGGGCGGTGGTGCCCGGTGCCACTTCCGTGCCGCTGGCATCCTTCACACCCGTGATTGCCAGAGTGTACGCCGTCCCGGCCGCCTGCATCGCGGTGGACAGACGGACGAGGCGCGCGTCGTCGGCATCGAGCCGGGCATCGGTCACCGCCAGCGGCGGGGTGGCATTGAAGGCGTCCGCCCTCACCGTGGCGGGATCCAGGGGCCGCGTGAACTGGATCACGACCGTGTTGAGGGCGGCGGATCCGGTGGCTGCAGCGACCTCCGGCGGCAGGGGGAGCGATCCCGAGTCGGGGAGGGCGTCGAGCGCGGCGGGCGTGAGATCCGGCACGGTACTCAAAATCCAACGGTCAATCATCATCCCGGCCTCGCGCGTGCCGATGGTGAATACCAGGGGATCGGGGGCCGCGAGGTCCCCGGCAGTCACTTCGTACAGGGCCGAATCGGGCTCGCGCCGCCATGCGTAGACGTTGTCCGCCGGGGCCGTCTCGGCGTTGCTGCTGGAGGTGTAGTAACCGTCCTGATTGCCAGGGATGATGGGGGCATTCCAGGACAGCGGGAACCACGAGCTGTTTGCCGTGAAGATGTCCCCCTCCGTGCGCGCGGGATTCGCCCGCCAGCGATAGTAGAGGTAGTAGGTGCCGGCGGTTGTGAAGCGCAACTGGTACTGGGCGAAGGAATGGGGCGAGGTGCCGGTGTTATTCTCCCCAACCGCCTCCAGGGCGCCGCCGGCACTGGCCTCCGGATCGGAGACGTTGGCCCAGGTCTCCGGGGTTCCCGGGATGAGCCGGGCCCGCCCCTCGGCCTGAAAGGCAATGAAGGTGTCGCCCGTCCCCTGCGTCACGACGTCCGTCGGCGAATTGTCGAGGGCATCCAGGGCGGCCGCGGTCAGATCCGGCGATGTGCTGAAGATGAACCGGTCGAGCATCATCCCCGCCTCCCGGGTGCCCACGGCGAAGATCAGGTCCCGGTCGGACGCCACGTCCGCCGCGGTCACCTCGTAAATCGCCGTGTCGGGCTCCCGACGCCACGCGTAGACGTTGTCGGCCGGTGCGACCTCGTCATTGCTGCTCGACCGGTAATATCCGGAAGGATCGCCCGGAACCATCGGGGGATCCCAGATCTCGGCGAACCACGAACTGTTCGCCGTGAAGATGTCCCCTTCCGTGCGCAACGGGTCGGCCCGCCAGCGATAGTAGAGGTAGTAGGTGCCCGGGGTGGAAAACTGGATCCGATACTGGGCGAAACTGTGGGGTGCGGTACCCACATCGTTCTCGCCCAGCGCCTCCAGCGCCGCACCCCCCGATGCGGTCTCGTCGGTCACGCGCCCCCAGAACTCCGGGGTGCCATTGACAATGGCTGACGGATTCTCCGCCTCGAATGCGGCCACGGTGGATCCCGGGGCTTGCAGGATGGTTACGGCGCGGGCGGACGTCGCCAGGATGCCGAAGTGAAGGACGACAGCCGTCAGCGCAAGGGTCCCGGCGATACGGCGTCGAATCGAGATCTCGACAGATGGGTGATGACTCATGATTGGTGAATTCCCCCCGGGACTGGCCGGACTCAACAGCGCCACAATCAAGACGCCCGTGGACGGAACCTCGTCCGGGCGGTCCATGGCCTCCATTTCATCGCGGATACGCCTCCGCAGGGATGTTGGTGTTGCTGCCACGGCCCCGGGTCGAGACCCCGGGCAGGGCTTGGTGAAGGGGACCGCAGATTTGTTAATCGCGATCAGCAGGCGGGGGCAAGCAGAAACGCGCGGATCGCAACCCTGGCCGGGGTCGCGCGACGGTGGACCAGCACGCCCGATCGTGGATCTGGGCCGCCGTCCAACCCGTCTTGGCAGGGGCGGTCGGTCCGCGAACCTTCCGTGGCATGATGACCTTCGCTCCCGATGAGATCCGGCTGCTGATCGGCCGGAAGCGCTGGAATGAACTCAAGGCGCGGCTGGCCCGGTTCGAACCCGCCGACCTCGCCTCGATCATGAGCCAATGTGCGCCGGGCGACCAGGTGCTGTTGTATCGGGCCCTGCCGCCGGATCTCGCGGCCGACACCTTTGGCTTTCTTGAGGACGATCAGCAAAAGGCGCTGCTCAAGCAGTTCAACGAACAGGAGACCCGCACGTTGCTCGCGGAACTCAGCCCCGACGATCGCACGGAGCTGTTTGAGGAGATGCCGCCCGGAACGGTGCGACGATTGATGGAACTCCTGTCGTCCGAGGACCGACGCGAAGCGCTCATGTTGCTCGGGTACCCCGAGGGCAGTGTGGGACGCCTGATGTCGCCGGACTTCGCCACGGTGCGGCCGGAGTGGACGGTGCGCGAGGCGATCCATCACCTGCGCGCCCACGCCAGCGAGAGCGAGACCTTGAACGTCCTCTACGTCGTGGATCCAGACGGAACGCTGCTCGACGAGATCCGCCTGCGCCGGCTTGTGGTGGCGGCGCCCGACGTGAAGATCAGCGACCTGATGAACCACCAGTGCACCGCGCTCTCGGCCTTCGATCACGAGGACGAGGCGGTCCGGTTGATGAAGCAGACGGGATACTATTCGCTGCCGGTCACGGACAGCGCGCGCCGGCTGCTTGGCATCGTGACGGCAGACGACGTGCTGGACGTGGCGGTCGAGGGGGCGACGGATGACTTCCACAAGGGTGGCGGGGTCCAGCCGCTGGAGACGCACGTGCTCAAGGCCTCCTTCGGCGCGATGTACGGGCGACGGGTGGGCTGGCTGGTGGTGCTGGTCTTCATCAACATCTTCACGGGCGCAGGCATTGCGCGGCATGCCGAGCTGATCGAGTCCGTCGTCGCCCTGGTGTTCTTCCTGCCCCTCCTCGTGGACAGCGGCGGCAACGCCGGTTCGCAGGCGGCAACCATCATCATCCGTGCGATGGCGCTGGGGGAAGTCACGCTCGCCGACTATGGGAAGGTGCTCTGGCGCGAGCTGCGGGTGAGTCTCGGTCTCGGGGTGACGATGGCGGCGGCCGTTTTTGTGGTGGCCCGTTGGCGGGCGGGGCCGGACGTGGCGCAGGTCGTGGGGATTTCGATGACCTGCGTGGTGGCCCTGGGCAGCCTGATCGGGATGTCGCTGCCGTTCGTCCTGCAGCGAATGAAGCTGGATCCCGCCGCGGCCTGCGCGCCGCTCGTGACGTCGCTCGCGGACATCATTGGAGTGCTGACGTACCTCGGGATCGCGTCAGCGCTGCTCGGGGCGGCGTGAATGGGGCGGCCCGTTTCCGGAGGCCAACGCCGCCGCCGGCCCGGCCGGGTCCGCACCGGATTTCGGACCTTCATGGGTCGGGTCGGCAGACGCCCCCTCATGCGCCTCGTCGAAGACGTCTCCCGCCGTTCCGACCCCGAACTGCGCCGCCTCCACCATTGCCACTTCGATCGAGTGGATGGGGCATGTCCTTTACCTCAGATCGGGACCCGGATAGCCTGCCCACTTCACGGATGCACCGACCCGCGGGGCCGGAGCGTGTTCGTCGCCCGGGAAACTTCATGGCCAGAAACCCCGCCCAATTCGCCTCCGGAGGGCTCGCGCGCGCCGAGCGCCTGCTGCGAGGCCTTCGACGCCATCTGTCGCGCCCCGCGCGCCCCGGCCAGACGGAGCGTCCCAACGATGCCGATGAATGGGCCTCCCTTTATGCCGCCGAGCGGCGGCCCGTGCGCACGCTGGAATCCCCGATCGCCCGCGCGCTGACCCGCTGTTCCTTCCCGGGCGAACTGCTGCTGGAGACCGGCTGCGGCGCCGCCGCCATCTCCGCCGAACTCGCGACCACCGGCCGCCGCGTGGCCCTCGCCGACTTCAGCGAGGCCATCCTCATCCGCGCCCGCGCCCTGTTCGAGGCGTCGGGGCTTCCCGCCCCCGAGACCACCGTCTGTGATCTCACCCGGCCGCTGCCGTGGGCGGACCAATCCGTGGACGTCACCTGGAGCAGCGGCGTCCTCGAACACTGGCCGGATGCGGAACTGGTGCCCATCGTGCGCGAACAGGCGCGCATCAGCCGCAGACGGGTCATTGCCCTAGTTCCCCATGCAGGCTGTCTCGCCTACCGGTGGGGCAAGTCCGTCGCCGAGGCGGAGGGCACCTGGCCGTTCGGACGCGAACTGCCCCGCGCCTCGTTGCGCGCGGTCTTCGAGCAGGCGGGACTTCGGGACGTGACCGAGGAGACCCTTTGGGCGGAGGCGGGAATGGATTTCCTGAATTTCGTGGATCCGGAAATCCGCCGCGAGGCCGCCGCCTGGCTCGCCGGGCTGCCCGCTGACGATCCGATCCGTCAGCAGCAGGGATACCTCCTCATGACCGTGGGATCGGTCCCCGCCCCCTGACGGCCCGAATGATCACCGTCGCCTGCATCGTCGGCACCCGTCCGGAGGGCATCAAGATGGCCCCGGTCGTCCAGGAACTTTCGCGGCATCCGGGACGGATCCGGGGCCTCCTGGTCTCCACCGGACAGCACCGCGAGATGCTGGATCAGGCCCTGGGGCTCTTCGGACTGCGTCCCGACGTGGACCTGAACCTGATGCGACCGGATCAGACGCTGTCGCGCCTCACCGGGGATCTTTTTCACGCACTGGACGATGTCGTGACGTCCCGACGTCCGGACTGGATCCTTGCCCAGGGGGACACCACCACCGTGATGGCCGCGTCCCTTGTGGCCTTCTATCACCGGATTCCATTCGGTCATGTGGAGGCGGGTCTTCGAACCGGCGATTTTGGGAAGCCGTTTCCCGAGGAGATGAACCGCCGGATCGCGGACCTCGCCGCAGCAGCATGCTTTGCGCCCACGCGGCGTGCCGCGGAAGTGCTGCGGGCGGAAGGGGTGGCGCCGGCACGAATCCATGAGACGGGCAATACCGTGGTGGACGCCCTGCTTCAGGTGGCATCCCAACCCTACGACCGCTCCTTGGGGCCCCTGGCGGCGGTACCCGCCGGAGCGCCCACCATCCTCGTCACGGCCCACCGAAGGGAAAGCTTCGGTGACCCCTTTCGCGAATTG
The DNA here is from genome assembly GCA_019634635.1 of Verrucomicrobiia bacterium. Lineage (NCBI taxonomy): Bacteria > Pseudomonadati > Verrucomicrobiota > Verrucomicrobiia > Verrucomicrobiia bacterium. The sequence goes on from JAHCBB010000003.1 coordinate 186,292, forward strand.
TGCCGCGCAATTCGCGATGTGGCCGCAGAAGCGCGAGACGCTGGCATCCACGTCGTGTTTCCGGTCCATCGCAATCCCAATGTGCGCGCCCCGGTCGAGGAGATCCTCCGCGAGTTGCCCAACGTCCACCTGCTGGAGCCGCTGGACTACCGGGACATGGTGGCGGCAATGCGCGCGGCCCGGTTGATCCTCACCGACTCCGGCGGCGTGCAGGAGGAGGCGCCCAGTTTTGGAGTGCCGGTGCTCGTGATGCGCGACACCACGGAGCGTCCGGAGGGCGTGGAGGCCGGGGTGGTGGAACTCGTAGGCACGGACCGCTCCCGAATCGTCGCCGCCGCACAAGCCCACCTTTCGAGCCCGGGTCGCCGGGAGGCCATCCCCAATCCCTATGGCGACGGCCATGCAGCGGAGCGGATCGTATCCGTCCTGTTGGACCGCACCGTCCCATGAGCCCGACACCGCTGGTCTCCATCGTCCTGCCCACCTACAACGGCAGCCGCTATCTCGCCGGAGCGGTGGAAAGCGTTCGTCGCCAGACCCACACCCGTTGGGAACTGTTGATCCAGGACGACGCCTCCACCGATGAAACTCCTGAAATCATTCGCCACTTCGCGGCACTGGATCCCCGGATTCTTCCGGCCACAAATCCGGAGAACCTCCGGCTGCCAAGGTCGTTGAACGCCGGATTCGCCCGGGCCTCCGGCCGGTTCCTCACCTGGACCTCGGATGACAACGAGTACCGTCCAGAGGCACTGGAGGCGATGGTGTCCGCCCTCGAATCGGATCCGAAGGCCGGCCTCGTGTACTGCGACATGACGGACATGGACGACCAGGGACGCGATGTGGGGGACTGGGTGGCGCCGGAGCCTGAGGCGATGGGCCGGGTGAACCCCGTCGGCGCGTGCTTCCTTTACCGCCGGGAGGTGATGGAGTCCGTGGGGCAATACGATGACTGCTGGCGCCTCGTGGAGGACTGGGAGTACTGGATGCGGGTGGCTTCCCAGTTTCCATTGCGAGCCATCCATCGCAATCTGTACCGATATCGAAGACATGAAGCATCCCTGACGGAGACACGGGCGTCGGAGATCCGGAGGATCCGGATGCACTTGCTGGAGGAGCGGCTTCCGTCGCTGCCGCACCCCTCTCGTCGGCACCGGGCGGAGGCCTACCTGCATCTGGCCCGCCTGGCCGCCGAGGCGGGCGACGACCGGCGCGAGTCCGCGTTTCACCGGATCGCGCTGCGCGCCGACCCCCTGCACGCACTGCCCGTGGTGGCCGGACGCCGACTTCTGGGGAGCGGACGGGCCGGAGCCGTGCGGGCTTGGTGGCGGCAACGCATCCGCCGCCCGATGTGAGGACCGGTGCGAATTGTTGCCGTGAGGGGCGACGTCGTCCTAGCATGGCGGCCTGTGACCGGTGGTGAGCTGCAATTTCATCTTCAGAAGTCCGTCGTGGTGGTGGCCTGCCTGCTGGCGGCGCTGATGGTCGGATTGTTCCTCGCGAGCGCCCCGGTCCTTCTGATCGCCGCGGTCTTCGGCGTCGGCTGGCTCTTGACCCTGCCGTATCACGCCACGCTGGCGATGGTGATCGGGATCGTCACGCTGAATTCGGCGTTGATCATCCCGGGGATCGCCGGGCGCCCCTTCGTCTGGGAACTTGCGGCGGCTCTCGGGTGGACCGGAGTGATCATCACCCTGGCCCTGCGACGGCAGACGGAGGGCACGGCCGAGCGGTTTGGGCGCAACCGGGCGGTCTTCATCGGGATTGCCGGCTACTGCCTGGTGCTCCTCTTCCTGATGTACTATCGGGGCGTCGGACTGCGAGCCCTGGGGGGCTCGATGGCCGGCGGCCAGATGGGCGGCCGCATCTACCTGCAGCAGATCGTCTGCGCCGTATTTCCCGTGCTGCTCGCCCTCAATCCTCTCTCCGAGAGGCTGCTGGTCCGCCTGTTCATCCTGCAATGCGTCCTGTCGGTCACCTACCTCGCCTCCGACTTCATCTTCTCGTTCGGCAAGGGGCCGCTCTTCGATCTGCTGCTCTTTCTCGAACTTCCCGGCGACGGCATCAACTTCGAGATTCAGAGCCTCCGCTTTGGCATCCGCCGGTTCCAGTCCCTGTTCCTTTTCACCCAGGCCATGCTGCTGGTGCTGTGGGTGAAAAGACCGTTCCAGGACTATGCGAACCGCCATGGCGTCTGGATGTGGCCGCTCACCATCGCCCTCATCGCCCTGGGGGTGCTCAGCGGCCACCGGGTGCTGGTGTACACCGCCACCGTCACCGCCATCGTCCTGGCCTGGTCGCAGCGGTTCTTCAATCCCCAGCGACTGGTCACGGCGGCCGCCCTCCTTGCCGCGGCCTACTTCGCCGCCTTTTTCTACGTACGGGATCTGCCGCTGTCCGCACAACGAGCCCTGTCCATCATTCCTGGAATTACCGTGGACCGGCTCGCCGACGAGGACGGCCGGGCAACGTTCGATGGCCGGATCACCATCCGGAAGATCGGCTGGGAGCTGTCCAGCCAGTACCGCTGGATCGGCCGCGGCTTTGGCAAGATGACCGACCTGGATCCGGCCCAGTACCGGTATGACATGGCGTACCTGCACGTGGACAACGGGGTGTTTTACAACGGCACGATCGGCCTGCTGGTGAACACCGGACTCCCCGGCACGCTCTCGATCTTCCTGCTCCTGGCCGGCGGCAGCGTGCTGGCGTGGCGCATCTTCAGCCGGGTCCGGCGGGATGGCGCAACGGACGACTTCCTGCGCTTCTCCGCACTCATCGCATCCCTCTGGACCTCCAATGCGATTTCCTTCGTGTTTCTGCACGGCGATGCCGAGACCGCTCTGCGCGCCTTTGCATTGCCCGCCGGTCTCATGGTGGCCTGTGACTGGCACCTGAGGCGCCGGGAAGCCGCGCAGCAGGCCCTGACCGAGGTGGCGGGTTCGCGACGACCTCCGGAGCCCGCGCTGGAACCCGCCGGCCTGCCGGCCTGACGGTGCCGATTCCACCGAGGACTGCATCCATGAACACTCCGACCGCAAAAGGCAGCACCATGACGTTCCTTCGCTCCCTCGCCCTCATCGCGGCAGTCCTGGGCTCCGCCCTGATCCCCACTGCCGCCGCCGCGGAGCCCGGGGCGACCAATTTCTGGTTCGCCCCCGGAGGCCGCGGCAATGGCACCGCTCCGGACCAGCCTCGCGTTTACAGCCCCAACTTCATGCAGTGGAGCGTGCTCAACGGGGGCCCGGGACAGGTCCGCGACGTCACCATTCATTTCCATCCCGGCGAATACCTCGTACAACCGCTGGACACCACGATTGTCGGCCCGAGCGAGTGGAAGATCCGGATCCGGGGGTTGGGAAAGAATCCGGAGGACGTCGTGCTCAAGCTCCTGCCCAATTTCAATTCCGGCGCGAGCGACCGCGGGGGCAACTGGGTGGATGTGATCAACCTCTCGCGAAACAACGAGTATCTGCAGCGCTTCGAAATGGAGAACCTGACGATTGACGGGAACTGGACCGGCCAGACGAATTACAACGGTCCGGGCTATTTCCGGGGGTATAAGAACAGCCCCGTCCAGGTCAGTGCACGGACCGGGCGCATCCGCCGCGTCATCGTGCGCAATTTCGGCGCGCACGGCCTGATGCCCCACCGCACCAACGACCTGAGCGCCGGGGTGGAGGTCTTCCCCCTCCATGTCTTCACCGTGGACGAAGGGCAGCGTCCGGAGGACGGCGACCCGAAACCCTGGGTGGTCGAGGACTGCGAGGTGTCGGATTTTCATCAGCAGTACAATGGATACGCCACCTGCCTGATGGGTGTGGTGCGGCTCAATGTGCCGAACACCCCCTCGTGGGCCACCAGCGACACCGCCCGTCGCCTGCTGTGGTTCCGCAGGAACCAGGTGCGGGGCCTGCCGGGCGCCCCCGGAGTGATCGCGCTCGGCGCCGCGGGAATCGGAACCAACCACACGGGGCGGATCGTCTGGAGCGACAACGCCGTCCTGAACTCGACGCCCTTCAACACCGACACCGGCGTGATCCGCCACGTGGACATCACCAACAACCTGGCGTTGGACGCATTTGCGATCGGCTATGTGGGCACCCATTCCACCCGGACGCCGTTCATGCAGCACTATCAGATCTCGGGTAATAGTTTTCGGTTTGCCGGCCAGCTCACCGTTCCGAACTACCGGAATTACCAATCGCTGGCGAAGCCGGACGGCACGCGTTTCGTCAGCGTGGATCCCGGGTTGCGCCCGGGGCGTCATGCTTTCCCGGAATTTGGCGGTTTGAAGGTGCAGGGCATCGCGCGGGACATCCGGCTGACGGACAACTGGTTCACCACCCGTTCCCGCGAGGAGTTCGGCAGCCTGAATCCCCTCTTCTCCCGCGAACCGGAGTATCGGATCGTCTACCGGCTCCCGGCCCGGGACCCCGGGGTCACCAATTCGCCCCCGGTGTTCCGCGGGGACGCACTCGAGGTGGACCTTGAAGGGAACCGCATTTCCACCGAGCCACTGGATTTCGCCAGGATGCAGCCATTGCGGGGGGGACGCCTGGCCACGCTGACCGAGGGCAGTTCGCCCCTCATGGAACTTCGCGAGGCCCTGAAAACAGGTCGCGGGTTTGCCCCGATGGGAGCTCTTGAACGGGTGGAGATGATGTTTACCAACGTTCAGCGCCGGATCCCCTGGAAGGGCGTCCCGTTTGGAACGGCCAACACGCGTCCAAGTGAAGGATTCACCGAGGGATTGGATCGCGTGCTCATCGGCGCCGTCGAGGTTTTGTGCGGCGTCCCGCTGCCACCGTCGGGAGGCGAGTTCCGCCTGCCGGTCCGCGTCGCTTTCCAGCCCACCCCCCGTGCAGGAATCCCCGGAACGGCGCCGCTCGGCGGCCGTCAGGTGCACCTGGAGGTGTTGCCGGGAAGTCTCCACACCCGCCGATTGACGGCGACCACCGGAGCCGACGGGGTCGCGGTGTTTTCCTGGCCCGTGACCCGGGATGCCAACGGCGTGGATCGAATCCGGGCCTGGACTGACGGTGGAAGCGGGCGCGCGGGCGAGTGGGATGAATATCAGGATGCCTGGGCCACCGCGCATGTGTCCCATGGCCAGACCGTGGACGTCCTCGTCGAGTTCGCGGTGGCGGATGCCCAGAACGATCACGCGGGCCGGGTGCGGCTTCGACGCAATGGACCAGCCGACCGGCCGCTCACCGTGCGCATCGGCACCGCCGAAGGGCCGCAGGCCGCGCAGGCCGGCACCGACTTCCGTTTGATGACCGCGTCTTCCGGCCGTGGATCCCGTGCGGAGGCCGTCGGATCCACGGTGGCGTTTGCGCGCGGCCAGCAGGAGCTCATCCTCGATATCGTCCCCGTCCGCGACAAGGCCCGCAGTGGGCGACTTGTCACCCTCTCGGTCCTCCCCGGAGACGGCTACGCGCCGGGCGAACCTTCCGAGGGGGTGGTCGCCGTCTTTGCCCCAAAGTAGCCACTGTCAGCGGAGCGGGTGCCGGAACGGAAACCGGATGGCGACCAGTAGCGGGACATCCGCACTCCACTTTCTGGCAAGCCCGCAGCCTTGGTCGCGGGTCATCAGCTACCAGCGGGTGCCGCTCACCAAGGCGGCCCGCGACACATCCAGTTCCGGATGCACGGCAATCCTCGAAAAGACACCTCGAAACTCCACAGTTGCGAACCTTGGCAATCTCGGATACCCTACTTGGGCGCTCAGAACACCTTGCGGGTGTGGTTCAATGGTAGAACGTGGGCTTCCCAAGCCTGAGACGAGGGTTCGATTCCCTTCACCCGCTCCACTCATTATAAAGCACTTACGAGAAAGTGCAGTCAGTGTGCAGTAAGGTGAACGGGTCCGAGCAAAGGCATAGTTGTGGGATGGTCTGAGGGATTACCGCGGGAGATTGCGGCCTGACGCAACCATTCAAGCCTCGGCGAGGAGCCGAACAGCTCGGGGCGGGAGTTTCGAGTACCCCGGAAAAACCGGTGCCTTGTCGAGGGCCTGACGCCCCGTGACACTCGAGTTCTCGCCGCTCTGTGCGATACCAGTCTCCGTGGACCGCCACTTCTCGAAGTCAGTCCAGAAGACGTGCCCACGGAACGACGGGAACCCGGGTGACCTGAACCAAGAGCGCGCCGTCGAGTACGAAATCCCCGCCAGCACCGCAAACTCCTTCGCGTTCAGTGCCTGAGCCAAGCGCCGCTTCTCGACCACCTCGTCGAGCCGCACGTTGCATAGTTGCTTGTCCGGGAACATGCCGGTTGCGATGCACAAGGAGTCATTCCCAAAACGGGGAATCCAATGTCATTGGAACTTCTACCGCCTTCTGGGGATTCGCGGATGTCTCCGATACACAAAAGGAGCCGAAGGACTCGCCTGGCTCCAATCCGGTCGCCCCTCCGAACCGAACGCCGCCGAGCCGTTCTCCAGCGCCAATTTCAGCGCATGATCCCTCTTCCCAGCCCCAAACCGTGACTCAATAACGGTTTGGATGTCTGGCCTCGGAGGCTGGATTTCCTTTCAAAAGTCGCGGGATTCATGGAATTTCTCGATTCGGCCCAAGGCGAAACACTAACCTCAACCATGGTCAAGACCGACTCACGGCTTCCCCTGCATTGGTGAAGGAACGAACCTCCGTCCGGTAGGATGACGAGATGAAAATCGCTGCCAGAGAAAACCTTAGGGAAAGGCAAGGGGAACTCGGTCAGTTCCTCACCGCCTCGCCGGTGGCCGACTTCATGGCCTCAATGTTCGGGCCGCTGCCTCGTACGGTTCGGTTGCTGGATGCAGGCGCGGGCGCGGGCGCACTCACCTTGGCTTTCGTCTCCCGGTGCTGCGAGGGGCGTGACGATGTTCGCACCATCGAAGCGACTCTCTACGAACTTGACGGCGAAATCTTGGACGCGCTGGCCGCAACCATGCGGGAGTGCGACCGCCGGTGCTCTGACGCGGGGATTCGCTTCACCTTCAGCATCCATTCCACCGACTTCATCCGGGAGATGTCGTCGCGCCTTGCCGGCGACTTGTTCGGCACTCGGCCGCCCGCCTTCGATGCCGCCATCGCGAATCCGCCCTATCGCAAAATCAGCACCGACTCCGGCGAGCGCCGCGCCCTGCATTCCGTCGGGGTTGAAACCAGCAACCTTTACACGGGCTTCATCGCACTCGTTCAGCGACTGCTCGTTCCCGGTGGACAACTCGTCGGCATCACGCCCCGGAGCTTTTGCAATGGCCCATACTTCCGCCCGTTCCGCGAGGACTTCCTGAGCCAACTGGAACTACGCCGACTCCACGTCTTCGAATCCCGCAGAGCAGCCTTCCGCCAAGACAGCGTTTTGCAGGAGAACATCATTTTTCATGCGGTAAAGGGCCGCCACCAACCGCCCGAAGTCATGGTGTCCAGCAGCAGCGGTGAGGGAGATGACGACATCATCGAGACGGTCTTTCCCTTCACCGAGATCGTCCATCCGCACGACGTCGGAAAATTCATCCATATTCCGTCCAACACCGGCCACGCGACCGCCAAGGAAACCATGGACGGCCTCAGCGCCAGCCTCTCCTCATTGGGTGTGACGGTGTCCACCGGGCGCGTCGTGGATTTCCGCCTCAAAGACGCGCTACGCAAAGAACCGGAACGCGGCACGGTGCCGCTGCTGTATCCCTGTCATTTCAATGGCGGCACCGTTCATTGGCCCAAGCTCGAAGCCCGCAAGCCCAACGCCATCCTCGACAACGCCGAAACCCGCCCGTGGCTCGTGCCCTCCGGAATGTATCTGCTCACGAAGCGCTTCACGTCGAAGGAAGAGCGCCGCCGCCTCGTGGCGTGCCTGTTCGATCCCGAGCAGGTGAAGGCGGAATGGATCGGATTCGAGAACCACCTGAATTACTTTCACGCTAACGGTCGCGGTCTGGAGCGCCATCTCGCTTTCGGCCTCTACGCCTTCCTAAACTCGACCGTGGTTGACCAGTACTTCCGTCGTTTTAGCGGCCACACCCAGGTGAACGCCACCGACCTCCGCACGTTGACCTATCCTGACCGTGACACTCTCCAAGCGATGGGCCGCGAAATGACCACGCTCGACCTCACGCAGGACGAGATCGACCAACTCGTCACCCAACACCTTCATGCCAGCCGACAAACCCAACCGAAAATCCGCCGCGCGAAAGCGGCGACTTGCTGAGGCCATCGCGGCACTCGCCGCTTTGCAGTTTGGGCAGAAGCAGCGGAACGAAACCGCCGCCTACACGTTGCTCGCCCTGCTGGACCTGCGACCGGATGTTTCCTGGGCAGACGCACAAGCCCCGCTGCGCGGCATCACGCCGATCATTGATTTCATCGCCGATGCCTATGGCAACCGCTACGCGCCGAATACTCGCGAAACCATTCGCGATGACGCGGTGAAGTTCTTCGTGGAGGAAGGTCTGCTGCTGCGCAATCCCGACGACCCCAAGCGCCCGACCAATAGCGGGAAGACGGTGTATCAAATCGAACCCACCGCGCTCGCCCTCCTTCGCAAGGTTGGCACCCGTGAATGGACATCGGTGCTGCAACGCTACCTCGCCAGCCGCGAAACCCTCAAACACGAGATCGCCCGCAAACGCGATTTGGCCCGTGTGCCTGTGACTCTGCCCGACGGATCCCAGGTCGCACTTTCGCCCGGCGGGCAGAACCCGCTCATCAAGGCCATCATCGAACAATTCTGCCCCGCCTTCGCTCCCGGCGGCCTGGTGCTCTACATCGGCGATACGGAAAACAAGTTCGTCCACCTCGAAACGGCCGGCTTGACCGCACTCGGAGTCACCTTGGATTCCGCCGCCAAGATTCCCGACGTCATCGTCCACCACATCGCGAAGAACTGGCTTTTGCTCATCGAAGCCGTCACCAGCGCCGGCCCGGTGGACGGCAAGCGCCGCAAGGAACTCAAAGACCTGTTCGCCGGCTGCAAAGCCGGTTTGGTATTCGTCACCGCCTTCGAGACCCGCCGCACCATGCAAACCTTTCTCTCGCACATCGCCTGGGAATCCGAAGTCTGGATCGCCGAGGACCCCGATCACATGATCCACTTCAACGGCGAGCGGTTCCTCGGGCCATATCCCGACGTGAAGCCCAAACTATGAGCCCCACATCCGACATGCCCAGCCTCCCGGCGTCGTCGCCCAGCCCCCTCGCCGTCATGAATCTCGCCCTGCACAGCATCGATACCGACTTCGGCCCCGAGAACGCCGACGCCTTCCACCGCGACCTAGATCCCGCCCTCCGCCCTGATTCCGTGATCGCAAACTCGCCCTTCAACGCCGACGCCGCGGACAAGGAACGGTTAAAAGACATGGTTGGACGGGTCCGCACCCTCCTCTTCAGCCTGCCGCGAACCGACAACGCCAATTGAAAAATAACAACTCAACCAACTGAATATCAACATTGAAACTGCCATCCGCTACGCAGCCAAAGGAGACGCTGTTTTATTCTTGGGCGCTGGGTTCTCTTTTGGAGCCAATAACATCAAAAGCTCCGCGTTCTCGAGTGGAAAACAACTCGGCGAACAGATCGCCGGGTTGGCGGAGCTCCCTGCCGAAACACCCCTCTCCCTCGCCGCAGAGATATTCCGTGAGCAGCGAGGAACGGATGCCATAATAGACATTATTAAGCCAGAATTTACTGCAGCGACCCCGGTTCCCAAGGCTCAGACAACCATCGCGTCTTTGCCTTGGCGGCGCGTATATACAACCAACTACGATGATCTTTTCGAAAAGGCCTCCGAGGCCAATCATGTCGCGGTATTTTCGGTAACCCTCAGTGACCGGCTGCAGGACATTCCAAAATCTCCTTCACGCGCGGTTGGGCAGACGGTTGGCGGGCGCTCCTCAAGAAGTTGGATTCGATTTCAGCTCCGCGTTCGCTCGCGAACGCTGCGCCACTCGCGGCTTCCAGTTTCCCACGCGCCGAAGACTTAGTGAACGACACGGGCGAGCAGCTTCTGACCAACCTCATCAAGGTGAAATCATTCCCGAACATTCTGCGCGTGTTTCGGATCTCTGGCCTTGTGGATTCTGAGGATTGGAGACGGCTGGAAAGAACATGGGCTTTTTGCGAAATCGACAAGGACGCATTGGTGGCTTTGATTCCACCGCCAGCGGAGTTTGCCGACCGCCTCCTACCCACAAATTCTGCTGACGATGCCAGAACCGTGGTGTCAACGCCGATCATGGTCGGGGATCCAGCAACTCTCCGAGCAGATCGTCGTCGGCCGAGGGAAAGGGGCGGAGAATCGCTCCGACGGACTTGGGCTGGAGATCCTTCAGCGACGGGCGGGAAGACAGGAAGGAGAGCTTGGCAATGGGTTTGTCCGCATCGGTAATGACCAGATCACCCCGGATGGCGAGGTCACGCACGAGCTCCGTCAACCGCCGCTGTGCTTCAGGCAAGGTCACCGTTTGCATGCTGTCAAAATGCCACCAATCGGGAGGGATAGCCAACTGCCGATTCCGCCACCTAAGCCCGGACGGGCGACCCGGCGACCCACTCATCGCAGGCGAGGAGGAGACGGACTTCCGACTATTGGGGAAACGCGACCGCGTCGCGCCGCTGCTCGACGTCCTGAATCTTCTCCCGATCGTGAATCTGGTGCACAAGGTCGGAAGCATGGATGACCAACCGCATGGCGGCTTCGCGTGGCACACCTGCCCGGCGCAACCGGTTCACGTAGGTCACCCGAGGGCAGTGGAAAGCAGAGATGCGGCTTCTTGATCTTGATGAAGAACTGCTGCCATCGCCGCGAAGGCTGAAACGGGAAATCAAGCGTGTGCGTCCGGTGAACCGTCTTGAGCCGGGCAATTCAGGCCATTTCTCACCCCTTTTGCCCCCAGACTCGTAACGAGGGTTCGATTCCCTTCACCCGCTCCATCCTCCACAGACCGTCCAGAAGGATTCAGCGGAGGCGTGGGCGGGTGGCGATCCCTTCGCGGATGATCTTGAGCACGGCTCTTCGCTCGGCACCGATCAGTGGCAGCCGGGGCGCCCGCACCCATTCGCCGCCCAGGCCGGCCTCCTGCACCGCCAGCTTGATGTACTGGACAAACTTGGGGTGCACATCCAGGTGCAGCAGCGGGGTGAACCACCGGTAAAGCGTCCGCGCACGGTCCCACTCACCCCGGCGCGTCAACTCCCAGAAATGCTGGTTCTCCCGGGGAAAGGCGATGCCGGCCCCGGCAACCCACCCATCAATTCCCAGCACCGCGCTTTCCAGTGCCAGGTCATCCACACCGGTGAACAGGGCGTAGCGTCCGCCCACGGTGTTGTGCAGGTCGGTGATCCGCCGGGGGTTTCCGGAGCTCTCCTTGAGCGCGACGAAGTTTTTCTGGGTGGACAGCTTCGCAAACAATTCCGGGGTCAGATCGTGGCCGTAGCTGATCGGGTTGTTGTAGATCATGATCGGGAGGCCCGTGGCTCGGGCCACCTCGCGGAAGTGATGGAGCGACTCCCGCGGATCGGGCGACCGGTAACTCATGGGCGGCATCACCATGAAGCCGTCCAACCCCAGTGCCTCGCCCTCCCGCACGTGGCGCACGGCCGCCTCCAGGCTGCCTTCAGCCACCCCGCTGAGCAGGGGGATGCGCCCGGCCACCGCCTCCCGCATCGCCGCCATCACGCGTTGTTTTTCCCCGGCGTCCAGCGACTGATTTTCGCCGAGGGAACCCAGGACAATCAGTCCGGAGATTCCTGAACGGATCAGGGCCTCCGCATGCGCCGCCGTCCCCTCCAGATCGAGGGATCCATCGCGATGCATCTGGGTGGTGATGGCTGGAAAGACTCCGGACCAAAAGGGCTTCATGCGTCGGCCGAAACCTTGTCGCGAATCTGGCGTCGTGTCGTGGCGGAATTTCACATTGCCGCGGCGTTGCAGGCCGGCGCGACCGGACTGCTCGGGACGCGGCGGGCTCCATTTCGTCCGCGATGACCACCGTCCCGCCGGCGACCCGCACGGCAACGGTCCGCGATCGGGTGTCGGACGCAGCCGAGGCCAACAGCACCACCGATGAACCCCGGAGGCCGCCTGTCCCCACCCGCCGCCCCGCCCGAGGGCTGGAACTCCTTGACCCGACCCTTCGATTCAAAAGAGTGGGCCGGTTCAAGACGTGCAAAACACCCCATGATCAGTGACCCAGGCAACTCCAGCTCGCTGTCGGCAAGAGCCCGCCGGAAGCGGGTCGAGTTCTTCGGATCGCTGGTGGCGCAGTTGGGCCGGCGGGATCTGTCGCTCCTGGATGTCGGTGGGACGCTCAACTATTGGAAGCTCAACGGTCCCGCGCTGCCCCCCGGCCTCTTTGCCGAAGTGGATATTGTCAACCTGCCCCCCGTGGAGCCCGCCAGTCACGAGCTCCATGGGATCGCCTTCAACGTCTACGGCGGCGATGCGCTGGATCCAGGCTCGCTGCGCCTCCAACACTACGACATCATCTACTCCAATTCGGTCATTGAGCATGTGGGCAGCCTGCAACAGCAACGGCGCATGGCGGAGACCATCCGCCGTCACGGGCGGCATCACTTCGTTCAAACACCCGCGAGGACCTTCCCGATCGAACCCCATTTCTATTTCCCGTTTTTCGCCCTGCTTCCCCTCGGCATCCGAACGTGGCTTCACCAGCACTTCCAAATGGGCTTCATGGGACGGGAGCCGGACTGGCTGGAGGCGAGGATTCGTTGCGAGGAGACACGGCTGCTGACACGCAAGGAACTGACCTCCCTGTTTCCGGAAAGCCGGGTCCTCCATGAGCGGCTTTGTTTGATGACCAAGTCGTTCATGGTCACGAACCTTTGCCGGTAGGCCTCGGGGCCCTCCAAGGCTGGACGGGGGCGGTGCTGCTGCGCCGCCCTCACTTCCATCCGCGGCTGTGCCACCGCGGATCCCGGGGCCTCCCAACGCTCCGATCGCGGCATTCGGGGTGGTGACTCCACACGCACAGGCCGTCCGCGCCTCCTGCGCGGACGGAGAATTACGGACCCGCGGCAGCGGGTCCCCACCCACCGGCCCTGAAACCGGCGACCGCCTACTGGCGCACGCGGTAGAATCGGGTGTCCGTGGTAAGTGCAGGCGTGTACGGGGACGTCGCCGCGGGCACGTCCTGATACCCGCCCCCAAGCGATTCGGACTCCTGGAGCGTCCCACCGGTGTAGGTGATGGTGACGACCCCGCCGTCCTGACCGATCTGGAGCGTGATTGGCAGCTGCCCCGACACGCCCGCATTGTAGTGCGCGAGCACCTGCGCGGCGGTCAGCGCCCGGTCGTAGATCGCCACTTCATCCACCGTGCCAGTGAAGTAGTGCTCCCAGCCGCTGCCGGTGGATCCAATCGCCCAGTTGGCGTCAGGAACCGCCACCGCCCCGGTCGTAGACGGTTCGGAGGCGACCAAAACGCCGTTGCGATACAGGTTCCACGAGGTCCCGTCATAGGTGCCGGCCAGATAGATCCAGTCCGCACTGCCGAGATCGCCCCCCGGAACCGGAAAGGTGACGCCCTGAGCGGTGGCACCATCCGAGGAACCCACGGCATAGGCACCTTCGGCATTGATCCGCAGGTACACCTCGGCGCCGAGGCCATTGGTCCCATGGGAGATGATGTTGGCCAGCTCCCCCTGGATGGCACCGGGCTTCACCCAGGATTCGAGGGTGATGGCACCGGCAATGTCGAGACCCGGGGGGTTGTTGAGGTTGATCCAACCCTTGGTGCCATCCAGCGGTACGGCGGCATTGGTGTCGCTGAAGCCCATTTCGGCGGGCGGGCGGGGCCCGGCCACATCATTGGTGGTCACCACCAGGCTGCCGTCCGCGCCCGAGCCCAACGTGCCGTGGTTGGCCGCGGGGAACAACGCCGGGTCGCTGAGGCGAAGGTAGGTGGCCGGCATGCTGCGCTGCGTGCCGGTGCCGTCATAGGCGGCCATCAGCACCTGGCTGGCGTAGGCCGGCGAGGCCAGCGCATTGGTGCCGGCCTGGTAATGCGAAAGGATCTGCTCCGGAGTCAGAAGGTAATTGTTGTAGAACGCCACCTCGTCCACGTCGCCCTCGAACGGATTGTCGCCGAGTCCGGAGGCGGCGTTGTAGGCGCCGACGGCAAAATCGGACGGGAGGGTGCCATCCTCGGTGGGATCCGTGTTCGCCTTGTACATGGCCAACTCATTGGAGGCTGCGAATTCGCCGTTGACGTATGCCGTCAGCGTGCCGAACCAGCTGCCGTCGCCAAAACCGGTGTCCTCCGTCGGGGTCCAGGTGATCACAAGCTGTTGCCATTCACCCAGGGTGAAGGGCACCCCGGTGACGACGTTCTGACCGCCGCCACCGGAGCCGGTGAACATGCGGAAATTCCAGCCCACACCGTCCCCGCCTGCGGATTCCTCGTCCGGAGCCCGCTGGAAGATCACCCAGCCGGTGCGGTTCCCCGAGCTCACATAGCGGTTGGCGATCGGTGCGGCACCCGGGTTCTGCCGCGCCGACGTCGGCCGCAACCAGGCCTCGAGCGTGAAGGGAATGCCGGCGTCGGGATTGTTGTCCGGGGTGAAGGGAATGGTGGTCACCGCGCTGCCATTGCGGTGATGAAAGCCGTAGGCGGTGTCCCCACCCGGGGCCGCGAGGGCGCTGGGCACCGGGCGGACCACCTCGACCGACGGCACCCCTTCCCCGGCCTTGCGAAGATTGCCCAGGTTGAGCGTGACCGGGGGGCCGTCGGACAACTGATCCAGCCTCAGGTACACCACCGGGGCGTCCGCTTGGACCAGGGCCGGATAGGGAACGACGCGGGCGGCGTTCGTTCCATTCTGGTAGTGGGCGAGGATCTGCTCCGGGGTCAGGAGCCTCGCATACATCGCAAACTCATCCACGGCGCCGAAATACGGATTCCCTCCGGGGCTGGTGTTGTTGTAGGCGCCAAGGGCCAGCCCGGCCGGGCCGTTGGGCGCCTCGTCCGACGGGTGGTCGTCGGTGTTGGCGACATAGCCCGGTCCCTCGCCGGTCCACACGTTGGTCGCCGCGGCAACGCCGTTGACGAACATGGTCAGAGACTGGCTGCCGTCATCGTCCGGGTTGTACACCACCACCAAATGGGTCCAGACGCCGATCTCGAAGGGCACATTGCTGGTGACATCGAGTCCCGAACTGCCGCCCTCGCCGCGATACATCCGGAAGTTCCAGCCCACGCCCTCGAATCCGGGCGCTCCGGCGTAGCTGTCATCGCGCGCACGCTGGAAAATCACCCAGCCCTGGCGATTCACGCCCGGATACGAATAGCGGTTCATCACCGGTGCCTGGCCCGCATTGATCTGGTCGGAGGCCGGGTAGAGCCACGCCTCCATGGTGAACGGTTCGGTGTTTGGCGGATTGATCGCGGCATTCCACGGGATTTCCGCCCAGGAGGCGCCGTCAAAGAACTGGGACAGGTCGCCGGTGCCGGCGATCGCGCCCGGAAACGGCCGCGCACCCGTGTTTGCGGCATCGCCCGGGGCGCCCAGGGACCCGGAGTTGGTCAGGACATTTCCACGAACCAGGGAATCGTTGAGACGGTAATAGGCCAGCGGGTTGTCCCCAAGGACCGCGGCCGGATAATCCTGGGCCCGAAGCGCACCGGAGAGGGCAAGCGCCGTCAGAAGCAGGCGCGGGAGGCGGTACTTGGAGGAACGACCGACGACGGACGCCGGCGGGAGGGAAGAAGGACGAGTCATCATGGGAGAATTGGAGCCGCAGACGGGTCGGGCCACACCATGGCCAAAGCTTCCCTGCGGGGCCCCGTGACCCCGCAATGAAGGCCGGTGCCTGGGGGAACAGGAGTGCCGTGTCCTCCCAAACCACAGGGGCCCAGCGGGCTTGAACCAACTGCGTGTTGATGACGAGAGTCCATGCCGGCCTGCGGCAGTCAATGCCGTTTCAGTGACGTTCCCATGGCATGGAGTTGTGGGATGCGGCCTTGAAGAAACGGGTTTCCGGGGACGTCGGGCTGGGACACCGTGCTGCACATCATGAAACGATTTGTCTCCGCGATTCTCCTGCTGACTTCGGCGCTGACCGCGTGTGCCGACAAGCAGATCCTCCTGGTCGCCGGGTCCCCCAGCCATGGCAAGGGCGAACACGAGTTCCGGGCGGGTGCCCTGCTGTTGGCCGAGGCGCTGAACCGGGTTCCCGGATTTCAGGCAACCGTCGCCAGCAACGGATGGCCGGCGGATCCGTCTTTGCTGGAGCGCGCGGACGCCGTGCTCCTCTATGCCGATGGCGGCAACGGACACCCGGCGATCCGCCCCGAGCGGCTCCGGCAACTGGACGCGCTCGCCGCCCGGGGCGTCGGGATTGGCGCGGCCCATTACGGCGTCGAGGTTCCCAAGGGCGAGCCCGGCGAGGCGATGCTGCGGTGGACCGGCGGTTACTTTGAAACCTTCTGGAGCGTGAATCCCCACTGGGTGGCGCGGTTTACCTCCCTGCCCGACCACCCCGTCACCCGGGGCGTCACGCCGTTCGAAATCAACGACGAATGGTATTTCCACATGCGGTTTGTTCCCGAGATGAAGGGGGTGACGCCGATCCTGAGCGCCGTGGCGCCACCCGAGACGATGCAGCGGGGCGACGGCCCGCACTCCGGCAATCCCGCCGTCCGAGAATCGGTGCGACGGGGGGATTCGCAGGTGCTCATGTGGGCCTACGAGAGGCCCGGCGGCGGCCGCGGATTCGGATTCACCGGCGGCCATTTCCACCGGAACTGGGCCGACCCCAATTTCCGCAAGGTCGTGCTCAACGGCCTGGTCTGGATCGCTGGAGCCGAAGTGCCTGCCGCGGGCGTCGAGTCCCGCCTGACACCGGATGCCCTCGCCCGGAACCTGGATCCCAAATAGCCGAAGCCACCCCCCGGACCCTTTCACGTCTGCGAGAATGCGCCGATTCGTCGTTTGACCACCGGGCGGCCCGCCCATTTCAATCCCCGCATCGCCATGAATCCGATCCAATCCTCAGCGCTTGCAGCCGCCGCGGCGGCCCTTCTGCTTCCGGTGCAGTCCGAAGAGTCCCGCGCCGGGCGCGGGCCCGCCCTTGAGCAGCTCGAGAAGATGACGGTGGCCGACGGGTTGGCCGTGAACCTCTTCGCCTCCGAGCCATGGGTGGTGAATCCCGCGAACCTCGATGTGGATGCCCGCGGCCGCGTTTGGGTCACCGAAGGGGCCAACTACCGTTCCAGCTTCCAAAAGTGGGGTGTCCTCAGGCCCGGGGGCGACCGGATCCAGATTCTCGAGGACACCGACGGCGACGGGGTGGCGGATACCGCGAAGACCTTCTACCAGGACCCCAGCATCAATACCGCCCTGGGCATCTGCGTGCTCGGAAACCGCGTGTTCGTCTCAGCGTCGCCCTACCTGTTCATCCTGACCGACACCGACGGCGATGACGTCGCCGACCGCCGGGAGCTGCTGTTCACCACCAATCCCAAGTCGGCGGATCACGACCATGCCGCCCACGCCTTTGTGTTTGGCCCCGACGGCAAGCTCTATTTCAACTTCGGCAATACCGGCGGATTTCTGCGCCACCCCCCCGCCGGCATGCGGGAGCTGCCGCTCCACGGGACGCCGGATCCCGAGGCGCTGGCGACGGGGGACCTTGTGAAGGATACCGCGGGCCGCGCCGTGACCGACCAGGGCAGGCCGTTCCGGCAGGGCATGGCCTTTCGCTGCAACGAAGACGGGTCCAATCTCGAGGTTCTCGGGCACAACTTCCGAAACAACTATGAGACGGCGGTGGACTCCTTCGGGACCGTCTGGCAGTCGGACAACGACGATGACGGCAACCAGGGCGTGCGCATCAACTACGTGATGGAGGGCGGCAACTTCGGGTATGTGGACGAGTTGACCGGTGCCGGTTGGGGCAAGAAGCGCACCAACTGGGAGCCGGAGATTCCCCGGCGGCACTGGCACCTGAACGACCCGGGAGTGGTCCCGAACCTTCTGTTAACCGGGGCGGGCTCGCCGACCGGGATCACGATTTACGAGGGGCATTTGCTTCCCGCCGTGTTCCGCGGGCAGATGATCCACTGCGACGCCGGCCCCCGCGTGGTCCGCGCCTATCCGGTCACGCCGCAGGGCGCCGGGTACACCGCGACGATCACCAACATCCTGACCAGCACGGATGACTGGTACCGTCCGAGCGATGTTGCCGTCGGCCCCGAGGGCGCGCTGTACATCGCCGACTGGAACGACGCCGGAGTCGGCGGTCACTACATGGCGGACCAGAAGCTGGAATCCATGACCGGGCGGATCTACCGGGTGGCGCCTCCGGGTACGGCCGTGCGGGTGCGTCCTCCCGATCTTTCCACGCCGCGGGCCGCGGTGGCCGCGCTGGCTTCCCCCAACAACGCCACCCGTTACCTGGCGTGGAAGGCGCTCGATGGCCATTTGAGCAGGGATCCGGAGGCGGTGCGGGTGCTGGATGCCGTATGGCAGGGGAGCGATCCCCGTCAGCGGGCGCGGGCGCTGGCCCTTTTGTCCCGCGTTCCCGGCCGTGGAGACGCGTTCCTCGCGGCCGCGATCCGGGATGCCGACCCCGACATTCGCATCGCGGCCCTCCGGCTGGCCCGTCAGCGCGACGGCAACATCCTGCCGCTGGTGGACGCCTTGGTGAAGGACCCAAGCCCGGCGGTCCGCCGCGAAGCGGCCCTGGCGTTGCGCCATCAGCGGTCCCCGGAGGCCGCCGCATTGTGGGCCGCCCTGGCGCTGCAGCATGAGGGTGGCGACCGCTGGTACCTCGAGGCGCTCGGCATCGGGGCGGAAGGCCAATGGGACGCCTTTCTGGATGCCTGGCTGGGCATGGCCGGGGACTCGTGGAACACACCGGGCGGACGGGACGTGATCTGGAGATCCCGCGCCAGGCGCACCCCGGAACTCCTCGTCAAAATCGTCGGCGACCCGGCGACGCCCCCAGCGGACCACCCGCGGTATCTTCGCGCATTTGATTTTCTCACCGGTCCCGAAAAGGACGCAGCACTGGTGCAGATCCTCGCGTTCGCCGAGCCGGAGAATTGAGCCGCAGCTCCCCCGCCACATCATCGCCCCCCCGGGTGGCAGGACCCCGGAGCGGTCGTGGGTTGGGCTGACGCGCCTCGGGAACGTTCGGCTCGATCCCGGCAGCGATGCGACCCGACGGTGGGCCTTCTACCCTCAGCGCTACCATGACCTGGGATTCCGCGTGGTCGGTGAGAACCTCGTGGAGCGGAACAGCTTCCGGGGAGCCTGCTACAGGGGGCGAACTGGAAGTGCGTGGGCTCGACCCGCGGCCTCCACCTCTTGATGCCCAGCTCGGGTGAAAAGAACGCGGATCTCTATTCCCCCTCGCCGGCCAGGGGCCAGGGCCCGTTGGTCCGCTCCCACAGCCAGACGTAATCGGGGTTGCCCGCGCTGCTGGGCGACGCGGCCCAAAACTGCTCCCAACTGCTTACCCGCGGCGCCGTCCGGGGATCCTTCCACCGACGCAGCTCTGCGTGCCCATCGGCGAAACTCAGGCTGCCCACCCCGCCGTGCCGGCCCGCCACACGGCGGATCCAACTGCTTTGCGGTCCGCCAAACCAGTCCATCGCAAAGAGTCCACTGGTAATGGTGGCCTCATGTTCGTCAATCAGCACCCAGATCTGCGCGGGCGAAAACCGGCCGAAGTCGGTGTATCGCACAAAGGCGCTGGGGGCGAAGGTCCACTGGAAGCTCTCCATGTCATTCGGATCTCCCGTGAATCCGACGCCACTTCCTCCGCCGATGAACTGGTTCATCGAATAGCTGCGAACCCGCCGCGGACCGCGCCTCCCGAACACATTGGTCGTGCTCCGGTCTCCCGGACAATGGAACACGTCGGGCGCTTTGACGTAAGGGCCGATGTGCCCGGGTCCGGGGGCCACCAGCAGCGCACGGTTGGTTCGGGTCATGGCGTAATCGCCGAAGGCGCTCATGTTGCCGTCCACCCAACGAGGCGCCCTGGGCAGCGAGGCGTTCATTTCCGAGGGCGCCAGCCAGTCGTTGTGATCACCGGCGTACAACATCCAGCCGAGCTGAAGCTGCTTCAGGTTGTTCAGGCAGCCCACCGCGTGAGCCCGATCGCGTGCACGCCCCAGAGTCGGCAGCAACAGCCCGGCCAAAACCGCGATAATGGCCACGACCACCAGCAGCTCGATCAGTGTGAATCCCACCCGGGACCCGCTGTGGCCGATCCGCCAACTCCCGTCTGTCCGCCGTGACTGCCCTCCATTCACGGCCGCCTCAACCGGAAGAACCGGCCCTTCTCCGTGGCCGATACGTCGGCGTAGCCGCCGCCGCTCTCCACCGGTTCCCAGACGACCGGCGGTGTGAGGTTCGGGGTGCTTTCGAGCACCCAGGAGACCAGTGCTGGCGGCCAGGTCAACCGCAGGGTCTCCCCATCGGGCAACCACTCAGGTTGAATGGGAACCTCGGGCGGCAGTCCTGCCCGGATGGGCGCACCGGGAACCGGATTCCAGTCGGAGGAATCCAGGGTGAACAGCGTCGGGAGCCGGGTATCCGGCCGAACAAACTTCAGCCACCCATGACACATCCCGCCTTCCGTCGGAAACCGCAGGCCAACGTACGCCGTGAGTCGATCACCCGGGCTATCCACCGGACTACCCTCCACATAGAGCCATTCCAAGAAGCGATTCTGACTGGAAACATAGCTAACAAGCCGGGCAGTCGTATTCAATGGAGGTGAACCATTCGCAGGAGAGTTCACCGAAACAAGCGCACCTTCAGTAAAGTAGAGATCTTCAGATGACATTCGAAGGGCAGCCACACCAAATTGAGCTACAACGCCAGTACCGACCCCAAACTGAAGATCCATACCCTCGCCAGATACACTGACAGATGCTCGGTATCTAGCCTCAATGACCCCGTCTTCATTGAAGTCAATGTCGTTGAAATTAGTCGAAACCATAAGCGGCTGTGCAGACAAGGCAAAACCACACGCAAACAATTCGACAAGAAGTATCTTGATCATAAACTACATTAAATTAGTTTTTCATCAGTTCGTCGGATCAAAAGAAACGCTCTCGGGGTGCTGGAGCTACCTTTTGTTCCATTGCCAACAATGCTTCCCTCCTCGTTGATCGCGACTGCTTCCTGAAGATTCCATCCTACGGGCGGTGGATTGCCCAAACCATGGACGACATGCTTATCATTTAGATTGAGCCATCGTGCCGTGGCGCCCATTTTTAATACCGCTCGCTTGCTGGCCGAGGTTCCAGACCAACCCACAACCATCTGACTGCTGTTGACTCCAAATGCAATACTTTGGGGATCAGGAGACTCGCTCACAGGATCTTTCCATCTCCCCAAAGCCACCGCCGGTGACAGCTGACCACTCGTAGGTCCAGACTCTGACCGTGGCAACCAAAATGTGCCTTCAATAACCCCAAGTCCCACTTGGTGACCAACGGCGTACAACATCCAGCCGAGCTGAAGCTGCTTTAGGTTGTTGAGGCAGCCCACCGCGAGAGCCCGATCGCGTGCACGCCCCAGAGTTGGCAGCAACAGTCCGGCCAGAACTGCGATGATGGCCACGACCACCAGCAGCTCGATCAGTGTGAATCCCACCCGGGACCCGCTGTGGCCGATCCGCCAACTCCCGTCTGTCCGCCGTGACTGCCCCATATTCACGGTCGCCTCAACCGAAAGAACCGGCCCTGCTCCGTGGCCGATACGTCGGCGTAGCCGCCGCCGCTCTCCACCGGTTCCCAGACGACCGGCGGTGTAAAGTTAGGGGTACTTTCGAGCACCCAGGAGACCAGTGCTGGCGGCCAGGTGAACCGCAGGGTCTCCCCATCGGGCAGCCACTCCGACTGAATCGGAATCTCGGGCGGCAGCCCTGCCCGGATCGGCGCGCCAGGAATCGGATTCCAGTCGGAGGAATCCAGGATGAACAGCGTCGGAAGTTGGGTATCCGGCCGAACAAACTTCAGCCACCCATGGCACATCCCGCCTTCCGTCGGAAACCTCAGCCCAACGTACACCGACAGGCGGCTTCCAAGGTGGTCCACCTCAGATAACGGCACGTAGAGCCACTCCAGGAACTGACTCCAATACGCAAGGTAGAGCGTCAGCGCTACAGTGGTCACCAATGGAGGAGCGCCATTCGCAGGCGAGTCCGTGGAAACCGGACTGCCCTCGTCAAAGTAGAGCGCCTCCGGTGACATCCGCAGGGCAATCGATCCAAACTGAGACACGACCCAGGACACCACTCTTACCTGCACATTACTCCCCTCACCGGAAACACTAACACTTGCTCGATACTTCGCGTCAACCGCTCCATTCCCATCGAAGTCAATGTCGTTAAAGTTTGTGGAGACCATCAGAGGCTCTGCACATAGAGTGATCAGGCTCGCAAACATTCCCATGAGTTGCCGTGTAATCATAAAACATCTCAACTCAGCCTTTTTCCACCCCATTTCCTATGGGATGGCTGTGACCGAAATTCGGGCGAAAGTGGCAGCGGAGGATCCGTCGCCGCAAGAGAGCTTGGAATCCATTTTAAGTGGCGGGTAGGTTCGAGGTTTAGCTGGGCTGAGAGTCCAAAACCACCTACAATTGTCAACGGAATTCGCTCCAGGAACGCGTCAACGGAATTCTCCGTGCATCCCGAAGTTGTTGGTGTTTGATCTGAAGGACCAGCATTCCGCCTCGCAGAAGCAGGGATGGAATCCACGGAAGTGATCCAAGGTCGGCTTGGTGTCTGGGCCGGAGGTGGAAGCGTTGCCAGGGTGGATTGGGTCCAACCCCGGGTGGAGCCGCAAGCGCCTCGCGCGTGAAGTGTGCCAGCGATGGGATTGGCGGGATGTCAAGGGGCCGGTTGAAGGATTTCGCTGCACGAAGTCTTCTGATCAACCTCCAGGCCCGGGGACACCTCGAGTTGCCGGCGCTCCAGACCCAGAAGCGTCCTGCGCCCCGCCACAGCATCGCCCCCCCCGGGTGGCAGGACCCCGGAGCGGTCGTGGGTTGGGCTGACGCGCCTCGGGAACGTTCGGCTCGATCCCGGCAGCGATGCGACCCGACGGTGGGCCTTCTACCCTCAGCGCTACCATGACCTGGGATTCCGCGTGGTCGGTGAGAACCTCGTGGAGCGGAACAGCTTCCGGGGAGCCTGCTACAGGGGGCGAACTGGAAGTGCGTGGGCTCGACCCTCGGTCGCGGCCGACAGGACCGCGAACACCGCCTCGAAGTTCCCGTGAAGGACCTGTACCTCTACCGCTTGACCCAACAGGGGAGGCCGGCGTGAACCCGTTGCGTGAACTGGAGCAGGGGGCGATTGAGGACGCTCGCCAGTGGGGACGAGTCGAACGGGAGAGGCGACTGCAGGCGGCGGCGGATGCCTGCGCTGCGGTGTCGCCCTCAAAAACAACGACGATCACCTCCTCTGGAACTGACATCCACCCACAGCTTCGGGATGCACCGGCGCACCATCCCGGCTGTCGAATTCCCGTGACCGGCCCCGCCTGTTTGCGAATCTCGGGCCGAATGCGGTTGGACGTTGAGACCACGGATGCGGACGCCGTCCGGCGGCGGATCGCCCAGGATTACTTGTGGCAGTTTCCCGCCGGAGACCCGGACTTTGTGACGCGGTTGTTCCCGCAGGTCGTGGACTGCTTCGCCGGGAGGCATCCCGACTACCAGGCGATTGATGCCCGGTACCACGATCTGGAACATACGCTCCAAGGGGCGCTCTGCTTCTCCACGCTGATCCGGAGGCGCGCCGAGGTCCGCGCCCTGCCGGCCCTCCGGGAGGAGACCTTCCAGCTGGGGCTTCTGGCCATCCTGCTCCATGACACCGGTTATCTGAAGCGCCGCGACGACACCACAGGCACCGGGGCGAAATACACCGCGATCCATGTCAACCGATCCTGTGACTTCGCGGAACGGTTCCTGGAGGCGCGGAGCTTCACCTTGCGGCAGATCCAGTCGGTGCAGAGCATGATCCGGTGCACCGGACTTGGCGCGAACGTCAGCGCGCTGCAGTTCCAGGGCGAAGAGGAGCGGATCGCCGGCTACGCCCTTGGAACCGCCGATCTGCTCGGCCAGATGGCGGCCGCCGACTATCCCGAGAAATTGCCCATCCTGTTTGCCGAGTTTGCCGAATCCGCCGCATACAACGCCGGCCGGGGTGGCGGCGGCATGACGTTCGAATCCGCGGACGACCTCATCCGCAAGACCCCGGGATTCTGGACCCATTACGTCCTGCCGAAGATTGAGCAGGACTTCCTCGGGCTGTACCGGTTCCTCGAAAACCCGGTGACCGGACGCAATGAATATCTGGATCTCATCGAGGCCAATTTCGCGAGGATTCGCAGAACCGTGGCGGCCATGACGGCCTGACCCGGCCGCGACGAGGGTCTCAACCGCCCGAAGACGGCGTGGAACCGGGTGCGCTGCTCAACGCGGAGAAGTGGCCGTTTTGGCAGCGGGTTTGTCCGCAGCGGCCAACAGGGTTTCGAAGTGGGGTTCCTGCTCCTCCCGGGCCACCACGCTCACCTCGATGTCCACAAAACCGGCCGCCTCGATCCAACGATGAAGGTCCGCCTCGGCAAACCCCGGCCAGCGATCCCCGTACAGCTCGGCCGCCCGGGCGAATGCGTGCCGGACCAGATCCAGCACGAGCAGGCGTCCTCCCGGCTTGAGGATGCGAAACGCGGCGCGCAAGGCCTGGGGGGGGTCCTCCGCATGGTGCAACGCCTGGCTGAGCACCACCACATCCACGCTTTCAGGACTGATGGGCGGGGCTTGAAGGTCCCCGAGGCGAAACTCCAGGTTCCTGAGTCCGTTCTTCCGCGCTTTGAGGGCGCCAAAGCCCACCATTTTTTCGGAGTTGTCCACGGCAATCACCCGATGGCACCGCCGCGCGAGCAGCTCTGAAAGCAGCCCCTCCCCGGAACCGAGGTCCGCCACGGTGATGGGCGGGAGCATGCGAAGGAGCAGGTGTCCGAAGGCCTGCCACGACCGGCCGGGCCCGTAGCTGCGGTCAAAGCGGCCGGCCACCTGGTTGAAGTACACCTGCGACTGATCCTCCCGTCGCGCGAGGATTCGACGCAGATTGACGCGGTCCCCCTCGTGCTCCGGCAGCTCCGCGGCGCCGCGAATGGCGAGGCGGCCGAACTCCGTCACCTCCGCGCCCGCCTGCGAATTCAGCCGGTAGAAGGTTCGTTTGCCCTCCCGCCGCGACGCGAGCAGACCCGTCTCGCTGAGAAGCCCGACGTGGGTCGAAATTCTGGACTGCCCAAGACGGGTGATTTCCTGGAGTTCGTTGACCGAGAGTTCCTCCCGCTCCAGGAGCGCAATGATGCGCAGGCGGGTGGGATCCGCCAGGGCGCGGAGGGATTTGAGGATGGGGACCTTCACGTGTGAGCAGGGGACCCGGCGTCGCGGTCCGCAGCGTGGGCGACGGCGGTCCCGCCTGCAATCCCGCGGCAGGGAGGGAAAGCGGCCCACGGGTCCCCAACCTCAGATCCAGCGGGCGAAGTTGGCCACGAACCAGGTCAGCAGCAACGCCACCCCCAGCCCGGCAAGGGCCGCCGCGCCAAGGGCAGCCCATCCGCTGAGCGGCAATCGCAGCGGCGAGGAGGTCCGGCCGGCCTCCTTCTCCCCGTAAAGCCGGCGGGCCATCCCCAACGTGATGCCGGCGATGGCCAGGAGGAGGGGGATGGTGATGCGGCCGTTCAATCGTTCCCAAACGTAGTCCTCCAGGGACAGCCCCGCCCGAAGCCCGGTCAACGACCCCAGCGCGCCCCAGACCCACGCCGTATAGGCGACCGCGCGTGTCGTGGCCAGGGATGCCACCGAGAAACCGACCGCGAGCGCCGCGAGCGGCAGGGCCAGCACCACCCAGTAAAGGAATTCCGGACGCCTCAACTCGACGACGGCGATGCCGGTGGAGACGAAGAAGCTCAGCACCAGGTCGGTCAGGTTGTTCTGCAACGTGAGCACGTTGAGGGCCGTCAGAATCCCCAGGCAGCCCACGGCAACGAGCAGTCGCGCGTCGAATCGCTGCCTTCGCGTCGCCGGCTGGGAGAAGGTGAATTCCTCACATCCGCCCATGACGTCACTGCCTCCGAAGGCCGGTCCGCCAACCACCCCGAAGAGGCCCCCCAACGCCAGGATCCATGAGGGGTGTGCCACGACCGGCAGAAACCAGACGGCCGCCAACCACAAAAGGCTGACCGCAAGGATCAGACGGCTATGCGCAAACCATTCCCCCCAGAGCAGTCCGCCCCAGCAACGGAGGGTTCGCCGCAGCGGCAGGGTGCGGTCCCGGAGCTCCGGTGGGGCGGGCGTCGGGGCCTCCACCAGATGCAGCCGGGACTTGGTTGCTGAAACCATGGAGCCTCCGGATCAACGGGACTGCCCGGGGACCACGTCCGTGTAGAATTCCCAGGGATAATCGGTTCCCGGCGGACCATCGGCGGTGGCTCCGGGACGGAACACCTTGCGTTTCAAGACGGCCCCGTCGTCCGTCCCGCGAAACATCTCCCCCTCATACTGCAGGTACGGCTTGAAACCCTGCCAGATCGGGGCCGGCGGCACCCGCACACCATGCAATTGGCAGACCACCAGGCCGAAGTCGCGTCCGGTGCCCACCAAACGCTGCCACGCCGGACGCCGCCATCCGAGCGGATGCAGATAGGAGAACGGCTCCGTCTCCTTGATCTCGGCCATCTCGGCCGACCAGGACCCCGACTCCGGCTCCCGGAGGTCGGTCTGGGTCCAAGGCTCCTGGGAGGCGTTGGCTTGGTTCCCCCAGTAGGTGTTGGTTGCGCGGAGCCGGTCGGCGGCGCCCCGGAGGGCGGGGTCGGAGGGGCACAGGAAGTTGGCCGGCTGGATGCCGGAAGGCAGTGCCGTCATGACCCGGGTGAAGGATCGCGGACGCTTTCCGGGATCCCCCTCAAACTCATGAACGGCCCGGGCCACAAGCCGCAGGTTGTCCATGCAGACCATCTGCTGGCGCCGCACCCGGGCATTGGCGAATAGCGCCAGTCCCAGGGTCAGCAACACCGCAAGCAGCGACAGCAGGGACAGCAGCTCCACCAACGTGAAGCCATCCGGGCCGGACCCGCAGTCCGGACGCAGTCTGGGATGCGGAACGTTCACCTCGCGCCTCAAGCGCCGTCAAAGTAGCGGGCGTTGTCGGCATCCGCGAGCGCCTGCGCAAGCTTCCGGCAAAGCCCCTCGACCTGCGGATCCTCAATCATGCTGAAGTGGTCGCCAGGCACCGACTCCAGCACCAGCCCGCCGCCGGCAAGGTCGCGCCAGCCCAGGTCGGCGGGCCCCCAGGCATGCTCCGCCTTGAAGATCGTAATGCGTCCCGGGTATGGGCGCGGCCGGAATGCGGTGACCGCCTGGTCGTAGGTGTCGTTGATATAGAAGGTGCGAAGTTTTGGCGGGACCAGACGCCCCCGCCGCAGGAACCACCGGACCAGCCATCGCTTCACCGGTTTCCACAGCGGCTGATAAAAACGCCACTCCAGCTTCATCGCCTCCTGATGCAGCCCGGGCGCGTAGGTGTCCATCATGGCGAGCAGCGGCACCGAGTCGCCCATCGCAATCAACTGGTGGGCCATCTCGAATGCGGCAACCCCTCCGAAGGAATAGCCGCACAGGAGGTAGGGGCCGTTGGGGCAGGCCTCCTTTAACTGGCGCACGTAGGAGGTCGCAATGGTTTCCACGGTGCGCAGGCGGATCTCATCGCCCTCCTGCCCCTGGTGCATGAAGGCGTAGAAGGGCCGGGTCGGACCGAGGTGGCGCGGGATGAAATAGCTTGCCTCGTTCCCGTGGACACAAAACAGGGGCAGTCCGGCACCGTCCGGCTGGAGCAGGGAGAGGTTCGGCCATTTGGGGCGCGGCGCATTCTGCCGGAGCACTCCGGCCAGCCGGGCAATCGTGGGAGCCTCGAAGAGTGTCGCCAGCGGCAGGGCGCGGCCAAACTGCTGGTCCACCTGGGACAGCAACTGGATCGCCGTCATCGAGTGGCCGCCCAGGTCGAAGAAGTCGTCGTGAATGCCGATCCGCTGGCGCCCCAGCAGCCGGGACCACAGCGTGGCCAGACCCCGTTCCACCTCGTCCCGGGGTTCCTCATGGCGCGCGGGCCCGGGGCCCATGTGGGATCCCGGGGCCGGCAACGCGGCGCGGTCCACCTTGCCGTTGGGCGTCAGCGGTAGTGCGGCGATCACCACGAATGCCGTGGGCACCATGTGGGACGGCAGCCGCTCCCGCAGGTGGGAGCGCACCGTCGCGATCAATCGCTCGCGGGCCTCCGGATCCTCATGGTCACGGGACGCCGCAGGGACCAGATAGCCGACCAGCCTCCGCTCCCCGGCGTCCTGGCGTACCTCCACCAACCGCTCCCGGAGCCCGCCAAGTTCATCCAGCGCCGCCTCGATCTCCCCAAGCTCCACCCGGATCCCGCGCTCTTTGATCTGCCGGTCCACCCGGCCGATGAACTCCAGGGTGCCATCAGCCTGCCAGCGGACCAGGTCGCCCGTGCGATACATCACGGCGCCGGGCCGCCCGCAGAAGGGATCCGGAACAAAGCGCTCCCGCGTCAGCGCCTCCCGTTTCCAATAACCGAGGGCCACCCCGTCCCCCCCGGTGCAGAGCTCCCCCTTGCGTCCGATCGGAACCATCCGCAGTTCCGAATCCAGGACGTAAACCAGGGAGTTGTGGATCGGCCGGCCAATGGATACCGAGGCGCCCGGAGGCACCTCTTCATTCAGAATGTGGCAGGTGGTGAAGGTGGTGTTTTCCGTCGGCCCGTACCCGTTGATCAAGACCCCGGGACCCAGAACCTTGAAGGCCTTGCGGACATGTGGCGGGCTGAGGACGTCTCCGCCCGCCAGGATGTGCCGCAGGCCGCGGAGATCCTCCAGGTGCCGGTCCACCATGAGACTGAACAATCCGGTGGTGAACCAGACGGTGGTCACCTGGTGCCGCTGGATGGTGTCGGCGATCTCCTGGAGGGTCGGCTTTGGCTGGGGCTGGAGAACGAGCCGCCCGCCATTGAGCAGCGCGCCCCAGATTTCCAGGGTGGAGAGGTCAAACGACAGGTTGGAGATCTGGAGAAAGGTGAGGTCGGGGCCGAACGGCAGGAAGTTTTGCGACCGGACCAGCCGGACAATGGCGCGATGGGGCACCACCACCCCTTTGGGGGTGCCGGTGCTGCCCGAGGTGTACATGATGTAGGCCGGGGCATCGGCGCGGACGACCGGCATCGGTGGATCCGGATCCACGGGCGCGGCCTCCGGGACCTCGGGCACCACCACGCGAGCCTGGGTCACCGGCAGGCGGTTCCTCAGGTGCTCCTGGGTGAGCAGCACCGACACCTGGGAATCCTCCATCATGAACTGAAGCCGCTTCTGGGGATACGTCGGGTCGAACGGCACATAGCACCCGCCGCACCTGAGAATCGCCAGGATGGAGACGATCAGCCCGAAACTCCGTTCCTGACACAGCCCGACAGGATCCCCGGGCCGGACCCCAAGGGCCACCAGCCGGGCGCTCAATATCCGCACCCGCTCCTGAAGGGTCCGGTAGTCCATGCGCTCGTCCGCCAGTTCCACGGCCACGCGACCGCCGAATTGCGAGACGACTTCGTCAAAAAGGTCCCCCAGCGGGACATCCCGGGGATAGGGAGGCTCCTCGCCAAACCAGGATGCCGGAGGCATCTGCGGCGCCCCGGACAGGGTCCCGTCACCCACCAACTCCTCGAGGGTGGCCTCAGGTGCCCGGTGAATCCGTTCGATCAGGCGCATCAGCTCCTGCATCCAGGACCGGATGGTATCCTCATCGAACAGATCGGTCTTGTAGGTCCACTCCAGCATCAGCCGACTGCTGTTGCCGGTGGCATTGAGATACAGGTCGAAATTCTCAAACCGGCGGGGGTTGCTGATCAACCGGTGGGAGAGGTGTCCGAACCGGACGCCGTCGTCCATGTTCGTATCCATGTTGAACAAAACGGGCACCAACGGGACGCGGCCGGGCTCCCGGGGCACCCGCAGGCGCCGGACCAGCGTCCCAAACGTGTACCGCTGGTGGTCGTAGGCATCGAGCACGGCCCGCCGCCGTTCCTCGAGATGCTGCAGAAATGTCCGGTCCGGATCCACGGAGCTCCGGAGGGCCAGCAGATTCACACAATGACCCACCAGGTGCTTCATCTCCAGGTCCGCCTGTCCGGCCGCCGGCAGGCCGACCACCAGATCGTGCGATCCTGTGAGCTTGTACAACAGCACCTCATAGGCGGTGAGGAGGATGGTGACGAAGCTGGCACCCGCCCGCACCGCGGTCTCCCGAAGTCCCTTCACCAGTTCAGGCGGCAGCTCAATGTCCAGTCGGTGTGCGCGAAAGGAATGGTGTCGGGGTCGCGGACGGTCCGTCGGCAGCTCCATCCGCGGCAGCGGCCCCTCGAAGCGGTCCAGCCAGAACCGCTCCACCTTTTCCTGTTCGGGACTGGCGGCGAACTGCATGACGGCGGAGGCATAGTCGCTGAAGGGCACGGCAGGCGGCAGCTCCGGCACCCCGCCGTCCACGATCGCCGTGTACAAGACGCTGAGCTCCGCCATCAGAATTCCGAAACTCCATCCATCG
Source organism: Verrucomicrobiia bacterium (assembly GCA_019634635.1). Lineage (NCBI taxonomy): Bacteria > Pseudomonadati > Verrucomicrobiota > Verrucomicrobiia > Verrucomicrobiia bacterium. Next base: position 216,938 of record JAHCBB010000003.1, read on the forward strand.
CAAACCACGTGGTGCGCCGTCAGGCGCAGCCAGTGGAAATCCGGTGCCAGCCGGATGAGCCGGACGCGCAGCAGCGGACCCGTCCGCAGATCGAAGGGCGTGGTCATGTCCGAATCCGCGATGGCTGCCAGCTCCCGCTCGCGTCCGGCCTCATTCAATCCCGAGAGATCCACAAACGCCGGCTCCACGACCCTGCCGCGCGCCACAATCATCTGGAGGTCATTGGCGCTGAGCGTGGCCCGCAGGGATTCATGACGCTCGACCAGCAGCCGGACCGCCTGCTCCAGGGCGGGACGCTGCAGCGGACCCCTGAGTTCAAGGGTCAGGCTTTCATTGTAGGCGCACGACGCCTCGACCCCCAATTCCGAGGCGGCCAGCACCTCCCGCTGGGCCTCCGTCGTGGGGATCGTGCAGTCAATTTCCGGGCCGGCGAACGGATCAAAATCCACCGGGCGCTCGTTGGGGTCAGGTTGCAGTTCCATTCAGGCTTGGTGGTGGGCCACCCTCATGGACCCGGTGGACGCGACTCCCGTCGGCCTCGATTCCCGTGGGGAATTCCGGCCGCCCAAGAGCAGCTATGGAGGAAGATTTCAGGTGAAAGGCTCCGTCCACCGGGCGTGGTGATGCCATGAGGAACCGCCGCGCCGCCGATGAGTGCGGTATCGTTTCCAGACCCGATCGGGAACGTCAATCCCCGTTGGGACTGACCATCAGGTACTTGCCGGATCGCCGGGGATCAGGAATGAACCAGGCCGGATCGCCCCGCGGCGTCCGCCCCAGACGCGCGCCGGGCACCGGAGGCTGGTCGGCCCGGAGGACCTGTCCGATCGGGACCTCCGGAACCGGCTGTAGGTCCGGTGGAGCCGCCGCCGTGGCCCCGGCGCCCCCCAGAGTGCGGTCCACCGGCTCCAGGACCAATGCCCGCTCCGGGAGAAACCCGGCGGCCTTGAGCTCCCGCACCGTGTCCTCCATGCAGGCGATGACGCGGTCCATGTCGGCCGCGGTGTGCGCCGTGGTCATGAAGCACGGAAATCCGTCCCAGATGTGGATGCCCTTCTCCCGCATCGCGACAAAGAACAGCTCAACGTACGGCACCGAGTCGTCATACTTCACCTTCCAGCAGCTGCCAAAGTTCACCAGGCAGTACGGGGCCTTCTCCCGACGGAAGATGGCATTGGCCCGCGTCCGGAGATCCTCGGTCATCGCGCTGAGCTGCCCGCAGAGCTCGGGATGTCTCTTGAGATGCCGCAGGGAGGCCCGGGCCGCGGCAAGGGCCAACGGATGCCGGACAAAGGTGCCCGCGAAATACGTGACCGGTGACTCGGGCACGCTGTCGTCGCCGAACTGCCATGGGCCGCCATCCAGGGTGTCCATCCAGCGCGCGGCACCACACAAAGCTCCGATGGGCATGCCGCCGCCAATGACCTTGCCGTAGGTGGCGATGTCGGCGCGGATGCCGAACAGGGACTGGACGCCGCCGGGGTGCATGCGGAATCCCGTGATGACCTCGTCGAAGATCAGCGCGGTCCCATGCTCGCGGGTGGCCGTCCGCACCTCGCGGAGGAAGTCCACCGGACGCCACTCCAGCCGGCGGCTCTGGACAGGTTCACAAAGCACCGCAGCGGCCTCGGCGCATCGCTCCCGGATGATGCGCAGCGACTCCGGCGTGCCGTAGTCGAGAACGAGCAGGTTGTGCACGGCTTCGGGCGGAATCCCCGGAGCGGCCGGGTAACTCCGACCGCTCCGGCTCCCGCGCACGATCACCTCGTCATTGATGCCGTGGTAGCTGCCGCTGAACGCAATCACCAGATTCCGTCCCGTGGCCGTGCGCGCCATGCGGAGCGCCCCCAGCACCGCCTCCGAACCGGTGTTGCAGAGGGCGGCCCGCTCATGGCCCGTCAGCTCGCACAACAGGGCGGTGACCTCCCCCGCGATGGGGTGCATCGGGCCGATTTCCACCCCGGTGTCCAACTGACGGTGGCAGGCGTCACGGATGAAGTCCGGCATGTAACCGAACAGCGAGCTGCCAAAGCCGCTGAGAACATCAATGTAGCGGTTGCCATCCAGGTCCCAAAGCGTGCTGCCTTCGCTACGTTCGACCACCGGCTGGTAGATGAGTTCCTTCAGCTGCGGCTTGAAGCCTGTGACCACCCGTGGATCGGCCATGTGACGCCGGTGGGCCCCGGTAAACGCCTTGCTCTTCGCCGTCCGTGCGTTGTAGCGCCGCGCGAAATCGTCAAGCCATGCCCGCTGCGCGGGTTTCAGGTCGTCCGCCCGCTCCCGGACAATCTTCGCCTGCGCGCCGAAGGCGCGCCGGAGTTCAGGGGCATCGTCCAATGCCGCCGAAGCCGGGGCCTCGGACTTGGAGGCCTTCGCCGGGGCCCTCTCATCCCGGCGGCTCTCCTGCGACAACAGGAAATCGGCGAGCCGCTCGAGCGTGGCATACTCCTCGTTCAGTTGACGGAAGGTGACCTTGACGCGGAACGAACGCGTCAGGGTCGTCGCGATCTGGGTCAGAAACAGGGAGTCGAGTCCGAGTTCCAGAAACGTAGCGCCCGGCGGGGCGGTGGCGAGGTCGAGCCCGCTGGAGGTTTCGAGGAGCTCCCGGATCCTGGCCATCATTGCGTCCCGCGGAGACCTGCCGGCCGGGGCCCCTCCCGCGACCGCCCCGGCCAAAGCCGGGCCAGCGCCCACATCCGACGCCACTCCGGTCACCGGCGCTTCTGCCGGCTGGACCTGGACCGGATCCACCCAGTGCCGGATCCGCTCAAACGCGTAGGTCGGCAGCGAGATCCGCCGGCGCCGCTGATGCTCGTGGAACCGCCTCCAGTCCACTTCGATGCCGGACTGCCAGACCGCGCCCACGGCATGGAGGAGGGCGGCAAACTCGGTGCCGTCACCCGACCGGTCGCCCAGGGACGCCACCGCGACCTGACGGCGCGGGTCCGCACTTTGCTGACGGGCCAGGGTCGTCGCCGTGGCCCGGGGGCCAACCTCCAGCATCAACCGGTCCCCGTCGCTCCAGGCAAACCGAACAGCCGGGCCAAACCGGACCGGCAACCGCAAATGACGGCTCCAGTACTCCGGGGAGGTCGCCTCGGCGTCCTTCAACCAGGCGGCGGTCACGGTGCTGACGATCGGAATGCGCGGCGGTCGCAGGGAAATCCGCTCCACCGCCCGTCGAAACGGCTCGACCACGGCATCCATCATCGGGCTGTGAAAGGCATGTGAAGTCACCAGGCGTCGGCGGGCGACCCCATCCTGCCCCAACGACGTCTCCAGCGCCGCGATCGCCTCCGCTGGCCCGCTGGCCACACACAGCTGGGGACCGTTGACCGCAGCAAGGTCACAATCCGCCGGGAGTCGTCGCCGCAGCTCGTCCTCGGAAAGCCGGACACTCAACATGCAGCCCGGGGGCTGCGCCTGCATCAGGCGTCCGCGGGCGACCACCATCGTCACTGCATCCTCCAGCGACATCACGCCGGCAAGGTGGCAGGCACTGATCTCGCCGATGCTGTGTCCCAGCATGGCCGATGGGACCACCCCCCAATGCATCCAGAGCCGGGCAAGGCTCACATGGATCGTGAACAGCGCCGACTGGGTGAAGAGGGTCTGCCGCAGGGTCTCGGCAGCGGCCTCCTCGCGGCCGGTCTCCGGGAACAGGACGTCTTTGAGGTTCTCGCCCAGCGCCTCGGAAAACAGCGCACAACACCGGTCCAGTTCCCTTGCAAACACGGGCTCCCGCGCATGCAGGTCACGTCCCATGCCCACATACTGCGAGCCCTGGCCCGGGAACAGGAACACCACCCCCGGTGCCACCTCCTTCAGCTCCCGGGTGGAGATCCGCGCCGGATCCCGTCCGGAAAGGGCCTCCTGGACGTCATCCATTGCGCCGCCAACCACAACGCGTCGGTGGGCGAAGTGCCTGCGCCCGGTCTGCAGCGTGAAGGCGACGTCCGCCAGCGGGGCATCCGGACGCGCCGCCAGCCAGTCACGAAACCGCGTCGTGAAGGCCTCCAGCGATGCCGGGCTGCGGGCACTGAGCAGCAACAGATGGCGATCCCGGGAGGGACCCGGCTCGGGCGCGGGAGGCGGTTCCCTGAGGACCACATGGGCGTTCGTGCCCCCGACACCGAAGGACGACACGCCGGCATGCCGCGGCCGCGTCGAGCGCGGCCACGGAACGTTGGTCGCCGCCACCCGGAACGGGCTGGCATCCCAGTTCATCGCCGGATTGGGCCGTTCAAATCCCAGACTGGCGGGAATCACCCCCTCGCGGAGCGCCCATGCCGCCTTGATCAGGCCCGCCACCCCGGCCGCCGCAGTGAGATGTCCCAGATTGCTTTTGATCGAACCCAGCCAGCAATGGGGAGGAGCCCCCGAGGGCGGTCGGCCCTGGCGGAAGGCCAGCGTCAGCGCCTCAACCTCGATGGGATCCCCCAGAGGAGTCGCCGTGCCGTGGGCCTCCACGTACGTGACGTCGTCCGGTGAAACCCCGGCATCGGCATGGGCCATCGCAATCACCTCCGCCTGGCCCCGGATCCCCGGCGCCGTAAAACTCCCCTTGTCTCCCCCATCGTTGTTCACGGCCGCCCCCGCGATCACGGCGATCACCGGGTCTCCGTCGCGCTGCGCCTCCTCCAACCGCTTCAGCACCACCACTGCGGCCCCGTCACTGAAGCAGGTGCCCTGACCCCGCGCATCGAAGGGTCGTGTCAGGCCGTCCGGACTGAACATGGCCCCGTCCTGATGCAGGCCACCGCTGCGGATCGGGGCGGTGATCGCCACGCCGCCGGCCACCGCGAGGTCGCAGGCACCGTCCCGAAGGGCGCGCACCGCCTCCACCACCGCCACCAGGGACGTGCTGCACGCCGTGTGGATGCTCAGAGCCGGCCCGCGCAGGTCGAATTCGAAGGCGAGCCGGGTCGCGGCATAATCCTTCTCATTGGCGGTCATCACCTGGAACTCGCCCACCGCCTCGACCCGATCCGGGTGCCCCGCCACGTGTCGGGTGTAATAGGTGTTGTTGCCCACCCCAACGTAAACCCCGATCAGCCCGTCGAACCGGGATGGGTTGCAGCCGGCATCCTCAAGGGCCCCCCACGCCGTCTCCAACAGGACCCGCTGCTGCGGATCCATCAGGGCCGCAACGCGCGGGTTCACCCCGAAAAACGCCGCGTCAAACTTGTCCGCATCCGCAATAACGCCCCGGGCCGGCACGTAGTCCGGATGCCGCCGAACTGCCTCCGGAATGGAGGGATCCAGTTCGTCCGGGGCCCATCGGGTGATGCTGTTGCGGTTCGCCACCAGATTCTCCCAAAGTTGCTCCACGGACTCCGCACCCGGGAAACGACCGCTCACGCCGACGATGGCGATGTCCGCCCGTGGCCCCGAAGGCCTGCGGGCCTGGCGCGCCCGAGCCATCTCCGCAGGCTCGAAGGCGCCCACGGCCCGTTCCAGAAAGGCCGCGCACGCCCGCACGGTCGGGTGCTGGTAGTGCTTCACGATGGGCAGGCGCAGCCCCCGCTCCTCCAGCAGGGCGACGCACTGGATGCTCAGAAGGGAATCGCCGCCGAGGTCAAAAAAATTGTCGTCGAGGCCCACCCGATCGAGTCCGAGCCGCTCGGACCACACTTCAGCCAGCGCCCGCTCCACCGCCGTCCGCGGCGCCGCATAGGGCACCTCGAGTTCCGGACGTCGGGCATCGGGCGCCGGCAGGGCCATCCGGTGGATCTTGCCGCTCGCCGTCTGCGGCAACGACTCCAGGGTGACAAAGGTGGATGGCACCATCGGCTCCGGCAGCCGGGAGGCGAGATGCCGCCGCAGTTCATGCGGCGCCGGCGACTTCCCGGGACACGGGACCACGTAGGCCACGAGGCGTCGAACGCCGGGGCGGTCCTCACGCACTGCCGCCACCGCCTGGGCGACGGCGGGATGCGACTGGAGGGCGACCTCCACCTCGCCCAACTCGATCCGATACCCGCGGACTTTCACCTGTTCGTCCAGGCGCCCGCGAAACTCCAGGACACCATCCGCACGCTCCACGACCCGGTCCCCGGTGCGATACATCCGGCTCCCGGGTGCCTGGGGGTCCTCCACAAACCGTTCCCCGGTGAGTTCGGGACGGTGGAGATACCCGGCGGCGACACAGGCGCCGGCGAGGCACAGCTCCCCCTCGGTGCCGGGGGGCACCGGCTGCAGCCGTTCGTCCAGCACCCGCAGGGCGACGCCGTCGATGGCCCGGCCGATCGGCGGGCTCAGGGGCCACGATGCGGGATCACCGGAGAGCTCGAATTCGCTCACCACGTGACCTTCGGTCGGACCGTACTGGTTGCAGAACCGGCAGCCGGGAATCTTCTGAAACAGGGCGGCGATGGCCGGCGTGATGCGCAGCGGCTCACCGCTGGTGAAAACCTCCTTCAACGCCTCCGGTGCCGTCCCCGTGCGCTCCACGGCCTCGGCCAGATACTGCAGGGCGACGAACGGAAGGATGAGACGGTGGACGCGCTGCTCCCGGATCCGCCCCAGCAGACGGCTGGCCTGCAGGCGATCGGTGTCGGAGATCAGGACCAGCGTGCCCCGCTGGGCGAGCGTGGTGGCGATTTCCTGGAAACTGACGTCGAACCCGACCGGTGCGAATTGCAGGGTCCGGTCGCCCTCGCCCAGGACGGAGGTTCGGCACTGCCAGCGGACCAGGTTCACCAGGGCCCGGTGCGGCATTGCCACGCCCTTGGGGCGTCCCGTACTGCCACTGGTAAACAGGACATAGGCAAGATCCTCCGGCCCTGCCGGGCACCCGCCGGACATCCCGGGACCGCGCGTCAGATCGAGATCGTCAAGGATCAGGATGCCCCCGGCAGGCTCCGGGAACAGGCTCCGGTGGGCGCGCTCGGTGAGAATCACCCGGGGGCGGCTGTCCTCCATCATTGCCGCCCGGCGTCCGGCGGGAAGGGCCGGATCCAAAGGCACATACGCAGCGCCGCACTTCAAGATCCCGAGCACCCCAACGATGAGCCCCGGGGAGCGATCCAGACACAACCCAACCGTGGTTCCCGGGCCGGCACCCCGCGACGCCAGCGCGCCGGCCAGGCGGTCATAGCGATCCTTCAGCTCTCCATAGCTGACCCGGGCTCCGTCCTGCTCCACGGCCGGCTTCCCACGATGGGCCTCCATCCCCGGTTCGATCAGGTCCAGGAGATTGCGCGGAGCGGCGGAAAAACGATTCATGTCAGACGTTTGCCGGGATCAACCCTCTCCGGAGATAGGACACCGGACCGCCCGCTCTGGCAATGCGGGCAGACGGTCGGGCGGACCACCCCCCGGACCTTCCCGGATCCTGAAGCCGGCCTTCCCCGATGGCAAACGCCCGGGTCCTACTCGATCGCCGCCCGCATGGCGGCGAACAGGTCCGCACCGGTGCCGCGGGCGACCGGCGCCGTGCCTGCGGTCTCGCCGTCCTCGACGCACTCGGGAGGCAGTTCCCTCAGAAACGGCGAAGGGTGGCAGGGGAGCAATTGCCCATGACGTCGCCGGCCGGAGCAATGGGACACCTTCAACGTGGACTGGGCCCGGGTGATGGCGACGTAAAACAGGCGCCGCTCCTCGTCGAGCGTTCCCTCGGCCTTGGAACGTGAATGGGGCAGCAGGCCATCCTCGACCCCCACGATGTGAACGTGCGGAAATTCCAACCCCTTTGCCGCATGCATGGTGATCAGGGTCACCGAGTCGCCCGCCGGATCGTCACCCTCCCGATCCTGGTCCAGCGCCAGCTCCTCGAGAAAGCCCCCCAGGCGTTCCCGGGGATGCCGCGTGAGGCGGTGCGGACGCAGCGCCACGGCGTCCGGCGCCTGGGTCCCGTCGCCCAGGGGATTCACCCGGACGCCATCCGGGTCGTCCAAATCCGCGAGCAACTCGCATAGGGTCCGCCAGCGGCCGTCGGCTGCCTCGGCGGACTTCTCGATCCGTCGCAGGTCCGCTTCGTACCGGATGGTTTCAAGCCATTCCGCAGCCCAGGATTCCAGCGAGAGCCCCCCGGTGGATTCGAGGGGCGCCCGGGTGGCCGCGACGAGGGCTTGGAACTCGCGGATCGCGTCCGCGGTGCGCGGCGCGAACCCCGCCTGGACATCCGTGTGCTGCATCACCGCATACACGCTGCACTGCCGCTCCTGGCTGGCAGCCAGTAGACGCTCCATGGTCACATCGCTCAGGCCCCGTGCAGGCGTGTTGGCGATGCGCAGCAGGGCCACGTCGTCGTGGGGGTTCAGGAACGTGCGCAGGTAGGCCAGAAAATCGCGGATTTCCCGACGGTCGAAGAAGCTCTGGCCCCCGATCAGGCGGTAACGGACCCGGGCCCGTCGCAGGGCGGTCTCCAGCGGACGCGCCTGCTGGTTGGTGCGGAAAAGCACCGCATGGTGCCCCCAGCCAACGCCCCGGCCGAGGCGGTCATATTCGATGTCCTCCACCACCGCGGCGGCCTCCGCCTCATCGTGGGGATGGCACTGGAGCACGATGCGCCCGCCCTCGCCGAGGGCCGACCAGAGTTGTTTGCCCCGGCGCCGGGGATTGTGGCGGATCACCGCGTTGGCCGCACGCAGGATCATGTTGGTGGACCGGTAGTTCTGTTCGAGGGTGATCACCCGCACTTCGGGGAAATGCCGCTCCAACTCCAGAAGATTCGCGGTCTCCGCACCCCGCCAACCGTAGATGGACTGGTCATCGTCACCGACGACACACAGGTTGCGCGAGGTCTGCGTGAGGGCATGGACGACCTCAAACTGCGTCGCATTGGTGTCCTGGTACTCGTCCACCATCACGTACTGGAACCGGGTGCGACACGACTCGAGGGCGTCCGGGTGCTCCCGGAACAACCGGAGCACCAACAGGATGAGATCGTCGAAATCCACCGCATTGCCGGCGCGCAGGGCGGACTCGTACCGGCCCGTGACGTGCGCCGCAAGGGCACGCACCTCGGGGTCGGCAAACGCCTCCGCCCGACGGCCGCCGTTGCGGAAACGGCTGATCAGGGAAAGGACCGCGCCGGGGTCCGTCTTCCGTCCGCCGTCGGAAACCCCGGCCAAGATCTTCTTGATGGCGGCGATCTGGTCGCCGTGGTCGTAGATGACAAAGTTCCGACGATACCCCAGACGCTCGATGTGCTGGCGCAGGATGCGGACGCACAGGGAATGGAAGGTGCAGACGGTCGGCCTGGCCTCCCCGGCGCCCCGCACCCGTGGCAGCAGGCTGACGACACGCTGGAGCATTTCCCGCGCGGCCTTGTTGGTGAAGGTCACAGCCAGGATCTGGTCCGCGGGGATGCCGCGGGCCACCATGTGGGCGATGCGGGAGGTGATCACCCGGGTTTTTCCCGTGCCCGCACCCGCGAGGATCAGCAGCGGTCCGCGATGCGTGACCACCGCCTCGCGCTGCTGCGGGTTGAGCGAATCCAGAGTCACCGGCGCGCGGAGCATGGGTACGCGCATCCGAAGGTCAAGAGTTCGGGACGCCGGGTCCGCGCCCGGGGGGGCCCCGGGGCCCGGCATTCTCCCCGGATGGCCTCCCGCGATTCCCGGAAATGCTTGCCTTCAGGCCCGGTTGCCGATGAATGCTTCCGAATTGCAGGCGCGCAGACCGTGGGGGCCTCTGGCCGATCCCCTGGGGGGACCGGGCGGGGTTTCCGCGTGGATCGCCCGAGGGAAGCCAGTTTCCAAACGGGTGAACGCTGCGAGTGGTGCAACCCAGATGAAGCTCAACATCGTTCGCCCGTTCCTCCCGGAACTTTCCGAGATCCAGTCCGAATTTGCCGAGTGCCTCCAGACCGGGTTGGTCACCAACAACTCCCAATACGCCCGGCGTTTCGAGGAGCGCCTCCAGGCGTATTTCGGGTGTCCCATCACCCCGTCGGTCAACTGCAACGGCGAGTTGTCGCTGTACCATCTGATCCAGGCGTGGAAGGAGCGGATGGGTTTTGGTCCGCACGACTCGTTCGAGGTGCTCGTCCCGTCCTTCACCTTCTCCGGAACCATCCACGCGCTCGTGACGAACAACCTGCGTCCGGTGTTCTGCGATGTGGATGAGGGGCTGATGCTGGACCTCAAGAAGGTGGCGGTGGACTCGCCGGACGTCCGCATGATCGTCCCCGTGGGGGCCTACGGGAACCTGGTCAACCTGGAGCACCTCCGGGATCTGGCGGCCACCGGACCGCTGGCGGTGATCCTCGACAACGCGCCGGCATTCGGCTCGCGGTTCCGGGGCCGTTTTGCATGGGAGTACGGCTTCAGCGAGATGATCAGCTTCCACGCCACGAAGATCTTCACGACCATGGAGGGCGGCGCCAACATTGTGAACGACCACGAAATCGCCGCCGCACTCATCCGCCTGCGCGACTTCGGCCAGTACGAAAAGGTCCGCGGTGACGTGGACCTCCCGGGACTCAACTCCAAGATGACCGAAATCTGCGCCCTCGTGGGTCTCCGCAATCTGGAGAAGGTGGACGTCATTCTGGGCGGACGCGCCCGCAACGCGGTCCGCTACCGGGAATTCTTCGGCGGCCTGGAGTCCAAGGGGTGGCTGCGGACCATGCGGGTGCTCCCGGAGGTGGAGTGCCCCTACCTGTACTTCCCGATCCTCCTTGGGGAGGACGCCACGGCATTCGTCCAGCACATGCAGGCCCGCAACATCGCGGTGCGCCGGTACTACACCGCGACGCATGACCTGAAGTACTACCGGGACCGGTACCGGCGCCAGGATCTTTCCTTTACGAATGCGATCAAGGACAACATCGTCTCGCTCCCGTTGCACACCGTGATGAGCGATTCCGAAATGGAGTACCTCTTCGACTCCGTAAACGCGTACTTCGTTAAGTGATCGTTTCCACCCGGACCAATCCCACCTGATGAACGTACTTGTCACCGGCGGCGCCGGCTATCTGGGCTCCGTACTCATTCCCAAGCTGCTCATTCGCGGACACCGGGTGCGGGCCCTCGACATCGGCTACTTTGGACTCGAACACCTGCGCGCCATGCGTCCGGCAGTCGAGATTCTGCGTCAGGACCTGCGCTCGGTGCTGGCGGATCCCGCCGCGCTCGACCAGTTGCTCGCAGGCATGGACGTCGTGATCCACCTGGCGGCGATTTCCAATGACCCCAGTGCGGAGCTGAACCCGCGGTTGACCGAGGAGGTCAATTTCGAGGCCACGCGGGACCTCGCGCTGGCCTGCAAACAGCGGGGCATCCGGGCGGTCTTCTCATCGTCCTGCTCCGTTTACGGCGAACTGGAGGAGGAGGTGGACGAAGACGGGCAGACGAAGCCGCTGACCACCTATGCCAAGTCCAAGGTGGACTCCGACAACTTCATCGTCGGCATCGCGAACAAGTCGTGGCGCCCCGCCATCCTCCGGAACGGGACGCTGTTCGGGTTCAGTCCGCGGATGCGCTTCGACCTGGTGATCAACATCTTCAGCTATTGCTCGACGTTGTACAATGAAGTGCGGGTTTTCGGGGACGGTCTCCAGTGGCGCCCGATGCTGCACGTCGCGGATTGCGCCCGGGCACTGATCCACTTCGCCGAGCACCCGGACCACAAGCATCTCGTCTACAACATCGCCTCTGAAAACCTGCGGGTCGTGGACCTCATTCCCATTTTCAAGGCGATCAATCCCTCCTGCCGGGAGGTCTACGTGAAGCTCGATAACCCCGACACCCGGAACTACCACGTCAGCACTGCGCGGATGAAGGCCGAGGGGATTGTGCCGCGCGTGGACATCCGCACGGGCGCCGAGGAGATCATCGAGGCCATCGTCACGGGCCGGATCGCCGACCCCGAGGCCGTCTATTACCGGAATGCGAAATGGCTCAAGGAGCTGACCGAACTGGGCGGCCGCAACCATGACGCCATGGTCGGCATGCTGGACATCATGGTGTCACCGGCGGGCAGCCCCAGCGTGGGGCCGCCGAAGCCCTGATCCCCATCCGGGGAACGCCGCAGCGGTGCAGCGGCAGCCATGGCGCCCCGGGCTCGGGCAACTCAGGATGCGGACCGGCCGGCCATGGCGGCCTTTGCAATGTCCTGAATACGCCGCGAAACGGCGGCGATGTCGAAGGTGCGTGCGGCATACTCAAGAGCCCGCCCGCCCAGGGAGGCGCGGAGGGACGGGTCGCCCGCCAGTCGTCGCGCCGCGGCAACAAAGGCCTCACGGTCCCCTGCCGGTGCCACCAGGCCCGCCTGTTCCCGGGATAGGATCCGTGACGCCAGGTTTTCAGGCGGCATGGCGGCAAGGAGGGGGCGGCCGGCGCACAGGTAGGTCAACACCTTGGAAGGCACCGAGTAGATCCCCGCTTCAGGATCCAGCACGGCCATCAACACATCGCCGGTCCCGACGACGTCCGGCAGCACATCGAACGGCTGGAACGGCAGCAGCACCAGATTGGACAGGCCGGCCCCGTGGGTCGCCAGCCATTCCATGGCGGGACCTTCGGAGATCACGACGACGCGGACATCCGGCCGGTCGGGAAACGCCCTGGCCACCGCCAGCAGCAGGTCCGGGTCGTGCTTCAAACCAATGCTGCCTGAGTAGAGAAACACCAGCCGGTCCTGAAGACTGTGAGCGCGGGACCAAGGGTTGTCCTTGGGCCGGGGGGGTAATTCCTCCCGGGCGGCCCAGTTTTCCACAACCTCCATCCGTTCCCTGGGGATCCCCCAACGTTCCAGAACCGGGAGAAAATCATCCGTGATGGCAATGATCCGGGCCGACCGCCGGAGCAGCCGCTTTTCCAGCGCCACATACCGGGCCCCGACCAGATGTCCCACCACGGGAAGCCGGCGGCGCAGGATGTTGGCAATCGCCACGGAGTAGATGTCCTGGACCCAGAAAACGAAGGGGATGCCCCGCCGAAGGGCCGCCCGCTGGGCCAGGTCCTGCGGATCCAGTGGCGAGTTGGCCGAAAAGACCACGTCCGGCCGCCAGGACTCAATGGTCGCTGCCAGACGCCGGCCGTAGGCAAACTCCTGACGAAGGCGCTTGATGTAGCTGTACTTCGCAAACGGTTCATCCAGTGCCAGACCCCGGGTCTCGAAACCCGGTGGATCGTCTGGACGACGGCTCAGCACCCCCTTGGGCGTCTGGAATCCGGGAAAGTGGACGTGCAGGACCTCATGGCCCTCGGAGGCAAGGCGGCGCGCCAGTTGCACCAGAAAGGCGTGACCGGAGTAATCGTGCAGCAGGATCTTCATGCGTTGCTGTTTCCGAAGGCATCGCAGCGGCAGCCCGCTCACCGGGCGGCCAACTGAAGGCCCTCAGGATGCATCCAGCCCGCACCACGGAGCTTGCGGGCGATCGAGGGGGGAAACTCCCTGGTCGCTGGCGATCCGCGGGCGGTCGAAAGCGGGCGGAGCCTCCCGGCTTGCCCGCGTTCCGGTCAAGCCGCGACCGGGCGGTGAACCGCCTTCCCTCAGGGCGTCGGGCGCACGACCCGCACCCGGTAGAAGCCGCTGGACGGGACCGCCGGTGGGACTGAGAGACGTTGCTCTCGAAATTCCGCGATGCCCGGCTCCGGAAAACTGAGCGTTCCCTGAGCCGGTGCCCAATCACCCAGTGCCAGCCCGCGCTCGACGGCATAGGAGCGGCTTGGGGCGATGGGAAACCGCAAGTGCACCTGTCCTTCGGCATCGAATCCAGCCTCGAAAATCCTCAGGACGCTCGACGCGTCGCGCGGATTCGTGCCGGCAATCCACTCATCGGCATTGCTCACGCCATCGCGGTCGGGGTCTCCATCGCCAGTTTCGTCGAGATGGCCGAACCAGAAGCGCTCCCAGTCGTCCGGTAAGCCGTCGGGCTCGGTATCCGAGGAACTCACCCGCACGCCCTCCAGTTCCAGTCCCGGATGGTCGGGGCCATCAAACAGGATGTTCTCCCGCGTCACCCACTGTGGATAGGCGCCCAGGCCGCCGCCGCCGATGCCACCCGGGGTCACCTGGCTGGCGGGCGACAGCGAGGACACCACCAACCGGAGCCGGCCTTCGTCGAGGGCGGCCTGCAGATAGCCGACCACCAGCGGGTCCGAAAGATCCACGTCAAAATGGAATCGGGAACCTGCGGGAACGGCTTCGCCGGGAACGGCGTCGTCGGTGATCCCGATCGCCCACGGTCGGACCTCAAATGGAGGCTCGGTCCAGTCGGCATTTGATTGTCCGACATTGTTCGCCACGTCCCTGAGCCTGCCGTCGGCTCCATGCATGGCCGCGAAGGCATTGCGCGTTCCGATGGAAATCGAGCCGCTCGTGATGGGATTCAAGGGGCCAAACGGAGACGACTCGAGAAAAGATGCCGCGGTGAATCCGTTTCGGAACCCCGCTCCGTAAAGCTCGACCGGGCGGCCCGGATCCTCATCGGGCCGCGCGGCGGAAGAATCCTCAAAGTAGGTCTCCAGCGGATCAAAGGTGGGATCATAGATGAACGAGGCGTCGGCCTGGACGGTCAGGGACACGCGCAGACGGCGAATCAGGTAGTTCGCCGGGCCTGCGCCCGTGGGCAGGGAACCGGCGGTATCCCAGCCCAGCAGAAACTGGGCGTCCCGGGTGTCAAACCGGGGGTCGAACGAGGCAAACGTCGGAGCCACGGGCCGGTCGCCCACAAAATCACCAAAGGGATACACCCAGCGGTCCAGTGTCGGCCGGGCGGGTGTCAGGAGGAAGTCGTCCGCAGCAGCCACCAGTCCCAACGCCCCCACGAGGCCGGCCCGCAGTCCAGCCCGCCGCCAAATACAAGTCGCCGCGCTCATTGCTCGGACCAGTATGGCAAGTTTCCGCCCCCATGCACGCCCGGGAGCGGATCCAGGGCACGCCAGGGACTCCATCGGCGCATCATTCTCCAGGGGGCAAAATTCTAGTTGTCTCCGCGGTCCGGTCGTTTCTACTGTCCGGCCTGTGGCGCTCTTTCGAGCGCGGGCGGGCGTTCAGCCATGCCCAGTCGTGCACAAACCAACACAACAGGAGGAACAGATGAAGTTTGACAAATGGACAGTCGGGCTGGCTGCGGCAGGCGTGGTCAGTCTCGGATCGGTGGCCATTGCGGACGAAAGTGCGCTAATGACCCTCGTCAGTGGGACGACCCTCGACGGTTACGTGGACACTTCGGCGATCTACAAGCCGGGGGTGCAGTCCGCGGCCTACCGCTTCGTGAACACCGCTCCCAGCACGTGGAACGGCTTCAACTTCAACGTGGTGGACCTCACCATCGAGAAGCCGCTGGATGAGGCGCAGTGGAGCGCCGGTTACAGGACCGACCTCTGGTTCGGTCCTCAGGCCGCCGGTCTGCCTGGCGCGCTGGGTGGCGACAATTTCGGTGTGAAGCAGGCCTATGTGGCCCTGCGGGCGCCGGTGGGCAACGGGCTCGATTTCAAATTCGGCCAGATTGACACCATCATCGGCTACGAGGTGCTCGACACCTACGCGAACCCCAACTACAGCCGCTCCTACGGCTTCAACATCGAGCCGTTCTCGCACACCGGCATGACGGTGAGCTACCAGCTGTTTGAGTGGCTGGGTCTGGTGGGCGGCATCGCCGACTCCGCATTCAACGGCACCAACCAAAAGGAGTCGTACACCGGCAAGAACGACGGCGGCACCATCACGTCCAATGGCGGATCCGGCAACGGGACCCTGACCTACATGGGCGCCATCACCCTGACGGCTCCCGACAGCTGGGGCGCCCTCGCCGGGGCCTCGCTCTACGGCGGCCTCGTGCTGAACGGGGTGAACAACTACAACAACGGCGTTCTGGTGGACGGCGAACAAGTTCGGAATACCGACAACACGCTGAACTACTACGTGGGCGTCTCCCTCCCAACCCCGATCAAGGAACTGACCGTCGGGGGTGCCTTCGACTACCTGACCGATGGCAACGGCGACGGGACCTACGCATTCGCGGTCGCGGGGTATGTCTCCTGGCAGATCAGCGAAAAACTCAAGCTCAACGGGCGCGTTGAGTGGGCGAAGTCCGACTACAATGCCTGGGCGATCGGGCCGTACACCGGCACCCCGGTCCTCGGACCCTCCTACGGCGTTGATGGCGGAGAATTCCTCTACACGGGTGCCACCGAACTGTTCGGGACTACCGTCACCCTCGACTACGCCCTCTGGGCCAATGTGATCACCCGGATCGAAGTCATCTGGGATCATGACCTGAACGGCAGCGACCTCTTCTCCAGCCAGTACACGTCCGATGGCGAAAGCACGCCAACCATCGTGAACGGGCGCAACAACTCGGTGACCCTCGCCGCGAACATCATCTACCGCTTCTAAAGGCGACTGGATCGCACACAAACCCCTCCCGGATTCGGGAGGGGTTTTTTGTTGCCCGAATCCCGCGGTGCGCAGGCCCGGGGTCGCCGTCCACCGGACACCCGGCAAAGTTTCGCTTGCGGGTCCGGGACCGTGACGGCGTATCGTCCCCGCGCCGCCCGGGCCCTCCCAGTCCTGGCCCGACCGTCACCGTCCCTGATGCAACGCCTTTTCCGCCCCGTTTGGCGCCTGATCGCCGCCCTGCTGCTCCCACTCCCGTGGTTGACCCCCGCCCGCGCCCAGGACACCCCGCCGGTGATTGAGTCCGGCCCGTCCACACAGACGGTCAATGCCGGGCAGAATGTGACGCTGTCCGTCGGCGCCACCGGAGTTCCACCCCTGGTTTATCGCTGGTGGTTCGACGCCCGGGAGATCCCCGATGCGACGACCAACACCCTCACGCTGAACAACGTCAACGCGCTGAACGCGGGGTCCTACGTTGCGGTGGTGGCCAATGTATTCGGAGCGACAACCTCCGCCCCGGCGGTGCTGACCGTGATCGGTCCGCCCGTGATCACGGCGCAGCCGACCAACCAGTCCGTGTACCCGGGACAATCGGCAACGTTCAGCGTCAGCGCCGTCAGCAGCGGTGTGCCGACGTATCAGTGGCAGTTCCTGGGCTCGGACCTCCCCGCCGCAACCAACCAGACGCTTACGGTTGCCAACGTGACCACCAACAATGCTGGCGCGTACGCGGTCCGGGTGGGCAACAGCAACGGGAGCATCACGAGCCGCTCGGCGCAGCTGACCGTGCTTGCCCTGCCCCAGCCCGCGCTGCGGCTCGGTGTACTGACCGTCACGAACGGCGCCACCGTGCCCGTGTTGTACACGGCCTTTGGCACCGAGACGAACCTCAGTTTCTCGGTGGATTGGGATCCGCTGGCCTACGGATTTGCCGGATTCACACCGGTGCTGGATCCCGGACCCGGGCCGGAGGCCACCGGGGCGGCCGGGCCGCGTCCGACGGGGTTGCCGGACGCCACAGTGGTGTCGCTTGATGAGAGCCAGCTCGACGCGGGACGACTCGGCGTTTCACTGGCCTGGGCGCCCGGCACGTCACTGGACCCCGGGGAATCCACCATTGCGCAGATTCAATTCCAGCCGGTCGTCGGCGAAACACTGTATGCCGGCCGCCTCGGATTGACCGGGGCACCGGTGCCCGCACTCGTGGCGCCGCCCATTGATGGCACCAATACCGTCATCCTCGGGATCATCAATCCCCAGGTGATCCTCGCCGGAGCTCCGGTGCTCGACCGGCAGACCGGCTTCCTGCAGCAGGAGATCGAGTTCGCGAATCCCGGTCGCTCGCTGGCGCTCAATGTGCGGCTCACCGTCATGGGTCTGGGCGTGGACGCCAACACCAACGCCGTGTCGCTGGCGAACGCACAGGGTTTCCTGCTGCCGGATTTTGTGCCCTATGTGGATTTCGGCGCCATCGCACCCACAGAAATCCGGAAGGGCCTGCTTCAATACTACGTCACCGATCGCCGCACCGTTCCGACGCCCTCCTTCGACATGACAGCCACACCGACGGTGAATTTTCCGGTGCCGCCCGGAACGGTCCTCCAGGCGCAGGTCCGGCGCACCAACGGTCTGGTCCTCGTTGAATTCCCCACCGCACCCATCCGCCGATACTACATCCAGTACGCGTCGAGCCTGACCCATTTTCTGAGCGGGAATGTGGAGACCTCCCTGCCGCCCGTCACCGGAACCGGTTCCAATCTGCAGTGGGTGGACACCGGACCCCCCCGAACCCAGCCGGAGCCGGCCGATGGCGATCTCCGGCTCTATCGAGTCCTCGAAGTTCAATAACCCCGTGGCTTCATGAACCCTTGCATGCACCGTCCCCTGCGCCCTCTCACCTTGCTGCTCGCCGCCGCCGCCGGAGCCACCGCCACCGCCCAGGAGACCCCCTACGATCTGGAAAAGACCGGCTGGTACGTCCGCGCCGGCGCCTTCTACCAGTTTGGCCTGTCCGTCTCCGTCAATGCGACGGCCCCGCCGCCGTCCCCTCAACGCGGCATCTACGACAACGGCTACGTGCTTCCCGACATCAACAATGGTGCGGATGACCTGACGTGGAACTGGGGGTATCAGGATGCCGGTCAGTTGGTGGACGGCTCCATCGAAATGAGCCGCATTCTTGGGCGCCAGCCGGTCACCGGACTCGACGGATTCGGCGACGCCAATCTTTTCGGACCCGAAATCCTCGTCGGTTTCGAGTTCTACCGGTTTGACCTGGGGAAACGAACCGGGCTTTTCGGATTCGAACTGGGTTTTCGCTATGCCAGCTACTCGGGGAACGACCGGACCTCGGTGGAGTCCCAAGTCCTGCAGGAACGGAATCGGTATGACCTTGGCGGGGTCGTCGCCCCGCTGGCTCCGTACTCCGGGTCGGCCAATGTCGCGGGTCCCTTGATCTCGCTGACGCCGGTCCCGCAGGCGCCCATTTCCTCCGCGGCGACCTCCACCCTCTCGACGGATCTATCCGCCGACTTCTACACCGCCCGGTTCGGTGCGTGGCTCCTGGTGCCGATCACGGAGAAATTCTCCACGGCCGCGAGCGCGGGTTTCACATCCATTTACGCCTATGGCAACGCGGAGTTCGCCCAATCCCAGGACTACGCCTCACCGCTGATTCCATCCGTCACCGAGTCCCTGGGGCAAAACAAGGGGGACTGGCTTCCGGGCGCCTACATGCAGGTGCGCGCCACCTACTGGTTCCGGGAGTGGATTGGAGCATACGGGAGCGTCGAGTGGGCGTGGAACGGCGCCCTGCGAATCCAGGGGCTTGGCTACGAAGCGGTTTTTGACTTCGGTTCCACGTTCGCCGTGAGCGGCGGCGTGCAGGTCAGTTTTTGAGTCCGCACACCGGTCCGGCACGGACAGCGGCAATCCCCCCCGCGGGATTCCAGCCCGCCGCCAGGATCTCCAGCCGTCGCCCGGATGCTCCCACTCCCATGCCGGATGGCCGCCGGGCGTCGCACCGGGAATGCGACCGGCCGGGCGGCCGTTCATTCAGATGGCAAAATCGTTGTACTCGGGGCGGACGGGCTCCAGGGGCGGGTGCAACATGCCGGCGGCGACCGTGGCATTGATCCCGGGTTCGACGAGGATGAACGCCCCGGTCATGCGGTTGGTCGCATACCCGTCGAACACCAACGGTCTTCCCGTTTTCAACCGGATCTCCCCGATGTCGTTCATCACCAGATCCGCCGGCTCCGGCTCCGGTTCGTAGGTGGCCACGTGGATGCGGTTCTCAATCGAGGAGACCACCGCCGGCACGGTCTGTGTGCCGTGCTTCAGCAGGAATTTGCGCCCACGCACCAGTGGCCGCGGATGCATCCAGCAAATCCGGGCCTGCAGCTCCGAATTCAATCCAGGCAGCGACTCCATGCCCACGATCGTGTCCCCACGGCTGACATCGAGGTCATCATCAAGCACCAGGGTCACCGACTGCGGACAGAAGGCCTCGTCGAGCGGCCCGTCGAGGGTCCAGATCTGCCGGACCGTGCTCTTCCATCCGCCCGGCAGCACCATCACCCGCTGACCCACCCGGACGATGCCGCCGGCGATCTGGCCGCTGAATCCCCGAAAATCGTGGAGCCGCGGGTCCCGGGGTTGATGCGGCCGGTTCACCCACTGCACGGGCAGGCGGAACGCGGCCAGATTCCAGTCACTGCCGATGTGCACGGACTCCAGATGGCCGAGCAGCGTCGGTCCGGGGAACCATGGGGTGTGTCGGGACGGCTCAACGACATTGTCCCCGTTCAGCGCGCTCATGGGGATGAACTTCACGTCCTTGATGTCCAACCGGGGCAGGAAGGTTTCAAACTCGGCCCGGATCTCCAGGAAACGCGCCTCCGACCAGTCCGCGAGATCCATCTTGTTGACCGCAATCACGAGGTGCGGGATGCGCAGGAGCGATGCGATGCACGTGTGGCGGCGGCTCTGCTCGATGACACCCTGGCGCGCATCCACGAGAACCACCGAAAGGTTCGCGGTGGAGGCTCCGGTGACCATGTTGCGCGTGTACTGCACGTGTCCCGGAGTGTCCGCCACGATGAACTTCCGCCGCGGGGTCGCAAAGTAGCGGTAGGCGACGTCAATGGTGATCCCCTGCTCACGTTCGGCGCGCAGCCCGTCGGTCAGGTTTGCCAGATTGATCTGGCCCCCACCGGTCAGATCCGCCGACCGCTCCAAGGCCTCGATCTGATCCTCCATCAGGGACTTGGAATCGTAGAGCAGCCGCCCGATGAGCGTGGACTTGCCGTCGTCCACGGAACCGCAGGTGTTGAAACGAAGGAGCTCGATGGTGTGGACGGCAGTCGTCATCAAAAGTACCCGGCTTTCTTGCGATCCTCCATGGCCGCTTCGCTGGCCCGGTCATCGGCCCGCGAGCCCCGCTCGGTGACCCGGGCCGCCGCCACCTCCGCAATGATGTCCTCCACACTCGAGGCCGGACTCTCCATCATGCCGGTGCTGACCATGTCGGCAATGGTGCGGACCCGGACCACGAGGGTCTTGACCGTCTCATTGGGGCGCGGCCGGGCGCCCGCGTAGGGATCGGGACGGTTCGCGTCGGTGTGTGGTGGCGGCAGGGGCAACCATTGCCCGCCGCGGCGGAAGCATTCCCTCGTGTGGCTGAAGTAAATCGAGGGAACCTCGAGCCGCTCCCTGCGGATGTATTCCCAGACGTCCATCTCGGTCCAGTTGGAGAGGGGGAAAACCCGCATGTTTTCACCCGGGTTCAGCCGGGCATTGTACAGGTTCCATATCTCTGGCCGCTGGTTCTTCGGATCCCACTGCCCGAAGGCGTCCCGGAAACTGAAAAACCGCTCCTTGGCACGCGCCTTCTCCTCGTCCCGTCGCGCACCGCCGATGCAGCAGTCGAAATGGAACTCCTCAATGGCCGCCAGAAGCACTGGAATCTGCAGCTGATTGCGGCTCACCTGGCCCGGAGTCGGTGTTGCGATGCCGCTCGCGAAGGCGTCCTCGACCGACCGGACAAGCAGCCGCGCCCCCAGTTCCCGTGCCCTCCGGTCCCGAAATTCGATCAACTCGGGAAACTCGTGTCCGGTCTCCACGTTGAGAAATGGCATCGGAAGCTCCGAGGGGCGGAAGGCCTTCTCGGCGAGCCGCAGCAGGCAGATGGAATCCTTGCCACCGGAAAAGAGCAGCACCGGACGCTCGAATTCCGCAGCCACTTCGCGGAGCACATGGATCGCCTCGGTCTCCAGGTACTGGAGATGGTCGAGATGGTAGCTGCTCATCCGGCCTTCTCCTGCCCCACCGCCATGGCCTTCGCCCCCCACGCGGCATGGAGGCCGCACTCGCGCTTTTCGTCCGCCTTGGCCGGGTCGAAATAATCCCATTCATTCGGCAGATCGTGCTCCCTCAGGTAGGCCTCCATCTGCCCATCCGTCCAGTGGAACAGCGGGCTCACCTTGAGCACACGGAAGCCAGGGTCTTCGGTCACCAGATCCCTCCCGGCACGATTCGGATTCTGGACCCGCCGCAGGGCGGTGAACCAGACCGCAGGAGCCAGCTCCCGCATGCCGCGCTGGAAGGGCTCCAGCTTCATGGTGGTGCTGAACGCCTTGATCTGCTCCTCGTGCTCCGGCGACGGCTCGGGCGCACCCCCGTGGAGCGCGTCGTAATGGGCCGCGGTCATGCGGGGCACGTACGCATGGATCTGGAGATCCAGGCGCCGCCGCAGGTCCTCGGCATGCCGGTAGGTCGCGGGCCGGTTGTATCCGTGGTCCACCCACAGGACCGGGATGGCGGGCACCACCCGCGTCACCAGGTGGAGAAGCACCGCCTCAAACGGGCGGAAATTCGTGGAAATCACGGCACGTCCGCCCGATCGCGAGACCGCCCATCGGATGACCTCGATCGGCGGCTGGTTGCGCAACTGCGCATTGATTTCCGGCAGGAATTCCTCAGGCATGAGCACTCGGGGGGAAGGGATCAAACAGGACCGGTTCCGTTCTGGCTGGAGGGCACCCAAAGAGTCCGCGCCACCCAATCCCCGAACCGTTCCGACGGCTGCCGCTCGGCGGCATAACGCTCCAGGAGCGGCCGGAGTTCGGACAGAATCTCGGCGTCCTTGACCATCTCCTTCCACACCCGGTTCAGGCGGGTTCCGTTCTGGTTGCCACCCAGCCAGACCTGGTAGCGTCCCGGTGCCTTGCCGACGAATCCGATCTCGGCCATGTAGGGCCGCGCGCATCCGTTCGGGCAACCGGTCATCCGGATCACGATTTCCTGTCCGCCCAGCCCCAACTCCGCACACAGCGCCTCGATCCGGGTCAGCAGGCCCGGCAGGTACCGCTCGGATTCGGCAAGGGAGAGACCGCAGGTGGGCAGCGCCGGACAAGCGATGGCCGCCGCATGCAGCACCGAGGCCGGGGGGTCCGTGCACACTCCGTGCCCCGCGAGGAGCGCCGTGATCCGCTCCCGTTCCGCGTCCGCGACACTTGCCAGCAATACGTTCTGGTTTGCCGACAGGCGAAACTCCACCGAGGGAAACTGCGCCGCCACCAACCGGAGAGCGGTCTTTAATTGATGCCCCCCGTCATCCCGGATGCGCCCCATGGAGACGAACAGGGTGACATACCATGTGCCGTCGAGCGCCCGCTGCCAGCCGTAGGTGTCGTTGGTGGTGGTGAACGCATACGGACGCTCCGGTGCCAGGGTGAGCTCCGCGCGACGTTCCACCTCGGCCTTGATGAACGCCGTGCCACGCTCCTCGACGACATACTTGAGGCGCGCGTGCTTGCGGTCCGAGCGATCCCCGAAGTCCCGATGGATGGTGAGCACCGCCCTCGCAACCTCGACGAGCCGTTCCCGCGGAAGAAATCCCAGCACCGTCGCCAACCGGGGGTAGGTGGCTGCATTGCCGTGGCTGCGACCCATGCCGCCGCCGACTGCCAGATTGTACCCGACCACCCGTCCCCCCTCGACCACCCCGATGAATCCGAGGCAGTTGGTGAAGATGTCCATGTCGTTGGACGGTGGCAGCACGAAGGCCACCTTGAACTTCCGGGGCAGGTACTGACGACCGTACAGCGGATCCTCAAAATCACGGTTCTCCGGCGCTTCCAGGTTCAGCTGCACGCCATCGAGCCAGATCGAATGATAGGCCTGCGTCTTCGGCAGCAGGGCGTCGGAAACCCGCCGGGCGTCCTCGTACAACTCCTGCCGGGCCGTCGTGCCTGCCGGCGTCGGGGCCGCCATCACGTTGCGGTTCACATCGCCACACGCTGCCAGGGTGTCGAGCATCGCGGCATGGATCCCCTTCATGAGGGCGCCAAGCCCGGACTTCGCCACCCCATGCCACTGAATGCTCTGCCGGGTCGTGATCCGGAGGGTGTTGTTGCCATAACGCGAGGCCAGGTCATCAAACGCAATCCACTGCGCGGCATTGAGCACCCCCCCGGGGATCCGGCCCCGGATCATCATGATATGCACCTTGCCCTGCTTTCGCCGGTCCCGGTCGTCTTGCTGGTAGATCCCGTGGAACTTCAGAAACTGCTCGTCATCCGAAGAAAAGCAGTCCGCAGCCGGATCCGAAAGCGTCGCCGCAATCGTCCCGGCCAGCGTCGGCACCGCGATCTTCAGCTGCTCATTCCTGGTCAATACCTTCGATTCCGTGGCTCCCGTCGCATCAGCGGTCATAACTTCAGTTTCCCGATAAGGTTTGGGATGATGAATCGAGATGGGCGAGATTCCAAGAGGAATCGCGGGGAGGAGACACGCCACGTTGCGGGCCCCCCGGGGACGCACGTGGAGCCGCCGGACCTGACCGCTTGCACCCCAAAGGCGTTGGCGTAGCCTCATGGGCGGCTCGACCCATGGTCGTTGCCTGATGTCCACCATGATCGTTCCTTCGCGCCTTCACTATTTCGACAACAATGCCACGACCCGGGTCGCCCCCGAGGTGGTCGAGGTCATGGTCCCATTCCTGAGCGAACTTTGGGGAAATCCCTCCAGTGCCTACATGTTTGGCTCGCAGGTTCACAAACATGTCGAAATGGCCCGCGAAAGGGTCGCGGCGCTGGTCCATGCGGATCCCAAGGAGATCACCTTCACGAGCTGCGGCACCGAGTCCAACAATGCGGCCATCCACAGTGCCCTGGCGACCACCGGCAAGCGGCACGTGGTCACCACCGCTGTCGAGCACAGTGCCAATATCAATTTCTGCGAGTTTCTCCAGAAACAGGGCCACGAGATCACATGGCTTCCGGTCGAACCCGATGGCTCGCTGGACCTCCATCGCCTGGAGCAGGCCATCCGACCCGACACGGCCATCGTCTCCGTGATGTGGGCCAACAACGAAACCGGGGTGATTTTCCCCATCGAGGAGGTCGCGGCCCTCTGCCGCTCGAAAGGGGTCCTTTGCCACACCGACGCCGTGCAAACTCCAGGAAAGCTCCCGATTGATGTGAGGCAGCTCGGCGTGGACTTTCTGTCTTTGAGCGCCCACAAACTGCACGCTCCGAAGGGAATCGGCATGTTGTACGTCCGGCGCCGCACCCGCTTCGCCCCCTACGTCATCGGCGGTCATCAGGAACGGGGTCGCCGCGGTGGCACGGAGAACGTGGCCAATATTGTTGCGTTCGGCCGGGCGGCGGAACTGGCGATCGCCTCGCTGGCCGATGAAAATTCGCGGGTCCGTGGTCTCCGCGACCGGCTGGAGAATCACATCCTCAGCCACATCCCGAACACGGTGCGCAATGGCGGCAAGGAACCCCGGCTGCCGAACACCACCAACATCGCCTTCGATTTCGTCGAGGCCGAGGCCGTGCTCATGATGCTCGACCTCGTGGGAATCTGCGCCAGTTCCGGCAGCGCCTGCACCACCGGCTCCCTCGATCCGTCCCACGTCCTCACCGCCATGGGCGTCAGCCCCATGCGCGCCCGCGGCTCCCTCCGGTTCAGCCTCGGCATCTACAACACGGATGAGGACGTGGATTACCTGCTCAAACACCTGCCCCCGATCATCGAGAAGCTGCGCAGCATCTCCCCGTTGAGTCCGGAACATCCGGACAACGACGCCTACGACGTCGCGGGAGCCCGTGCCAAGCACGAGCAGGAACTGGCCGTCGCCCGGGCGGACGACGTGGTCGGAGCCTGATCCGGCGCCCCGTCCCGCCTCAGACACCCCGGGTGTGATGGCGGATGTCCACCGCCTCCATGCCTGCGGCGCGAATCGCCTCGAGTCCGAGATCGGTGTCCTCGTAGGCACGGCACAACGCCGGCGCCACACCGAGACGTCGCGCCGCTTCCAAGAAGATGTCGGGGGCCGGCTTCTGGCGGACCACGTCTTCGTTGGTCACCACGGCGCCGAACCAGTCCAGGATGCCCAGATGGCCGAGCACCCGGGTGATCGCCGTCCGCGACCCGCCGCTGGCGACGCCCATCGGGATGCGGCCTCGATGCTCCGCCGCAATCGCGATCACCTCTTCGACCGGACCGATGTGCGAAAACCTCCGGAAGTAGGCCTCCTCCTTCTCCGCGGCGAAGGCCAGGGGATCAATCTCGGTGCGCCCCTGCTCGGAAGCCAGCAATCGCACGATGTCCCGGGTCGGCACGCCCCCGAGCGAATAGAAACGCTCCTCGGGAAATTCCAAGCCGTACCGGGCGGTGACCTCCCGCCACGCCTCCCAGTGGACCGGCATAGTGTCCGCAAGAGTGCCGTCACAATCGAAGATCAAGGCTTGGGGGAATTCGGGCATGGGATTCATCGGCAACAGGAGTGGGTCTCGGAAGGCGGCATCAGGGGCGTCCGCCCCGGTCAATTCAACCTCGCAAGGCGGCATTGAACATCGTGGGCCATCAGCGGTTCGATCACCGGATCGAGGTCACCGTCCATCACCGCGCTGAGATTGTAGAGTGTCAGGTCCACCCGGTGATCCGTCACCCGATTCTGGGGAAAGTTGTAGGTGCGGCTCTTCTCGCTGCGCTCCCCGGTGCCCACCTGGGACTTCCGCTCCGCCGCGTATCGGGCGTCCTCCTCGGCCCTTCGCCGCTCCAGGAGCCGGGACCTCAGGACGGTGAGCGCCTGCTGCTTGTTCTTTTGTTGCGAGCGTCCGTCCTGACAGCGCACCTCGATGCCCGACGGTTTGTGAAAGAGCCGCACTGCCGAATCGGTCGTGTTGACCCCCTGGCCCCCGTGACCGGAGGCGCGGCAGACGTTGATTTCCAAATCC
Organism: Verrucomicrobiia bacterium; assembly: GCA_019634635.1. Classification (NCBI taxonomy): domain Bacteria; kingdom Pseudomonadati; phylum Verrucomicrobiota; class Verrucomicrobiia; species Verrucomicrobiia bacterium. The sequence continues at coordinate 243,487 of JAHCBB010000003.1, forward strand.
TCCGGGCGGATCACCACATCCACCTCCGCCGCCTCAGGCAGCACGGCCACCGTGACGGTACTGGTGTGAATGCGCCCCTGGGCCTCGGTTGCCGGCACCCGCTGAACGCGATGAACGCCCGACTCGTACTTCAACCGCTTGAAGACATCCTGACCCGTCACGCTGACGATCGCTTCCTTGCACCCCCCAAGATCGGACGGGCTGAGGTCCAGAATCTCAAACCGCCATCCCTGCTGCTCCGCGTAACGCTGGTACATCCGGAGCAGATCGGCGGCAAAGAGGGCGCTTTCGTCGCCACCGGCCGCACCCCGGATTTCGAGGATCGAGTTTCGGGAATCGGCCGGGTCGGGAGGCACGACGCCCTCCTGGATGCGGCGGGACAGGCGGCGCTCCTCCGCCTCCAGGCGACCGATCTCCTCGCCCGCCATCGCCGCCAGCTCGGAGCCGGCCGGTTCGCCGTCGCGAAGCGCGCGGTTGTTCGCCAGCTCGGCCTCGACACGCTCCAGAGCATCCCCGGCTTCGACGAGCTCCCGCAGCCGGGCATGCTCGCGGGTCAATTCCTGCCCCCGTTGCGGCTGCGCAAAGGCATCCGGAGCGCTCAGCCGGGCCTCCACCTCGGCAAACCGCTCACGAAACCGCCGGACGAACAGATGCAGATCCATCGGAAGGCTCGATCGTGGGACTTGACACCGCCGTCACACCGGAACGCGCGGCCCAAAAAGAAAACCGCCCGGCGGCTGTCGCTGCAGCCGGCGGGCGGTGATCTGGAGGGCCGCTACTTCTTCTTCCGGGGGCTGACCGCAGCCTTCGCCGCCTGCATTTCCGCCGTCTTGGCGGCCCGCTGCTGGAACTTGTCCACGCGGCCGGCGGTATCCACAAACTTCTGCTGCCCGGTGTAAAACGGATGCGTAAACCCGCTGATGCCCATGAGGTACAGGGGGTACTCCTGCCCGTCCTCCCACGCTGCGGACAACGACGTGTTGGCACAGGAACGGGTCAGGAAGGATTGTCCGGAAGCCGAGTCCCGGAAGATCATCAACCGGTAATTCTTGGGGTGCGTTTCTGCCTTCATTTCGAGCCGGACGACCGTACCGATGGGAGAAAGGCTGACAAGCGCGATTTCAACGTTCCGGACACCTGAATTTGGAAGGACTCAAGGATTGACTCGAGAAACCGGGTCGGTAGCCTGCGCGACTCCGCTTTCGCTGCGGGCTCCGATTCCATGAAACGACAGTACCAGCCTTCGAAGATCCGCCGCGTCCGCCAGCACGGTTTCCGCGCGCGGATGGCCACCAAGGGCGGCCGCGCCAATATCGCGAACCGCCGGCGCCAGGGCCGCCGCCGCCTCACCCCGGTCTGATTCCGTCCCGGTTTCGCCTGATGTCCGCGACTCCCGGAAGCCGGTGGCGGCTGGGCCGTCGTCACCGGCTGCGTGCCGGCAGGGATTTCGTACGCCTCAAGGCCGGCGGGCATCGTGTCGTCCAGGGTTGCCTGATCTTCAACTGGCTGCCTGCAGGCCCCGGACCCGACCGCATCGGTCTGGTGGCCGGCCGGTCGGTGGGAGGGGCCGTGGTTCGAAATCGCGCCAAACGCCTGCTTCGTGAGGCCTTCCGGCGCCATCGTCCGGAGTTCGCTCAATCGGTGGACGCCGTGCTCGTCGCCCGCAAGTCCATCGCCGGCCGGGGTTACGCCGAGGTCGAACGCGACTTCCTGAAAGCCCTGCGCCACGCCCGCCTGCTGAAGGGAGCCGTGACGCTGGAAGCGGCCTCCCGCCCCCACCCGGAGCCCGCCGCGTGAACCCGGTCCGGTGGATCCTCATCACCGCGCTGCTGGGATATCGGTGGGTGGTATCGCCGGCAAAGAACGCCCTCCTCGGGCCGTCCGGATGCTGCCGCTTCATGCCGACATGTTCCGACTACGCATTGGAGGCGATCCGCCGTCACGGGGCCGTTCACGGCAGCCGCCTGGCCGTGGACCGGGTTTGCCGCTGCCACCCTTGGGGTGGTGCCGGTCCGGATCCGGTGCCGGAACGGTTGGGGCGGATTTCCTGAAATATTCGCATGGATCGCAAGGGCTTTCTCATCCTCGCTGGCGCGCTGGCGCTGATGCTTTCCTGGTCGTGGCTGGTGAACCGGCTCTACCCGCCTGTGCCCCGCCCCCCGGGGATGACCAACGCACCCGGAATGGCCGCCCCCGGACCGGCAACACCCTCGTCCGCCGCTTCCGCCGGATCCCCGCAATTGTCGCCGGCGGGCGCGGATCCGGCCGTGGTCGCGACCCCGCTGGTGCCCCTGGCAGAGTTGTCGGCAGCTCCAGGCCCGGTGCTCACCCTCGAAAACGCCCAGGTGCGCGCGACCATCACCGCACTCGGTGGCGGCCTCCGCTCGGTGGACCTCAAGGAGTATCCGGCGAGCGTGGGCTGCCGTCAGGACGACCGGGCGATGGCCAGCGAACCGGCCTCACTCAACGACCCCGCGTTTCTTCCGGCGTTTGTGCACCAGGATTCCGCCGAACTCGGCGCGGGGGTGACCTACACCTTGAGCGAACGGGACGGCGTCGTGCGGGCGACGCGGTCCCTGACCAACGGGCTGCGGCTGACCAAGGAGTTCCGGATCGCCAGCAATTACGTCTTTGCCGTCACGCTGCGATGGGAGAACACCGGCACGGCTCCGGTGGCCATCCCGGCGCGCGAACTGGTGATCGGCACCGCGTCGTCGGGAGACCGGACCGAGACCAGCGAATGGCTGGGCGCGCACTGGTTTAACGGGGCGGACACCACGGTGGTCAACGAAGGGTGGTTCGCGAACCGCACCCTGGGCTGCCTGCCGGGCACACCGCGTTCGGAATACGTGGCGGGCGCGAGCAACGTGGTGTGGGGGGCGGCCAACAACCGGTTCTTCACCATGATCACGGTGCCGGAATCCCCGGCCGACCGCATCGTCGTGCGCGACTTCGCGCTGCCGAAGCCCGCGCCGTCCGAACTCGAGGCCAACGGACGCCTCAACCCCAACCCCCGTGCACTGCAGACGGCGCTGCTGCTGCCGCCGCCCGTGCTGGCCCCCGGGGCCTCGCTGGAGCAGCAGTTCAGCCTGTACGCGGGACCGAAGGAATACTTCACCCTCTCCCGGATGGGCAACAACCTGGAGGCGGTGATGGACCTCACCGGGTTCACCGGGTTTTTCGCCAAGGGCCTGCTGCTCAGCCTCAACGGCCTCCACCAGTTCATCCCCTCGTACGGCTGGTCCATCATCGCCCTCACCGTGATCATCAAGGGCCTGTTCTGGCCGCTGACCGCGTTGAGCACCCGCTCGATGAAGCGGATGCAGGCGATCCAGCCCGAGCTCCAGGCCATCCGCGAAAAGTACAAGAGCGACCCGAAGCGGATGCAGGAAAAGACCATGGAGTGCATGAAGCGCCACAAGGTGAACCCGGCGGCGGGCTGCCTGCCCATGCTGATCCAGTTTCCGGTGTTCATCGGATTCTTCTTCATGCTGCGGACCGCCATCGAACTTCGCGGGGCCGAATTCCTATGGGTGTGCAACCTCTCCGCACCAGACACCCTGTTCATGATCCCCGGGCTGGGCTGGCTGCCCTTCCTCGGCGTTGCCGGTGTCGGGCTGCCCTTCAACCTGCTCCCGCTCCTGATGGGGGCGACCTCGCTGTGGATGGCACATCTGACCCCGATGTCCCCGCAGATGGACCCGGCCCAGCAGAAGATCATGCGCTATATGCCGGTGTTTTTCGTGTTGTTCCTCTACAATTACAGCTCGGGTCTGACGCTTTACTGGACCGCCCAGAACCTGCTAACTGTGTTCCAGACCAAGCTGACAAAAATGAACGACGCGAAGTCCACCCCCCAGCCGGCACCCAAGCCGTCCGCTCCCCGCAAACCCTAGCCCGTCGTTCCCCGTGACCCCTCCCTCCATGCCACCCGAGACCGAACCGCCCCGCCTCGATCCCAAGGTCACGCTCCAGGAACTGCTGGCCACCCTCGGCTTCGAAATCACGGTGGAGGAGCGTCCGATGGACGACCAGATCCTCCTTGATATCCAGACGGACGATCCGGGACGGCTGATCGGACGCTCGGGCCAGACGCTCAGCGAACTCCAGTTCCTGCTCAACAAGCTGGTCTTTCACCATGACGCCCGGATTCCAAAAATTGTCCTCGACGTCTGCGGCTACCGTCAGCAGGCGCGGGAGCAGCTGGTCCGGCGGGCGCTGGAGACCGCGGAGAAGGTTCGGCGCTGGGGTGATGTGCTCGAACTGGAGCCGATGAACGGATACGACCGCTGGGTCGTCCATCAGGCGCTCAAGGACGATCCCGATATCGAGACGTCCAGCGTCGAGGTGGAGGGCAGCGACAAGAAGGTGATCCTGGTCCGGCCCCGACGGCGCTGACCGCTTGCCGGCACCGCCCGCCTCCCACCGTCTCACATTAGCGACCCGAACATCACGGTTCCAAGGCCACGGGCAGGTTCACCTGACCCGGTCGGCCCAGGTAGTAAAGCAGGTCCCGGATCTGCTGGTCCTCCAGCGGCTCCAACAGCCCCTCGGGCATCATGGACAGTTCGCCCGGCTCGATCCGTTCGATTTCACCGGACGCCACCACCACCACCTCGTTCGCAGTCTGCAGCCGCAAGCTGGTGGCGTCCCGGGACTTCAACACGCCCGTCAGCGTGCGGCCGTCCCGGGTCTCCACCGTGGTGGCCCGGAATTCGTTGGGGATGACTGCATTGGGATACAGGATGTTCTCAAGGAGGTAGCCGAGGTCCCCGCGGTTGGCCCCGGTGATGTCCGGCCCCACATCGCCGCCCGAATCAAAAAGGCGGTGGCATTGGGCGCAGATCTGGTTGAACACCGCCCGCCCACGGGAGGCGTCCCCTGGCTGGGATCCCCCCGCCCAGTAGAGGCGCCGAACCCGCTCGATCTCCGCAGCCATGTCGGGGCTCGTCTCGTGGACCACGCCCCAGAGTTCCGTCAATTGGGTCGCCAAGGCCGCATCCTTCAGGCTCCGCAACTGCCGGACCAGGTCCGCGCTCAGTTCAGACTTCGGCACCCGCCCGGAGGCGACGGCTTCCAGCAGTGGACGGGCATAGCCCGGTCGCGAAGCCAAGGTATTGAGGGCATCGCGACGCGCCCCAGGTCCGAGGCGCGGGTAAACCGCCAGGATGGTTTGTGGCGTCGCCGGATCGTCGTAGGCGGCGAGACCCTTGAGACAGGACGCGACCACCGCCGGGTCCTCCAGCAACCCCTGAAGCAACGCGGGGAGTTCGGGATCCCGGACGGCCAGCAACGACTCCAGCGCCACACGTCGCGCCACCGGGCCGGCGGCGGGATCGCCGGCCACAGACCTCAGGGTTTCGCGCGCCCGACCACTGCCGAACTTGAGCGACAGCGTCTGGGCAAGGGTCCTGATCTCCGGATGGGCATTGGTCGCCAGGCGCGCCTCAACGACCTCCCAGCCGGTCGGCATGGGCTGGCTCCGCCGGTCCGCCAGCGCCGCAGCCACGCCCCGCAGCACGTCGAGCGTCAGTTGGGGATCGTCGGAATCAGCCAGCAGCGCGGTCAATTGCGGCAGCGAATCCGCCGCACATGCCGCGGGGACGGCGGACAGGAAGGCGGCACAGGCAACGGCAACGGGGGCCAGGCGGAAAACGGCGCGTTTCATCGAAAGGTTTCGTCGAAGCCGGTCCGAGTAAGGGATCATTTCGCAGCGAGGTTTCCGGTTGCGAGACGTCGCGCAATCCACTCACGCACCTTGGGAATCCTGGTGGCTTTCAACAGGGCCAGCGCACGATCCGGATCGGTCGCAACCCCGCCTTCTGCGGCATACCAGTAGAGCTTGTGAAGGTTGTGGTCCGAGGCATCCCCGGCGTGCTGTACCAATCCCTGAAGGGTGTCCCAACGCGCCTCCACCGGCATCCGCTGCAGCACGGACGCCATGAAACGGCGCACCACCGGCGACGGCTCGGTCCGGGCACGATCCGCCAGATCGGCCCAGCTCGGGATCGCTCCATCCGAAGCGGGCTGTTCGCCCGCGAGCTGTAGGGACCACGCCCGCACCCACTCGTCGTCCAGGGGCAGGCGGTCGCGAGGCACCGTTCCGGTCAGATGGAGGGCCCAAAGGAGACGCAGACGGGCCGGGGTCTCGGTGGCCTTGGCCAGTTCGCGGAACCATTGCTCCCGCACACCGGCACCGAGGCGGCCGGCAGCCGCCCGCTCCTGCAGCAGCCTCCGGGAATGACGGCTTTTCCACTCATTGCGGGAGGCAACAAGCCCTGCCAGGGCATCGTCGCCAAGGGCCGCCAGGTCCACCGGGGTCCGCGGGGTGTCCTCGTACACGATCTTGTAGATGCGCCCGTTGGACCGGTCATGGCCGTCCGCACGGTTGTGGTGACACTGGTTCCCGTCGTACCAATCAATCACAAACATCGAACCGTCGGGATCCAGCCGCTGGTTCAGCGTCTGGCTCCAGGCATCGTTGAAATTGAGAAAGTCCGGACCATGGCGTCCGACGTATCCAGACCCCTCGGAGACCGGGATGTCGGTGTTGAGGCGCTGACCGTGGATGTTGCCGAGGATCAGCCGGTTTCGATATTCGGCCGGCCAGCTGGTGCCCAGGTAGGCCATGAGGCCGGCATGCGCGTGGCCCCCCCCGTGGGCATCACTGCGCCCGTTCCCCGCGTGGGGCCCGCCCTGGCCCGCATAGTGGACATGGTCCGCCACTGTCGTGATGGCGTCGTACACGTACGGAAACACCGGCTTCCCGCTGCGGGGATCGCGATGGCGGCCGTTGCGGGCGGTCTCCGACGCGTTGAAGCAATAGTGTTCGCCGCCCTGCCGGGTGATCCTCCCGCCCTGCACCATGTGAAACAAGTGCGGGATGACGCACATCTCCGCCCACAAGTTGCCGTGCTCGTCAAAGTCAATGCCCCAGGGATTGGAGCCCCCTTCGGTGAAGATCTCGAACTGGTGCCGCACCGGATGGTACCGCCACACCGCGGCGTCCACCCATTGGCGTGCGGATGGATCGCAGCCCGGCGGGCCCACGTTCGACGGGCAAAACACCCCGTGGCACCCGTACAGCCAGCCGTCGGGACCCCACGTGAAGGTGTTCAAGGTCTCGTGCGTGTCGGCGGTGAAGTTCCATCCATCCAGCAAAATTCGCGGCTCCCCCGCCGGACGCGGCGCGTCGCCATCCGCCACCGGAACAAACAGCAAATAAGGCGCCGCCCCGATCCACACGCCACCAAAGCCATACTCGATTCCTGAGACCAGGTTGAGCCCTTCCAGGAACACGGTCCGACGATCGAAACGATGGTCCCCGTTGGTATCCTCAAATACGAGAATGCGGTCGTGTCCGGCAAACAAGTCCTCCTGGATCTGCGTCGGCGTGGCCTTGGGCGGGGGGCTGCCCACGCGCCGTGGGTAGGTGAGACCCTCCGCCACCCAGAGGCGACCCCGGTCGTCCTCGCAAAACGCGATGGGCTGCACCACCTCCGGTTCTGCCGCCGCGAGGTGCAGCCGAAAACCCGGCGGCAGGGTCGCCGCCTCGACCGCTGCGGCCGGTTCAAGACCCGCGAACAGCACGGTGTCGGCGGGCGGCGGGGGCTCCTGGGCCGGAAGCACTCCCCCGTGGCCCATCAGGGCCATCAGGGTCGCGGCGATCCGGAGCAAACAACAACCGGGGACTCGTTCCATGGCAAACGCAGTGCAGGGGATGATTCCGAACGACGGACAGCGTCACGCGCCACAGCGCCCGGGGCGGGCCGGCTCCGGGTTCTTAAACGGTGACCGACGGAGTGTGCCGGCGACGTGGCGACACGGCAAGGCATCCACTCGATGGCCGGCATTTTCGCAAACCAATTTCGGCTTGGACCCCACCCGGCGCTTCCCTAGTGTCCTCGTCCCCGTGTCCCACGGGAATTCTGCATGGAAAAGGAACGTAAGCTGATCATTGCCGGCAACTGGAAGTGCAACAAGACCGTTGCCGAGTCCCTCGATCTCGTCGCGGACCTCCGTCGTGAACTGGCCGCGGTCAAGGAGGTGGACATCGTCGTCTGCCCTCCATTCACCGCGCTGGAATCGGTGTCCAAGGCCATCCTGGACTCCAACATCCGCCTTGGGGCCCAGAACATGGGGGACCACGGCTATGGCGCGTTCACCGGCGAGATCGCCGCCGGCATGCTCAAGGAGTTCTCCGTTGGCTACGTGATTCTGGGCCATAGCGAACGGCGCCAATACCAGCGGGAATCCGATGCCCTGGTTTCGCTCAAGGCCGCCGCGGCCCACGCCGCCAACCTCGTGCCGATCGTTTGCGTCGGCGAAACCCTCGCGGAGCGCGAGGCCGGCATCACCAACGAGGTCGTGGAAACACAGATCAAGGGCTCGCTCAAGGACCTGACCGCCGGTCAGGTGGAAGACACCCTCATTGCCTACGAGCCCGTCTGGGCCATCGGCACCGGCAGGACGGCCACCAGCGCCCAGGCCCAGGAGGTTCACGCCTTCATCCGCGGGGTGCTGGGATCCCTTTACGGCGAGACCGTTGCCCGGCGTGTGCGGATCCAATACGGCGGCAGCGTCAAGCCGGGCAACGCCCGTGAATTGATGGCGCAGCCGGATGTGGACGGCGCCCTCGTGGGCGGCGCCAGCCTGGAGGTCCGCAGTTTTGCGGACATTGTGAAGAATTCCATCTGAACCATCCAAGTTCCTGCCATGTCGCTGGCGATTAATCTCCTGATGTTTGTGCTCGTGCTGGTTTGCCTCCTGCTCGGGCTGCTGATTCTCATCCAACTGCCCAAGAAGGAGGCGGGCCTTGGACAGGCCTTCGGCGGCGCGGCCACCGAGGCGCTCTTCGGGGCGGGCTCCGGCACGGCGCTCACCAAGCTGACGAAATACAGTGCCGGCGCCTTCCTCATCCTGTGCGTGCTCCTGGCGTGGATGAATGCACAACTGGCCCGCAGCCGAAACCTGGGAGTGGAGCGGGCACTCAAGGCCGCCAGCGCCCCGGCTGTCCTGCCCCAGACTCCGGCAGCCACGGTGGGCGGAGAGCCCGCCCCGCTCGTCCTCACCCCCGAGGCCTTCCCGGTCGAGCCCGCCCCGGTGCCTGCCGCGGATCCAACCAGTCCCGAGCCGGTGACCCCGGCACCAACACCGGATCCCTGACGGGGCGCGGCCGCCCCTTGATTCAACTCGGTGGCCGGCGCATCCTCGCCCGTGCCCACCGTGCCGGCAGCGACGACCATCACCGCCGGGCGTCCCGGGAGGCGTCCGGCCCTCCCGGCCGCGACCGGAGAACTCCCCTTCGCGTTGGTCGTCGCGCTGTGCACGGTTCTCCTTGCAGGGTGTTCCCCGGAACCCAGGGCAGACCTGGTGATCCACAATGGATCCGAGATCGAAACCCTGGATCCCCACGTGCTCACGGGGATGCCCGACGGACGGGTCAGCGGTTCGCTGTTTGAAGGGCTGACCCGGTTTGATCCGCGGACCGGACGGGCGATGCCGGGATTGGCCAGTCACTGGGAGGTGTCCGCGGACGGCCGCCGCTACACCTTTCACCTGCGAACCAACGCGGCATTTTCGACGGGGGAACCCATCCACGCCGACGATTTCGTGTGGTCCTGGCGGCGGGCCGTGGACCCCGCCACGGCGGCCGACTACAGCGGGTTCTTCTTCTATGTCGAGGGCGGACAGGCACTGGCCACCGGAGCCTCGACCAATCTCGCCGAACTCGGCATCCAGGCCGTGGACCCGCACACCGTGACCGTGGATCTGGTCAATCCGACGCCATTTTTTCCGGACCTGTGCGCGATGCGGATCATGGCCGTGGTCCCCCGCCGGACGATCGAGGAACACGAGGACCAGTGGGTGCGTGCGAGTCCCCTGCCCTGCAGCGGTCCGTATGAATTGGTCTCCTGGCGGCCCAACGACCGGATCCGGGTCCGGCGAAACCCTTTCCACTGGGATGCCGCGGCCGTGGGCTGTGACCGGGTAGATTTTCTGGCGGGCGATTCGCCCGCCGCCGCACTGAACCTCTACCTCACCGGCGACATAGACTTCCTGATAGACAAGGTGGTCATTCCGACCGAGCTGGGCGACGTCCTGGTGCGACGTCCCGATTTCCATGCCTACGCCTACCTCGCCACCTATTTCCTGCGGTTCAATGTCACGCGAAAACCCTTCGATGATCCCCGGGTCCGCAAGGCCATCGGCCTGGTGGTGGATCGCCGGCGGATCACGGAGCGGATTACGCGCATGGGGGAGCGTCCGGCCAGCGCACTGACCCCCCCCGGCACCGGCGGCTACGAGCCGCCGGCGGGACTCGGCCACGCCGCGGTGGCGGCACCGGACCCGGCCGCCCAGGCGACGGCGATGGCTGAGGCGGTAGCCGAGGCGCAGCGACTCCTCGCCGAGGCGGGTTACCCCGGTGGGAACGGTTTCCCGCCCTTCACCTACATGTACAACGCCGGAGGCGGCGGCGGGGCGCTCCTGCACGAAAACATCGGCGTGGAACTGCAGACGCGCCTTCGGGAGCATCTTGGCCTGCGCGTGGAGCTGCGTCCCGTGGAGTGGAAGACCTACCTCTCCGAAATGTCCCGGCTCAATTACGACATGATCCGGGGCTCATGGGTCGGGGACTATCAGGATCCGACGACCTTTCTGGACTGCTTCCTTTCGGACAGCGGCAACAACCGCACCGGCTGGCGCAACGAGCGCTACGATGCCCTGCTGGCATCCGCGGCGGGTGAGGCCGATCCGGAGATCCGGTTCGACCGGTTGCGGGAAGCGGAGACGCTCCTGGTTCGCGATGAGGTGCCCCTGCTGCCCCTCTACACCTACGTGGGTCTGTTTGCCTACGATCCTGAAAAGTGGGAGGGAATCCACGAGAACCTGACCGACCAACATCCGGTCTGGGCCATCCGGCGACGCCAGGCCGCGGCGAACCCGTCCGCGCCCTGAATCCATGTATTTTCTCCGGCGCCTCCTGTTCCTGTTCCCGCTGACCCTCGTCATCGTCACGCTGGCGTTCTTCCTGGTGCGGGTGGCTCCCGGCGGCCCGTTCGATCGCGAACGGCGTCCAGCATCCCCCGCGGTCGAACGCGCCCTGGCGGCGAAGTATCACCTCGATGAGTCGCTCATCTCCCAATACCTGCGGTTTTTGGGGCTGAAGTGGGAACGCGGACCGGACGGCGCGTGGCGCCGTGCACCCGGGGGACTCCTCACCGGCGACCTTGGGCTGTCGCTCAAGTACCGGAATCACACCGTGGCCGACATCATTCGCCAGGGATTGCCCGTCTCCCTGGCCCTCGGCGGCCTGGCCTTCCTGTTCGCAATGGGATTCGGCGTCCCGATCGGATTCCTCACCGCCGTGCGCCGCGGGGGGATCGCCGACTGGGCCGGCAGCCTGGCGGCGTTGCTGGTGATCTGTGTGCCGGCGTTTGTGATCGGCCCCGTGCTGATCCTCCTGCTGGCGCTCCGGGCCGGATGGTTTCCCGTGGGGCTTTGGGGAACCCCGGCGCACGCGGTGTTGCCCATGATCGCCCTGGGACTGTACTTCGGCGGCCGCGTGGCGCGCCTCACCCGGGAGGGCATGGGACAGGCGTTGCAAAGCGAGTTCGTGCGCACCGCCCAGGCCAAGGGGGTGGGCACCGCCGGGGTGCTGCTCCGCCACGCCCTTCCCCTTGGAGTGATGCCCGTGGTCTCCTACAGCGGCCCCATGCTGGCCGACCTGCTCACCGGTTCCTTCGTGGTGGAGAACATCTTCCAGATCCCGGGAATCGGCGTGTTCATGGTCAATTCCTCGCTCAGCCGGGATTACACCATGGTCGTGGGCCTCGTGCTGCTCTACGCCCTGCTGCTGCTGGTGCTCAATCTCGCGGTGGACCTCGCCTACAGCCTGCTCGATCCGCGCGTGCGTCATGAGTAGTCCCGCCATGCCATCGGACGCCGTGGCGCGTCCGCTCACCCCCAACCAGCAGGCGCTGCGCCGCCTCTGGCGGCACCGTCCCGCGATGATCTCCGCCGCCTGGCTTGCCATGATGATCCTGCTGGCGCTGCTTGTCCCGTGGTGGAGCCCGTACGGCACCGGACAGGGCTCCGACCTGCAGTTCTCCGCTCCGGACCGCACCCACTGGTTTGGCACCGATGTGCATGGACGCGATGTGTTCACGCGCGTTTTTGCCGGCACGCGCATCTCCCTGCTGGTGGGTGCGGTCGGCGCCGGGGTCAGCCTGGTGATCGGCGTCTGCTGGGGGTTGGTGGCCGGCTATGCCGGCGGACGCCTCGATGGAGTGCTCATGCGGATCGTGGACGTCCTCTATTCGCTGCCCAGCATCGTGTTCGTCATCGTGCTCATCACCACACTGGAGGGCCATGTGAAGCGCTGGGTGGGCTCCTGGGCGCCCGACCTCGTACCCACCGCCCGCCTGCTGTTCCTGTTCGCCGGGCTGGGAGCGGTCTCGTGGCTCACCATGGCGCGCATCGTTCGCGGACAGGTGCTGTCGTTGCGGACCCGTCCGTTCGTCCTGGCCAGCCAGTCGCTGGGGGCCAGCCATCGGCGCATCCTGCTCCGGCACATCCTGCCCAATGTCCTCGGGGTCATCATCGTGTACCTGACCCTCACCGTTCCGGCGATCATCCTGTACGAGAGCTTTCTGAGTTATCTGGGTTTGGGCATCCAGCCACCCGACGCCAGCCTCGGGACGCTGATTGCCGAGGGCGCCGCGCAGATCAATCCGCTGCGGGTCTTTTGGTGGCTGATCGTCTGGCCGGGCGCCCTGCTCGCCCTGACGCTCCTTGCGTTGAACTTCCTCGGCGACGGCCTGCGGGATGCCCTGGATCCGCGCCAGGGCTGAGCCCGCCCGGTGTCACGGAGCCGGCAGCCGGCGGACCGCCAGGTTGTCGAACCGGATCGGGGTGCCGGCGAACGGCATGCCCCAGACGGACGCCTTTCCCGCAGGCTGCACCCGGGTCTCGTCGAAGGTCAGCAGGGGTTCGGTTGGCGCCTCGGCCGATGCCGCCCAGGCGGTGCCCGGGCTCTGCCCCGCCACACAGTCTGTCCCCCTCTGAATCCCGATAAACACTGCCCCGATGTCGCATAATCATGCGACATGACGACTACAGCGTTCTCCTAAAGAATCGGATTCAATAACTGATCAGCGATGATCCCCAAAGCACTTCGGTTCAAATGCCACCCCCCCAATGAACACAAATCAAACAAAGGCGTTCTCGACCACTGCCGTCGTCCTGCTGCTCGGACCGCTTCTTGCTGGCTGTGCCAAACTCGATTATGTTAAGGTCCCGACGCCAACACAATACAGTACGTGGACCGATGCGCAGCAACGCGCTGCCGACAACATGCAGGGAGTGCGATACTACTTGCCCAGGCCGTTCCTCCATCTTAAACAGTCAACGCCCGTGAGTCAGCGAACGGGTTTGGTCAGCTATCGCTGGGACTCGGAATCGGAGAGTTACGTCCTTGAACTCCCTGAGCTTTCTCAGACGTGGCTGCGCAAGATCGCGCCCCGAAAGATTTCACTCACCCAGGCCGCGGCTCTCATGCTCCATTTGCCGCCGGAAGGACCTCGCAAGACTGGGGGAATAGCTGGGACCGTGCCGCAAAGTTTGACCACTCCGGGCGGCGAGACTCCGGAGCCCTCGCGCACAGATTCAAGCGGATCGTCAGGACCGGATACGGCGTCACAACCACCCACTACGCCAAGTGAAATCAAAGCGCGGACAGGATTCATCAACAATGAGGATCCAGTCACCCGACTTGGTGACCGGATGGACATTGTCTACCTCCCCGACTTCGAAGAACAGTTTGTAATCAGATCGCAGACCGGCCTCGGCAAAGCCGACATCGAGACCAGGCTTCGCAACGGATGGGCTGCGGAAACATTCTCCCAGCAAGCCGACAACTCAACACTCATTCCTTACGTGATTGATCAGGTGAGCAAGGCCTCTGATGCCGCGGCCAACATTTTCATGACATGGGCACCTGCAGCCGCAGGATTGCCACCGGGAATCACCAAAGTTCCAGCCGAGGCGCTCGCCCGCATTGCAAAGAATAAGCTAGAAGGTGGAAACTCCGGCGGGGAACCGGGCGCCATCGGACAAGACGTGCTTGGCGGTATCCTGCTCATCAAGGTTTCAGAAGTGAGGATCGCGCAGCCCGGAATCTACCCCATCCTCAAACCCCGGGAGATTCGCCAATGGTTGCATGGCCAGCCTCAGATTTCAAACGATCCTGATCTGGCACTTGACGTCTTGATTATGAGTTCCGGTGTGCCATGGATCCGGTCTGACATGGCATTTATTCCGTGCCCTCCAGTTACCATGATCGGCTTCAATACAACCAGTGACGTATTTATTGCTCCAGCGACCTCGCCGGTTGCAGTCGCCAGCAATTCCAGCAGCGATGGTGACAACGCAACCAGCGAGCAACCCAGGCTCAGTCTGGCGACGAAGCTTTTCGATCCAAAGAATGCGGAGAATTTTTGGACCAAATCGATCAGTGACCGTATTGAATTGAAGGACTCCACCGTTTCGAATGCGAATGGAAGGAACGGGAACCATTTTGAGATCACTGTAGCCGTCAAGAATGGACAATCGCTTGCTGAAGAGGAGGTTCTTGGCGCATTCAAGGCGCGGTTCAACAACCCGGGAATCAACTGGACGGCCGCAAGAAACGCTGCTGATTCCTCAATTACAATCACCGGAACTGAGACCATCCAGACATTGCTAGAGCAATTTAAATGACAATTCTCAGAACATGAGTAAACGACATTCAGGTCCCAGTGCGAAACGCATGATCAGGTTGGCGGAGGCGCGGCTTAAGGATCATCCATCTGTTGTTGGTTGGGGCTTTGGAAGCAAGCTCCTCCAAAACTCAAATCTGCTGGCCCGGACCAAAACTGGGCATCTGGTGCCGTGCATTCATGCCTTTGTCAAGTTGAAGCGGAGAAACCCTCCGCCAGGTGGCAGAATTGCTCAAACTGTTGCAGGATGGATCGGGCCGGAGGGTCAACGAAGTCGCGTGCGCACCGACGTGGTAGAATCCACACGATTAAAGCCGGAATTGCTGGTCAAGCAGGAAACAGGACGGGCAAGGAATATCACGGTTGACGATGCCCTTTTGGTGGGACGTCTTTTCGGATTTCGCCCGGCTCCGGGTGGAGCCTCGCTCAACAGCACCTCGATCGGCACCGTCGGAGGAATCTTCGCCACGCAGAAAGGGGAGAAGTACGCGCTATCCGCCGGGCATGTCTTTGTGGATACATGCGCAGCGGCATGGGAGCAGTCGAATGAGGGCGTGTTATACCGAAGGGGGTTTTACCCTCATGCCTTGACGCCCACTCAACTGAAACCTCGGATCCTGGGAAGACGCCCGGAGTTTAGAGATGCGACAGTTGTCCGACTTCTGGGCCGAACTTTGCCGGAGCCTCGCAATTGTGGCTGGCCGCCAGAATTTACGGGCGATTTTGCAACCGCAGAGGACGTTGCAATGGCTTCGAGACTCAATCGAGCATCTGAAGGCTATGTTTGGGTGGAGCGCGATGCCGGAGTAAGTCGCCGTGTTCAGATTGAGGTATTTTCGACATCTGAAAAGCTCGAATATCAGCCGGAGTGGTGTTCCCGTTCCGCTCCAATTCAATTCACATCATTGTTCGCCTATACATATCCATTTTTGCATGGAAGTGACGGGAATCCTGCGAACGAACCTTATTGCACCATTGACGGTGACAGCGGAGCCGGCGTTTTCATCAGGGACTATAGAAACCCATCCACTTGCAAGTTGCTCGGTGTTCATGTAATGAAAAGCTACGATTCAAGAAATCGAGTGATGGGGCTTGCCGTCGGTGTTGCAGATTTGATCGAAAACATATTGCCCGGAGCGGTTCCGTATGGCAATGCTAGGTTGTCACCCGCATAATTCCGGGTCAAATTTGGCTCAGGACTGCTGACCGTTGCGTTGAATTCCACATCGGTTACAAGCCTCCTGGCATCGTCGCGAGATGAGTTCGCTTCAATCGTAACGGGTTTCGAGGCGAGATCCGGGGGAGTGGTGGCATGAAGCGATCACGGCCTTTCCACGGTTTCAGGAATCCGGAGGCTTCTGGGTTCGCGTCTTTCTCACTGACTGAACAACTTCCTCGGGGACGGCCTGCGGGATGCCCTGGATCCGCGCCAGGGCTGAGCCCGCCCGGTGTCACGGAGCCGGCAGCCGGCGGACCGCCAGGTTGTCGAACCGGATCGGGGTGCCGGCGAACGGCATGCCCCAGACGGACGCCTTTCCCGCAGGCTGCAACAGGGTCTCGTCGAAGGTCAGCAGGGGTTCGGTTGGCGCCTCGGCCGATGCCGCCCAGGCGGTGCCCTCCAGGCGGAACGTGGACTCCCCGGTTTTTCGCAGCGCGAGCCTCAAATGGGTCCAGGTCCCGCTTTCCCAGGCATAGGGGGCCGTCGCAACCACGAGATCGCCACGCAGAAGTTCCACGGCATTCTTCGCCGGGGCCACCTGAAGGCGGTAGCCACTGGCCCCGTTGAGCCCAAGTCCGAAGGTGGGGAACTTCCGTCCGCTCTTCGTTCCAAAAATGGTCGCCGTGGCCTCGACGCCCGAGGGCTGGTTGGAGCCGAACAGGAAGCCAAAGGACTCCAGAGGCGCACCTGGCAGTTCCGCAAAGCGATTGCCGCCGTCCTCTCGCACTTCGAACAGGCCGTCGAGGACCAGATAGTCGTCAGGGAGCGGCCCCGGTTCCACCTTGGAAAAATCCTCGGCAAACAGGATTTCCGCAGCACACACGCGGGCCGTCAGCAGTCCCGCGATCATCCCCAGCACCAGCACGTTCATCGCCGATCAGGCTAGTGGGCACCAATCCGTCCGGCAACCGGCACGCCACCGACACGTCATGGCGATCCACCGGGCGGCCCCGCGTGCCTCCGCGGAGGCTCCCCGAGCAATGCGATCCCCGAGGAATGCCATTGCCAGATCCGCGAAAACCGGTGTCCGTTACGCTCATGACGGCTCCCAACTTGTGCACGCTTACCGCGCTGCTCCTGCTCGCGACGCTCGCGGGTTCGGCACACGGCCGCGCCGCGTCCGCGGACGACACGACACGCCGGCAGCCGTACCTCCGGGCAATGGAGTCGGTCATGGGATCGTTTCCCGGCGCCGAGAAACGGGTTCCGCTGGAGGTGCGGATCGAGGGTGAAGAGGTCGTGGATGACGTGGTGCGCCGGCAGATTTCGTACCAGAGCGAACCCGGCTCGCGGGTGCCGGCATTCCTGCTCCTGCCCCTCGGGGCAGCGGCGGCGGGCGCGGGCGCGGACCGGCGATTCCCGGGCGTCCTGGCCCTCCACCAGACCCATCCGGCCGGACGCCGCGTCGTCGTGGGCTTGGGCGACTCGCCCGACGACGAATATGGCTTCGAACTGGCGCGGCGCGGCTATGTGGTGCTCGCTCCGCCGTATCCGCACCTGGCGGACTATGCGCCCGACCTGCAGGGCCTCGACTACGCGAGCGGCACCCTGAAGGCCATCTGGGACAATGTGCGCGGACTCGACGTCCTGGCCTCCCTGCCCGCAGTGCGCACCAACGGGTTCGGCTGCATCGGGCACTCGCTCGGGGGTCACAACGGCCTGTTCACCGCGGCGTTCGATCCGCGAATCCGGGTGGTGGTGTCGAGCTGCGGACTCGACTCGTTCCGCGACTACTACGACGGGGATCCAGCGGTCTGGCTGCCGGGGAAGGGCTGGTGTCAGGACCGCTACATGCCCCGGCTGGCAGCCTATCGGGGGCGCCTCGCAGAAATCCCCTTCGATTTCCCGGACGTGCTGGCGGCGATCGCCCCGCGCCGGGTGGTGATCTTCGCGCCCGAAGGCGATGACAATTTTCGCTGGCGAAGTGTGGACCGTGTCGCCTCGGAGGCCCGGGCGCTGGCGTCCCGCGATGGCGTGGATTCGGATCTGACGGTGGAGCATCCGAAAACCGGCCACCGGTTCCCACCCGACGTCCGGGCCCACGCCTACCGCATGATGGACGCCGTGTTGAAGGCCGATTGACCGCCTGGGCGGACTCGGGAGGGATCCCTCGGGCGCCCCGCGATGGGGACGCCACGACGCGCGAGCGTTGACGGTCGGTTGGCCCACCGTAGGTTCGCGGCCCGATGGACGCCGCGCGATCCGCCTCCTTCCCCACGACACCGAATGCCGCTCCGCCCGACGGCTTCATCCGGCTCCGGGGCGTCCGGCAGAACAATCTGAAGGGCTTCGATCTCGATCTGCCCCTCGGGCGTCTCACGGTCATCACGGGCCTGAGCGGTTCGGGCAAGAGCTCGCTGGCGTTCGAGACACTCTACGCCGAGGGACAGCGCCGGTACGTCGAGACGTTCACCCCCTACGCGCGGCAGTTCTTTGACCGGATGGACAAGCCGGCGGTGGATCGCATCGAGAACATCCCGCCGGCAATCGCCATCGAGCAGCGCAACGCGGTGCGCACCTCGCGATCCACAGTCGGCACCATGACCGAGGTGTGTGATCACATGAAGGCCTTGTGGCCGCACCTCGCGGTGCTGCACTGCCGGCAGTGCGGCCACCGCGTCCGGCGGGAACCGCCACAGCTCGTTTGGGAGACGGTCATTTCCGAGGTTGGCGAGGGCGCCACGGGGGAGGTGATGATCACGTTCGAGCTTTCGTTGACGGAGCGGATGGGGATCTCCGAACAGCTCGAACTCCTGGGAAAACAAGGGTTCCGCCGCGTCCTGGTCGCCGGGGAAGTCCGTCGGATCGAGGAAGCGTCCGCGGCATTGAAGGGGGCCTCAAGTTTCACCGTCGTTGGGGACCGTGTCCGGATCACCGCGGCGAACCGGGCGCGATTTGTGGAGGCCTGCGAGGCGGCGTATCACTTCGGACGCGGACGCCTCGCCCTGCGGCGGGAGGGAGGCATCCGCCAGTTCTCGGCAGGTGTTCACTGCGCCCGATGCGACCTCGACTATGCCGAACCAGGGCCGGCCCTCTTCTCGTTCAATCACCCCGCCGGGGCCTGTCCATCCTGCAAAGGATTCGGCCGGGTGATCGGCATTGACCTCGACCGGGCGATCCCGGACCGGGCCAAAGCCCTCGCGGAAGGTGCCGTGAAGCCCTGGCAGTCCGGCATGAGCGCCGAATGCCAGCGCGATCTGGTCCGGGCCGCCCGCAAGGCCGGGGTGCCCGTCCACGTCTCCTTTCGTGATCTCACCCCGGCCCATCAGCACTGGGTCCTCGAGGGGGACCCGGACTACGTCCCCGACGATCCGGAGTGCTCATGGCCAAACCGATGGTATGGCGTGAAGGGCTATTTCCGATGGCTGGAGTCCCGGAGCTACAAGATGCATGTGCGGGTGCTGTTGTCGCGATACCGCAGCTACCGGACCTGTCCGGACTGCGGAGGCCGCCGCTTCAATCCCGATTCGCTGCTGTATCGCCTGCCCGCGGATCTGGAGACGACGACAGCAGGCCCGGTGCGGTACGCCGCGGGGAAGGCGGAGGCCCTCCGGGTGGATGACGCGCTGGTCCTCCCGGGGGCCGGCGGTCCGGGTCCAAGCGTCGCGACGGGTGACCAGGCGGCGGCCGGATGCTCGCTCGCCGACTTCTACGCCCTTCCGATCCGCGATGCGCTCCGGATCATCGAGGCCTTGGCGGGCCGTCATTCGGGCCGCACCGAGCCGCTCGGGCACGCCCTTCAGGAGGTCCGGAATCGCCTCGGTTACCTGGTGGAAGTGGGCCTCGGCTACCTGACCCTCGACCGCACGACCCGGACGCTGAGCGGTGGCGAAACCGAGCGTGTAAACCTCACGACCTGTCTGGGGACCCGGCTGGTCAACACGCTCTACATCCTTGATGAACCCAGCGTCGGGCTGCATCCGCGCGACACCCATCGCCTGGTGGGCATCCTTCACCGGTTGCGCGACCTGGGGAATACGGTGGTCGTCGTCGAGCACGAGACCGCGGTGATGGAGGCTGCGGACGAACTCCTGGATCTGGGACCCGGCCATGGCGAGTCGGGAGGACGAATTGTCTTCCAGGGACCGCCTTCCAAACTGGCCACCGCCCGGGGCTCGCTCACTGCGGAGTACCTGACCGGACGCCGCGCCATCCCTGCGGCACGCCGGCGCCCCCCCGCCGACAGCATCCTGCACCTGTCCCATGCCACGGCCCACAACCTGCGCGACCTTTCGGTCTCCATCCCGCTCGGCCGACTGGTCTGCCTCGCGGGAGTCAGCGGCTCCGGCAAGACCACGCTCGTGCGGGAGGTCTTGATGCCCCTGCTGCAGCAGGCGTTGTCGGCATCGGAAGCCCCCGTGCTCGATGCGGCGTTGGATGGTGAACTTCGGGAGGCCGCCCGTGCCCGGCTCCGGGAGGCCACACTCACGGGAACCGAATCGCTTGGAAACATGGTGCTGGTGGACCAGGCCTCGCTCGGAAGCACCCCGCGATCCAATCCGGCGGTTTATGTCGGCGCCTTCGACGACATCCGCGCCTTTTTCGCGGACTCGGAGCCGGCACGGGCGCAGGGGCTCACCGACGGCGCCTTCAGCTTCAATTCAGCACGCGGTCAGTGTCCACACTGCCGGGGTGCCGGGTTCGAAAAGATTGAGATGCAATTCCTGAGCGACGTCTTCATCCGTTGCCCGGCCTGCCACGGACGCCGCTATCGGGAGCACATCCTCGCCGTGACGATCCGGGAGCCCGATCCGGTCACCGCGACGGATGCCGCCCCCGCCCGCACTTGGAACATCGCCGACCTGCTGGAGAGCCCGATTGAGGACGCGATGTCATTTCTCGGGCGCTTTCGGGACTCCAAGGCCGCCGTCCGGGCGACGGCGAGGCTGCGCTTTTTGTGCGATGTGGGCCTCGGCTATCTGCGGTGCGGGCAGCCGATCAACACGCTGAGCGGCGGCGAATCACAGCGACTGAAGCTTGCCAGCCATCTGGACGGCGGCGGGCTCGGAACCACCTCCGGGCCCTGCCTGTTTGTCTTCGACGAACCGACCACCGGACTGCACGTCGAGGATGTCCGGGTGCTGCTGGAGGCCTTCCACCGCCTGGTGGATGCCGGGCATTCGCTCCTGGTCATCGAGCATCACCTCGACGTCATCCAGTCCGCAGACTGGGTGATCGAACTGGGCCCCGGGGCGGGCGACGAAGGGGGAAACGTCGTGGCCGAGGGGACCCCGGAGGACGTCGCCGCCACCGTAGGGAGCCCGACCGGGGAGTTCCTCAGGGAACGGTTCCCGGGCCGGGGCGCGGACGGATTCCCCAGGAGGTCCGGAGGTGGTGGGCAACGTGCCGTGAGGACGGCCTCCCGATCGAAGCGCGCAGACATCCGAACCCACTGATCGTGGGCACCCAGGGCCGGCTCGCCGGGTCCGGCGGATTGCGGTGCCGTCGTGACGGGGACGGGGCAACGTCAGTGGCGGTCGGAATTCCGATGTCAAAACGCTTGCAGGCGCGAATCCACTGTGTTACTCAACACACACAGCACGTGCATCTCTCCCAGATCCTGTCATGAACTCGTTTTCCAAGTCGTTCTTTTCGCGCAAGCGGCCGGGCTTCACGCTCATCGAACTGCTGGTCGTGATCGCCATCATCGCGATTCTCGCCGGCATGCTTCTGCCGGCTCTTGCCAAGGCCAAGGCCAAAGCCCAGCAGACCTTGGTTTTGAGCAACCTGAAGCAGGTCATGCTGGCTTGGCACCTGTACCAGACCGACAACAACGACTTCTTCGTCATGGCCTTCCACGGCGGCGAGTCGCGTGGTGACGGGCTGAACATGAACAATCCCTACCCCACGGCGCCCTTCAAATGGAACGGCCGCGATGCCGCTCCGTGGGTGATGGGGTGGCTGGATTGGGAAGCGCGGCCGGACAACACCAACATCCTCCTGCTGGTGGACGAGCGGTTCGCGAAACTGGCGCGTTACACGGGCCGGGCCCCTGGCCTCTTTACCAGCCCGGCGGACCGCTACGCCAGCCGGGTGCAAAAGGCCCGCGGGTGGTCCAAGCGGGCCCGAAGTCTTGCGGGGAACATCTATGTCGGTGAAGGGAATGCGAACACCGGTCCCACCGATCCGATTTACCGGCACGTCAAGAAGAGTGGCGACCTCACCATCCCGGGGCCTGCCGACACTTGGGTGTATCTTGATGAGCATCCTGACAGCATCAACGATGCCGGCTTCTTTGCCCCGCGCCAGACCTCTTGGATTGACCTTCCCGCCAGCTATTTCAATGGAGGCGGCGCGGTCGCCTTCGCCGATGGCCATGGCGAGGTCCACAAGTGGATCGCGAGCGTGCGCCAACCGGTCCGCACGGCAGCGTTCGGTGGCGCGACCGGCCGCCGCGGCGATCCGGATATCGCGTGGTTGAGCTTCCGAACGCCACGAAACACGGACCGGTTCTACGGACCCTGAGGTGTTTCACCTCGTCCCCGAAAGCCCGCCTTGGTGGCGGGCTTTTTTGTCTCCAGATCCCGGACGCCGGATGCGGGAACGACCAGGCCCTCAACGCCACCGCCCAAGGATCACCCCCGGTTCCGTGCCGGCAAGCTGAGCGCGGACGGATGCGGCACGCTCCGCGATGAACCACTTCAACGGGTGTGCGGCCCGGTCGCGTCCCCAGCCCGCCTCGCCGTCCGGTTCCTCCAGCGCCGTGGACGTCACCGCCCGCTCGAACCGTGCACCTCGACGATGGGATTCCTCGGAGACGATCGGGCGCAGCGGCGCGGCGAGGGCCTCCACCCGGCGATGCAGCACCTCGGGGACGTACACGGTGTCCAACAACTCCGCGAGCACCGCCCGGTAGCGCATCTGAAACTCCGGCACGCCCATGACCCGCTCCAGCAGCCGGTGCCGGCCCACCCAGGGCCTGTCAATGCTGGCATGCGCGCGGTCCATCGCCGACCCCGCCATCCCGAAGCGTCCCCACGCGTTGTCGAGGTCCCAGGGCATGAAATGAAATCTCCCGGAATCCGGGTCCAGCCAGACGTAAAAGTTCTGCCCGTTGGTCAGGAAACCGTCGTAGCTCGAAAGGAGCACGGTGACCGCAAGAAACCGTGCAAACGCCTCCAGATCGAGGAAGTCACCGACCTGCCCGGCAAAGGTGGCGTCATCCGCGTGGGTGAGCAGTCTGGACAACCCGATCACCCGCGAGGTCTGGTCGGGCGTGACGCGCGTCTTCGGGTCGTAGATCGGCTGATAGGCCGCCCAGTCGTCGCCGAGGTCGCTGAACAACTCGGTCGTCACCGGCTTGAAAATCGCCCCGGCGCGCGTTCCAAACCGTTCCTCGGCGAATTTCGCATCGAGATTCTCCACCAGCACGTACAGGCCGAGATACCCGGGGGAGACGGTTCCCGGGGACAGGAACAGCCGCGCAAAGGCGGTTCGGGGCGCCGGTACGCCCGCAGCACGGTACACCTCGTAGCCGAGCGCGTCGTGCAGGCAGGAGTCGTCCGTGACCAGGTTCCCGAAGTTCAGCGTCGTGCGGCTCGCGAGGGATTCGCCCTTCACAAACTTGTTGAGATCCACCTTGAACGGGCGCTTTGCGGAGGACTGGGAACGCAGGTAGGTCCCGTTGCCCTTGTACCGGACGGCCGCGTCGGCAAACAGGCGATCCTCGAACTCCACGACCCCGTGAACCCAGTCAAATTCGATACCACGGACGCCCGACAGCCCGCTCCGCCGCGCCGCAGGATTCCGCAGTTCAAAGCGGCCGCCGAAGTCGCGTCCCCGCTCCATCGGCTCGATGGACCGGGGTTCAATGGCCGCCCATTGTTCCGGATCGAACCGCAGGTGAACCGTCCAGATATTGGTGGTCCCATACAGGACGGCAGGGGTCAGCCCGTCCACAGGACGGCGCGCGGCGAATGCAGCCCAGGCGTTGGTCGGATTCGGTGTCGGCCCCTCCGGAGGCTCCGCGCCGCGACGCGGGCGAAATCCGGCGTCCTCCACGGCAAAAGCCTCCTGCCGCTCCTGCCACCATTCGCGGAGGGATCCTGCCGACCACGCGATGCTTCCCATCGCCAGGCCCAGTGCCGCCAGCGTTGCCGCCGGCCGTGCCACGGGGATGCCGGGTTCCGATGCCATGACGATCCATCCTAACCCCTGTCGGGGAAGACTCCAGCATGGAGGCAATGATCCCCTGACGCGGGACCCGATTGCGCGACAGGTCTGGACGCCACCGCGATCAAGGCCAACAACGGTGGCGCTTCACGGACGAATCCGATCACAAGGATTGAAGGTGGAGCCGCTTTTGGAGATCCTTGCTGGGACGAATCTTGGTGAATCTACCGGTCCATCGCTCATGAAAGTCCTGCTCGCCCTTGCCCTGCTCGCCGTCGCCCTGCCCGCTGCCGCCACCGACGAAGCCGTCCGCAACCTGAAAGCATTTCCGTCGGCGGAGCCGGGAATGCGACGCTTTGTCATCCTGGTGCCCGCAAGGAAGGCGGAGGAGGATTTCCGCGTGCAGCTCCTGGTCGGCAAAACCGTCCTGACCGACCCGGTGAACCGTCATTTCTTCGGGGGCTCGCTCGAGACGGAGACCATCCAGGGCTGGGGCTTCGACCGGCACATCCTGCGTCAACTCGGCCCGATGGCCGGCACGCTCATGGCCCCGCCGCCCGACGCGAAGCCGGTCGAACGTTTTGTGACGCTCGGCGGCGAACCGCAATTGCTGCGCTACAACAGCCGCCTGCCGCTCGTGGTGTACGTTCCCGAGGGCGTTGAGGTTCGCTACCGCGTCTGGCGCGCCGACTCCAGGACCACTGTGGCGAAGGAAGGCTGAAAATTACTCACCCCCCCGCGATCAGCACCCCTGCCGGCGTTCCCAAGAGCCTTCCAACGCCCCCTGTCGCACCGGCGTTTCGACGGACGCGCGCAGCGCCCGGCGCGGCTTCGCCATGGATCGCCTTCCGCGGCCACCCCGGAGCGTCCGGACTTCCAGCCAGCGCGGTGCCGGATCCTTCCCCGAATACACCCGCCAGGAGCTCCACGGATACTCGCCCAGCGCCTCCAACCGTCGTCGAACCAGCTCGCGCCCCGGATCCGGAGCGCCGGCCACCGCTGCGCGCCGTTGGTCCGCCTTCCCCAGCCCCAACCCCTTGATCCGGACCGGATTCAAATGAACATACCGGGCGACCTCGATCACCCCCTTTTCATCCTCCAACAAAATGGCTTTGAAGCGTCCCTGGAACACGTGCCCGGTCTGCCGGTGCGCCCAATTGAATCGGATGCTGTAGGTGACATTCAGCCATCGGATGGCCGCGCTCAGGTTCCCCAGGGGTGTCCGCACCAGCAGGTGGTAGTGATTGTCCATGAGGACGAACGCATGCACCTCCAGTGCGAACCGTTCCGGAAGCTCCGACACGAGCCCAAGGAACCGATGCCGATCCTCCCCGCTCAGAAACAGCGCCTCCTCCCGGTTCCCGCGCGCCGTCACAAGATACCACCCGCCCGCCACAACAACCCGCAACGCCCTGGCCATGCGCGAACATGGCCAGTTTCACCTCCAGCTATCAAACGTTGAGGTGCGACCCCATTGATCTCACTGCCGCCTTTGCTTTCGTCTGTGCGGTGCGACGCCCCGCGACGTTCCGGAGTGTCGCGGAAGTGGGCGAAGCCAAAGTTCGACCCTGCGCCCCGGGATGGCGGGCGACCTCGCACCGAGAACGGCGGAGGGCCGCGCGTACCTTACGACGTTCCGCTCATGCCGGCGCTGGGCTCGCCTCCCCAGCGTTGGCAACCGCTCGCGTTGCGGAATCCGGCCGGAGGTGGCGGACGCACTGGCCTGATGAGGGACCGGACCGGGCGCCCGCAAGTCCGTTCGCGCGATCGCCGACCCGATGCTTCAGGCCTGCCGGGCGGAGTCCCCGCAGACCGCACCTTGCCTCGAAGACCCTGCGCCCCGTAGCGTCACGTCCGGTCCGGGGGTCCGGCGACTCCCGGGTGCGCATCCACGATCCCCGTCCATTTTTTTATGAGCGTCCTCGTTGTCGGCACCACCGCCCTTGATTCCATCAACACCCCGAAGGCCCGCAATCCGAGGCTCCTCGGGGGCTCGGCAAGCCATGCGGCGGTCGCGGCCAGCTTCTTTGCCCCGGTCCGGCTCGTGGGGGTGGTCGGTGACGATTTCCCGGCGCGCTACATGAAGCTGTTCGCCTCCCGTGGAATTGATCTGACCGGTCTTGAGCGGGTGAAGGGCGGGCAGACCTTCCACTGGCACGGCGAGTACGAGGTCAACATGAACCAGCGGCGCACGATCAACACCGTGCTCGGCGTCATCGAGCACTGGTCCCCAAAACTCCCCGGGGTCTATGAGACCGCCCCCTACGTGCTCCTGGCCAATATCGCCCCGGCCATCCAGCACACGGTGCTCGACCAGATGACGCGGCCCCGATTCGTCATCGCCGACACCATGGACCTGTGGCTGAACGTGGCCCTCAAGGATCTTCTCCGCCTGCTGAAGCGCGTGGACTGCCTTGTCCTGAATGATGGGGAGGCCCGTCAGTTGACCGAGGAGGACAACGTGGTGACGGCGCTCGCCCGCATCCATCGGCTTGGACCGAAATACGTCATCATCAAAAAGGGGGAGCACGGGGCGCTGCTGTCCGGTCCCGACGGCCTCTTTGTGGCGCCGGCCTACCCCCTGAAGCGCGTGGTGGACCCCACCGGCGCCGGCGACTCCTTCGTCGGCGGTCTGCTCGGGTACCTCGCCTCGCAGAAGTCCGGCACCCCGGCGCGCCATTTGCGCCGCGCAATGATCCACGGAGCGGTGGTGGCGTCGTTTTGTTGCGAGGGTTTCGGACTCAGCCGCACGATCCGGGCAAAGCGGCCCGACGTGGTGCGCCGGGTCCGGGAGCTGGAAAAGCTTGCGCGGTTCTGACGGGAGTCCGGCGGTGCGTCGGCACCGCGCCATTTGGCAAGCCTGACCTGCCGATGACGCTCTCCATCGTCATCCCGACGCTCAACGAGGCGGAGGAACTGCCGGCGACCCTGCGGCATGTCGCCGCCGTTCCCGAGGTGACCGAAGTGCTCGTTTGTGATGGTGGCAGCCGTGACGCAACCCGGGAACGCGCCCGTTCTGCCGGGGTACGGGTGTTGGAAGGACCGCCAGGCAGGGGCACGCAATTGCGCCGGGGTGCCTGCCTGGCAGTGGGGGACGTGGTGGTGCTGCTCCACGCCGATACCTGGCTCCCCCCGGACGCCGGTACGGCAATCGGAGCCGTGCTGGCACGGCCCGAAGTGGTCGGCGGCGCATTCGAGATGGAGTTTCGGGATCCGCCGTTGTTCGTACGAGGCACCCGGTTTCGGTGCCGGCTACGGATGCGGTGGTTTCAGTTTGCCTATGGCGACCAGGCGCTGTTTGTGCGGCGGGACGAGCTCGCCCGCGCGGGAGGGGTGCCCGAGGTCCCGCTCATGGAGGAGTTCCTCCTCTGCGCGGCGTTGCGACGTCTCGGACGCCTCGCCCTGGCACCCGCCACGGTTTCCACGTCCTCCCGGCGATTCCGGCAGCATGGGACGCTTCGCACTTATCTGCGCATGGGAATGGTCACACTGGCCTGGTGGTTTGGCGCGAGCCCCGCGTTCCTTCAACGGCGCTACGCTCAAGGCCCGGATCCCTCCTCGCGAAGTTGATCGTGCGGAATTCCCACTCGGCGAGGAGCCGACTCCAACCACTGCACGACGGGCCCGGACAATGCGTCGAGCCGGAAAGGAGCCTCCTCGTGGCTGGCACCACTCAGTTCAACCATCGCCGAGCCGGGAGCGGAAAGCTCACGAAGGCCCTGAACCACTGCAGTGGGCGCCACCACGTCCCCATCGGCCGCGATGAACAGCGGCGTCAATCCGGATCCAAACAGCCAGTCGGCCGGATCGAGGCCGTCGGGTCCGGCCTCCGCGAGGGCCGGGAGCCGTGCGGTCGCGCGCCGGATGATTCCCCTGGGAAGCCAGGAGGCGTAGTCTTCCCGCAGCGCCTCGACGGCATCGCCAAGGCGCCCGTAGGGAGTCATGGCGATGGTGATGGCAACCCGGCCATCCACCAGGGTCCAGCGAATGGCCACGGCCGCCCCGTAGGACACTCCCAACACGGCGATCGGCGCGGACACCTGGTCGCGGCGCTTCAGTTCGTCGAGCAACTCCCGAAGGTCGGCGGCCTCCCGGATGCCAAAGGAGATGCGCCGCCCGTTGGATTCCCCGTGCCCGCGCAGATCCACCAGGACACACCGCCACCCTGCCGAACCCAGCCGCAGCGCCCAGGGAATCATCGAATCCTGGCTCAGCCCATATCCATGCAGCAGCACCACGGTGCCGCGGGGACGGCTAGACGACGGCAACGGGTCGCCGGGAACCGTGGCAAGAAACCGGTAGAATGGGCGAGGCCCTGAGGGACTGGCGTGATTGGTCACCACCACTTGGAGCCCGTAGTCCGCAGGAGGCACGACCCGGTAGGCGAGAGTCACCGGTGGCTCCCCAACGGTCGCCCACTGGAGCGGCACCCGCTCCGTGAATTCGCCGGGAAATGCGTAGTACACCCGGGGCTCGGGGGCGACGGCCTGGGGAAAAGTGTTGGGGGCGCGCGCCAACTGGCGGGCCACAAACCCTGAGGGCGTGCAGGCCGGAAGCGCCCCCGCCAGCGCCAGAGCCAACATCCATGGCAGGGAAAATGGGCGGCGCGGCACGTCAGCGAGGGCGCCCGGCCCCGGGGCAGAAGGGTCGCAGCACGTTGCCGGCAACCCGCAGGGCGTTCTGACGGCCTTCCAGCGTCCTGCCAAAAGTGTCGTCCTCAACCTCGATGCACACCGGGCCGCGATAGCGGGTCTCCATCACGGCGCCGAGGAAACGGCCCCAGTCCATCTCGCCATATCCCGGGATCCGCGGTTGATGCCACTCCAGCGGATGCGCAAAGACGCCGACGTCGTCCATCCGGTCACGCCGGATCTTCACGTCCTTGGCGTGCAGGTGGAAGATCCGGTCCTGAAACTCCTGGAGCGGGGAGACCGGATCCATGTGCTGCAGGACAAAATGCGACGGGTCGTAGTTCAGCCCGAAGTGCTTCGAAGGAATGTCGGCAAACGCCCGGCGCCATAGGATCGGCGTGGTCATCAGGTTTTTACCGCCCGGCCATTCGTCGCCCGTGAAACGCATCGGGCAGTTCTCGATGCCGATCCGAACCCCATGGTCTTCGGCGAAGGCGACCAGCGGCCGCCAGATTTTAAGGAACCGCGGCCAGTTGGCGTCCTCGGAGCGCGTCCAGTCGCGACCCACAAAGGTGTTCACCGTCTCCAACCCGAGCCGCTCCGCCGCCAGGATCACCCGGCGCAGGTGGGCCACCGCTGCGCGGGACACCGAGGGATCCGGGTCGAGCGGGTTCGGATAATAACCCAGGGCCGACAGCGACACTTGATGCCGGTTGCAGAGGGCGTGGATCGCGTCCGCCCCGGCCGCAGTGAGGCCGTCCACAACCACATGGGTGACCCCGGCAAACCGGCGTTCCGCGCGGCCACTGGGCCAGCACATGGCCTCGACGCACTCGAATCCCTCGGCCGCGGCGAACGTGAGTACCTGTTCGAGGGTGAGCTCGGGGAGGATTGCGGAGACGAAACCGAGTTTCATGGAATGCGGCCGCCGCAGGGTGTCGCAGGATCGCCGATCAACTCAACCGGGAATGGGAGGAAGGCTGAAGGCTGGAAGCCGGAAGCGGTGCCGGACGAACTCCCGTTCACCGAGGCAGGAGGTCCCCAAATGCCCCGGATCCTGGACGACGCGTACCGCACAGAAACCCGTTGACCCCCTTTTCAGCGGTTCGGTAGCGTTCTCCCGATGATTCCGATGGTTCATGTTCAGGGTGGCGCGGCTCCGTCGGTACGGAGCTGACGCGTGACCTTGGGCCTGCACTGCCGGCTCCCGGGTCGCCCGCGGTTCCGCCGCGGGTTTTCGATTTCCGGGGAGGGGGTCACGTGAAGCGTGAGCCGGTCTTCCGGGAACGGGAGAACATCACGAACGACAACAGCCGGTCACGATTTACGGGTCGCCACACACATGCGCCATACCATCTCGGTCCTCGTGGAGAACAAATTTGGCGTGCTCACGCGCGTCGCCGGGCTGTTCTCCGGCCGCGGCTACAACATTGACTCCCTGAACGTCGCTCCCACCCACGACCCGTCGCTCTCCCGGATGTCCATCGTCACCCGGGGCGACGACGCCACCGTCGAACAGATCGTCAAGCAGCTCGACAAGCTGATTGATGTGGTCCGGGTCATTGACTACCGGCAGGGCGACTTCATTGACCGCGAGCTGGTGCTGTTGAAGGTCGCCACCGGCCGCGACAACCGGGCCGAGGTGGCCCAGATGGCCGAGCTGTTCCGCGCCAAGGTCGTGGACGTCCAGCCCGAGAGCCTCACCATCGAGATCACCGGCGGCGAGGGGAAGATCGAGAAGTTCATCGAACTGATGAAGAGCTTCGGCATCCTGGACCTCACCCGGACCGGTCAGGTGGCCCTGCCCCGGTCGTGAACACGGGATGCCGCCCGGTGAGCCCGCTGCACGAAAGTCACGATGAGCGGCCGCCCCAGGCGAATGTCGGCCCGGAGGCTTGCATCCTCAACCCCTTCTCCAAGAATCCACAACTGAACCATGGCAAAAGTCTATACTGACAAGGACGCCGACCTCGGCGTGTTCAAAGGCCGGACCCTCGCAGTGCTCGGCTTCGGCTCCCAGGGCCACGCCCACGCGCTGAACCTCAAGGAAAGCGGTGCGAACGTCATCATCGGCCTTTATGAAGGGTCGAAATCCATCGCCGTCGCCCGCGAAAAGGGCTTCGAGGTGGTGCCGACCGCGGAAGCGGTCCGGCGCGCTGATGTGATCTTCGTGGCGCTTCCCGACACCAAGCAGGCTGCGGCCTACGCGAAGGACATCGGCCCCAACCTGTCCAAGGGCAAGACGCTGCTGTTCAGCCACGGCTTCTCGATCCACTTCAAGACCGTGGTGCCGCCAAAGGATGTGGACGTGATCCTGGTCGCCCCCAAGGGACCCGGCCACATCGTCCGCCGCCAGTTTGTCGAAGGAAAAGGCGTGCCCACCCTGATCGCGGTCTATCAGAATCCGTCCAAGAAGGCGCGGAAGACCGCTCTGGCCTGGGCGCGGGGCATCGGCGGCACACGAGCGGGGGTCCTCGAGACCACCTTCAAGGAGGAGACCGAGACCGATCTGTTTGGCGAGCAAACCGTCCTGTGCGGCGGCGCCTCGGCGCTGGTGCAGGCCGGCTTCGAAGTGCTGGTGGAAGCCGGGTACTCCCCGGAAATGGCCTACTTCGAGTGCCTCCACGAACTGAAGCTGATCGTGGACCTGATGAACGAGTCCGGCATCGCCGGCATGCGCTTCTCCATTTCCGAGACGGCGAAGTGGGGCGATGTCACGGTCGGCCCCAGGATCATTGACGCGTCCGTGAAGAAGCGGATGAAGGCGGCGTTGAAGGACATCCAAAGCGGCAAGTTTGCGCGGGACTGGGTGAAGGAATACGAGGGCGGCTACCGACGGTATCAGGCGCTGCTCAAGGCGGGCGAGAAGCACCCCATCGAGAAGACCGGCGCCAAATTGCGGGCCCTCATGCCGTGGATGCAGCGGAAGAACATTCGCGGCGCCCAGGCGGCCTACTGAACCGCGGCGGCCGCCAAGACGCAGTGGACACCGATCGCGACGCAGCCTAGGATCGTGACTTCAGCCTAGACGGAAACTTAAATCACGGAATTACGGATTGATCATGAACGAACCGGGAACTGCGGCGAAAAACGTGTTGCGCTCCGATGTGGAGATCCAGGGCACCCTCAAGTTTGCGGGTGAGATGACGTTTGAAGGAAAACTCGAAGGCGAGATTCGTGGCGAGGGCGTGCTCCATCTGGGAGACAGCGCCACGGTGAAGGGAGACATCCATGCCGACTCGGTCGTCGTGCGCGGCAAGATCAACGGCAACATCTCGGCGAAGGACCGGATCGAGATCAAGGCGAAGACCGAACTCTTCGGCGACATCAAGGCGGCGAAACTGGTGGTCGAGGAAGGGGTCACCTTCGTCGGCAAATCCGAGGTGAATCCGAACAAGGCGGTGCCCACCCCGCCGCCCGTTCCTCGCGGCGTGGAGAAGGCCCCGGAAGCCCCGCGCCCGCCGGACGCCGGCAAGCTGCTCGGGCGCTAATCCCCAGGGGACTTCAGTCCCCAG
The DNA here is from genome assembly GCA_019634635.1 of Verrucomicrobiia bacterium. Taxonomy (NCBI): domain Bacteria; kingdom Pseudomonadati; phylum Verrucomicrobiota; class Verrucomicrobiia; species Verrucomicrobiia bacterium. Next base: position 275,723 of record JAHCBB010000003.1, read on the forward strand.
TCCGGGATGCCAGTTCAGCCAAAGGATCAGATCCAGGTCGTTTGTCCGAATTGCGGAAACGGGCAACTCGAGCCCCGCAGGGCGATCTCCACGACCTGTCGGAAATGCCGGCAGCACCTGTTGGTTCAGGAACTGCTGAACCCCAGGCTCGCGCCCGCCCCCGCGCCCGCCCTGCTGCACGCGCACCGACGCGTCACCTGCTTCGACTGTGGCACCGAGATGGACGTGCCGGTCGCCGCACGGTCTTCGATGTGCAAACGGTGCAGCAGTTATCTCGACTTCCAGGACTACTCCATCGCCAGCACGATCTCGAAGAGCTTCAAGACCAAGGGCCGGTTTGTGGTGGAGAAGAACGGCTACGTCTTCAATACCGAGGTGCTGGCCGGGGAGATCGTCATTCGCGGCCGCATTCTCGGCAAGTTGACCGCCGAACGGACCCTCACCGTCCATTCAAACGCCGAAATCCAGGGCACGTTCAAGGCCCCGCTTCTGGTGATTCCGGCGGACAATTGTTTCCACACGCGGGAAACCCTCCGGGTGACCTCTGTGGAAATCTTCGGGGAACTGGTCGGCAGCATCCGGGCCGAGCGGACGGTCTTCCTGCGCGCAACCGGTTCGGTGTTTGGAAACCTTCATGCCCACTCCCTGGTCGTGGAGGAGGGGGCCGTGCTGGTCGGACAGATCTCCACCGCGCCGGGTTGAGGAATCCCGCCCGGCGATCCGGTGTCCTGACCGTACCGGTGTCCGACTTCAACGCCCGGGCGCCGCCCGATGGCCCCGGACCCGCCTCAAAACACGAATCCGTTCGCCGCACAACGCCCGCTCAGGCCAGACTGCCGCGGGTTGAATCTCCTCATCGTTCACAACCATTACCGGCCGGGAGGCGTCCGACGCGTCATCGAACTGGCGTTCCCCGCCCTCCTGGAGGCTTGGGAGACGCCGGTGACCCGGATTGTTCTCGTGGGCGGGGAGCCCCCCGACGGCGCGTGGCTTCGGGAGTTCAAGGCCCGCGCCGGTCCCGCCAGGGTCGTCTGCGCCACGGAACCGGCCGCCGGCTACGTCTCCGAGCAACGCCTGGCCCCCGCCACCATCGCCCGGAGGCTGCGGCGCCATCTGGAAGCCGTCCTCAACAGCCTCGCTCCCGGCCCCTGCGTGATCTGGGCGCACAATCAATGCCTCGGGCGAAACCTGCTGCTGACCCAGGCGGTCCTGACCGCAGGCCCGGCTCGTGGTTTCCCCGTCGTGATGCATCACCACGACTGGTGGTTCGACAACCGGTGGGCGCGTTGGCCGGAAATGCTGCGGTGCGGATTCCGAACCCTTCATGACGTCGCGCGGACGCTCTTTCCGGACGTTCCCGGGGTGCGGCATGCCGCCATCAACCAAGCGGATGCCGCCGTGCTGAAGCGCCACCTGGGAGCGGACGCCGCCTGGATCCCGAACAGCGTTGAACCATTTCCCGAGGTGACCCCCGAGCGACGGCGTCGGGTGCGGGCCTGGATTCGGAAAAACATCGCCGGCGGCGACCCGGTCTGGCTGGTGCCCTGCCGCCTGATCCGCCGGAAAAACCTGGCCGAGGCGCTGCTGCTGACCCGGTGGCTGCGTCCGGAGGCGTGGCTGGTGACGACTGGAGGGGTCAGCTCGCCCGCCGAGGAGGATTACGCGCGCCGACTCCGGGAGGCGGCGCAGGAGGAAGGGTGGCGGCTCCGCCTGTCCGTGCTCACCGGCCCGGGAACCCGTCCGTCCGTTCCCGAGCTCATGGCGTCCAGCGAGGCGGTGCTGCTGACCTCCCTGCAGGAGGGATTCGGACTGCCCTTTATTGAAGCCTCAGCGGCGGGACGGCCGCTGATGGCCCGTTCCCTGCCCAACATTGCGCCAGACTTGAAGGCCTTCGGCTTCCGGCTGCCGCAGGTTTACGACGAGGTGTGGGTGGACCCGCAGTTGCTCGACTGGGATGCGGAGCGCCGGCGGCAATTGCGGTTGTTCCGTCACTGGCTGGCGGCGATTCCGGCCTCCTGCCGGAGCCGCGTGCCGTGTCCGGCGATGCTGGCCACCGCTGCGCCACCGTCTGCCGTGGCCTTCAGCCGCCTGACACTGACGGCGCAACTGGAAGTGCTCCGCCAACCCCGGGAACGGTCTTGGACCCTGTGCGCCAGGTGGAATCCCTGGCTGGAGGTCTGGCGGCGTCGCGCAGGACGGGGCGCATTGCAGGCCGCGCGCTGGCCGCGGGGGGCGCGACACTGGCTTTCGGAGTCCGCTTACGCCGGACGCCTGGCCTCCCTGGTGGCGACAGCGGCGACCTCCCCGCAGCACGATCGCGGTCCCGATTGCCAACAGGACCTGCTCAACGCCAAGCTGAGTCCGGAGAATTTGTATCCGCTGCTATGGAGCTCCCGTTCCTAAGAATCCGGGCGGTCATTCTGGACGTGTACTCCACGATGCTCACGGTCGGGCCCGCGCCGGCCGACGCGGAGGCGCGATGGCAGGCGCTGTACCGCGAACAGGTGCACCGGGAGGCGCCGTGGACGCGGACCGCGTTCGCCGCGGCCTGCAGCCACGTCATCGCCCGCCGCCACGCCGAGGCCCGTGCACGGGGCATTCCCTGGCCGGAGATCCACTGGCCCTCGGTGGTCACCGAGCTGATCCCGGACCTCAAGGACTCCGCGAATGGGCGGTTGGAATCGTTTATTGACCGGCAAATCCAGCTGGGGCGGACCGTCGGCATGGGGTCGGAAACAGCGACGACCCTGCACCTGCTGCGCCAGCGGGGCGTGCCGCTGGGCATCGCCTCCAACGCGCAGGCCTACACCCTTCGCGAACTGGGGGAGGCCCTCGCGGGCCATGGCCTGGATCTCGGAATCTTTCATCCGGACCTGTGTTTCTGGTCCTTCAGGAACGGATTCAGCAAACCGGATCCTCATGTGTTTCAGCGCCTGACCCTGCGCTTGGAATCCCTGGGCATTCCGCCCGCGCAGTCCCTCATGGTGGGCGACCGCGCGGACAATGACATCCGGCCGGCGCGGACGTTTGGCTGGAGCACGTGGCATCTGACCCGGGGCCCCGGGGAGGCGCCGTTCGGTTCGTGGAGCGACCTGCGCACCTGGCTCGAGTCGAGGACCGGTTCCGAGGAAACCGCCGCCCACCGCACCCCGGGCCCGGATGAGGTCCCGTCCCAATCCTAGAGCGCCCCGATTTCTCAAATGAGCACCCCCACGCCCACCGGTTGCACCCCCAAACGAATCGGCTTCATCTCGACGCGCTTCCGCGGCACGGACGGCGTCACGCTCGAAGCCCGGAAATGGGCGACCATCCTGGAGGACATGGGGCACACCTGCCACTGGATGGCCGGCCAGCTCGACGCGCCGGCCGGCCGGAGTTATGAGGCGCCCCTGGCCTACTTCGGGCATCCGGAGGTGGACGCGGTGCAGGCCCGGTTGTTTGACGTCACCAGCCGCAGCCGGGCCATTACCAACCAGATTCAGGCGCTCAAGGAGCAATTGAAGGACGAGCTCTACCACTTCATCCGCAAGTTCGATCTGGAGGTGCTCATCCCCGAGAACATCCTGGCCATCCCGATGCATGTCCCCCTGGGGCTGGCCATGACGGAGGTCATCGCGGAGACCACGCTCCCGGTCATTGCCCATCACCACGACTTCGCCTGGGAGCGGGAGCGATTCACGTTGAACGGCGTCAACGATTATCTGGCGTCGGCGTTCCCACCGGCGTTCTTTGGCATGGAGCACGTGGTCATCAATTCGATGGCGCAGAAGGAACTCGCGCGCCGCCTCGGCATCCCGTCCCAGATCATCCCCAACGTCGTGGAGTTCGAAAACACGCCGCCGGGGATTGACGCCTACAACGCCGACCTCCGGAAGGAGATCGGGCTGAAGGACGACGACTGGTTCATCCTGCAGCCGACCCGTGTCGTGGCACGCAAGGGCATTGAACATGCGATCGAGCTGGTGCGGCGGCTTGGCGATCCCCGGGCACGATTGGTCATCTCGCATCCGGCCGGCGATGAGGGCAACGCCTACATGCAGCTGCTCCGCGAGCGGATCGCCGACGCCGGGATTGATGTGCGGTTCATCGCCGACCGCGTGGGGGAACACCGGGGGATCAACGCCGAGGGCCGCAAGGTGTACACCCTGTTTGATGTTTATCCCCACGCCGACCTGGTGACCTACCCCAGCCTGTACGAGGGCTTTGGCAACGCCTTCCTTGAGGCGATCTATTTCGGCAAGCCCGTCGTGGTCAACACGTACGCCGTGTACGCCCGCGACATTGATCCCCTCGGGTTCAAAATCATCGAAATGAACCAGCTGCTCACCCGCGAGGCGGTGGAACAAACGCGGCAGGTTCTGGAGGACGGTGCGCTGCGTTCCGAGTGGGCGGGAATCAACTACGCCCTCGGCCTCAAGTACTTCTCGTACACCGTCGCCCGGCGAAAGCTCGCCGCCCGTCTTTCCAATCTCTTCGGCGACGGCGCCTGAGCGCGCCCGGGCGCGCCTCAGGCCAGGAGCGCCTTGATGGGGTGGACCTCCTCGACCCCGGTGAGACGCTGATCGAGCCCCTGGGACTTGAAGGTGAACCGGCGGTGATCAATGCCCAGGCAGTGGAGGAGCGTGGCGTTGATCTCGTTGATGTGCACCGGGTGCTCCACCACGTTGTAGCTGAAATCGTCCGTCTCCCCATACACCACACCGCCCCGGATGCCGCCGCCGGCCATCCACATGCAAAAGTTCTTGGGGTGATGATCCCGCCCGTAGTCATCCCTTTTGAGCGTGCCCTGGGAATAGACGGTGCGCCCGAATTCGCCGCCCCAGACCACCAGCGTCTCGTCGAGCAGCCCGCGCTGCTTCAGATCCTGGATCAGGGCCGCACTGGCCTGGTCCACGTCGCGGCACTGGAGCCGGATCTCGCTGGGCAGGCTCCCGTGCTGGTCCCAGCCCCGGTGGAGGATCTGCACGCAGCGCACCCCACGCTCCACCATGCGCCGCGCCAGCAGCGCACTGGCGGCGTAGGTTCCCGACTTGGTGACCTCCGGACCGTACAGGTCCAGCGTGGCCGGGGACTCTGATGAGAAATCCACCAAGTCCGGCACGCTGGTCTGCATGCGGAAGGCCATCTCATACTGCGCGATCCGGGTTTCGATCTCCGGGTCGCCGATCCGGGCATGGCCCTGCTCGTTGAGCCGGTTGAGGGCATCGAGGAGTGTGCGCCGGTCCCCGGCGGTCACGCCCGGCGGATTCTGCAGGTACAGCACGGGATCCCCCACGGCGCGCAGGGTGACCCCGGAATACCGGGTCGGCAGGAAGCCGCTGCTCCACATGCGGGTGAACAGGGCCTGGGCGTTGGCCTTCGACGACCAGTTGGGCGTGAGAACCACAAACGCCGGCAGGTCGTTGTTCTCGCTCCCGAGGCCGTAAGCCAGCCACGAACCCAGACTCGCCTTCCCCGGCACCTCGCTGCCGGTCATCACAAAGGTGCACGCCGGGTCGTGGTTGATCGCATTGGTGTGCACCGTCTTGATCAGGGCGATGTCGTCCACAATGCGGGCCGTGTGCGGCAGGAGTTCGCTGACCCACATCCCGGACTGTCCGTGCCGGGAGAACCGGAACATGGACGGTGCCACCGGCAGCCGCGACTGGCCGCTGGTCATGGTCGTGATGCGCTGGCCCATGCGCACGGATTCCGGCAGGTCCTTGTCGAACTGCGCCTCCAGGTTCGGCTTGTAATCCCACAGGTCCAGCTGGGACGGCGCACCGTTCATGTGCAGATAGATCAGACTGCGGGCCTTCGGGGCGAAGTGCGGCAGGCCTGGGAGGGGGGGATGCACCGGGCCGGGCACGGCGGCGCCCAGGAGGCGCCCCCCAGCCCGCGTGCCGCCGAGCAGCGCCAGCCCGACGCCACCAAGACGCAGGCCGACATCGCCAAAGAACTGGCGGCGGGTCTGCCGGGCCTGAAATTCATTCCAAGAATTCGTCTGCATGGCGGGGGGGATGGCGGGATGGCGGAAGCGGTCTCAGTTGCGGGTCACCGTCTCGTCGAGGTTCAACAACAGGTTGGCGGTGAGCGTGTACGCGGCCAGCTCGGCTTCGGGAAGCGCGGAGTCCGGACGCGACTCGCCAAAGGTCACCGCCATGCGGGCGGCCTCCGGATCCGAGGCGTAGCGGGCCCGGTGTGCGTCGAGGGCCTCGCAGACCACCGCCAGCTCATTCGCGAGCGGCGGGCGGCCCAAAACGACGCGATACCCGAAGCCGATGCGCTCCTCGGGGGTGGATCCGCCCTCGGCCAGCATCCGTTCCGCCAGCGCTCTCGCCGCCTCAAAGTGCTGCACATCATTCAACAACTGGAGCGCCTGAAGGGGGGTGTTGCTGCGTTCCCGACGGGTGCAGGGCTGCTCCCGGTTGGGCGCATCGAACGTGGACATGAACGGCGCAGGCGCCGTGCGCTTGAAAAACGTGTACACGCTCCGGCGATACAGGGCCGCTCCGGTGTCCTGCCGGTATTCCCGGGTGTTTGATCCCACGAATCCCACCGGCTCCCAGATGTTGGGTGGCTGGTAGGGCTTTACGCCGCGCCCGCCCATTGTGAGATCCATCAGCCCGCTCACGAACAGGGCATTGTCCCGGATCTGCTCGGCATCGAGCCGGAACCTCGGACCACGGCCCAGGAGCCGGTTCTCCGGATCCCGGGACCACTGCTCCGGGGTTCCCTGGGGCGACTGCCGGTAGGTGGCGGAAGTCACCAACTGCCGGACCAGCCGTTTCACATCCCAACCCTGATCCCGGAAATCTGCGGCCAGCCAGTCGAGCAGGTCGGGATGGCTCGGCGGCTCCCCCTGCGACCCAAAGTCCCCGGCGGTCCGAACCAGCCCGCTTCCGAAAAACTGCTGCCAGATGCGGTTGACGGTGACCCGGGCGGTCAGCGGTTGCTCGGGGGACACCAGCCAGTGCGCCAGATCCAGCCGGTTCAGACGCGGCGGGGTATCGGAAGAACCCGCGATCACCGTCGGGGCCGGCGACAGCGCCGCCGGCATGGAAGGAACCACCCGGTCCCCGGGCTTGTCGTACTGTCCACGCACCATCACAAAGGCATCGCGCGGCATATCGAGATCGCGGAAGATGAAGGTCCCGGTAATGGCGTTGTCCAGGTCCGCGCGATCCTTTTTCAAACGCGCAACCTCGCTGTTCAACGGGTCAAAGGTCGGACGGGTCGGCACACAAACCTTCGCCAGGTAGTGATCCCGAAGTTTCGTGAGATCCTCTGGGGAACGGTTGGTGATCGAGGAGTTCTTGAAAATGGCACGGAGTTCCGCGGGCAGTTCACCGGGTTCCCTGCCCTCATACTGTCGCTGCCACACCAGCAGCGAGTGGAGAGGGTCGCTGGCCGGATCCACGCGTCCGTGAACGCCCGCCTTGTCCCACGTCACCGTTCCGTCGAATTGCGTGAAGGCGAGGCCCTTCAGCCGGTCGCCGGACTTCAATCCCACCCGCTCGGGCGGCACCTCCAGACGCGTCCACGCCCCCGCCGGCGGCAGGTCCCCGATCCGGGCCCGGCTGGGCTTGTCCTTCTCGCCCCAGTTGATCGCATCGGCGTCGCCCCAGACCGCCCGGTGTTCCCATCCGTCCTTGTTGAACTGGAGCATGATCGCCTTCGGCGGATCCGCAGGATCCAGATACACGTGGGCGAACAGGGTGGCTCCGGGGGGGATCTCCAGCAGCGCCGCACCGCTGTCGTAAAAATCCTGGGCGATCCCGCGGTCCTGGCGCCGCAGGGCTCGTTGACCCGAGAACACCGGGCCCTCGCCCGCCTCCACCCACCGGGTCGGGCCTCCCGAAGCGGTCACCTTCGCCCCCGCGGGGAAATCCTCATCCAGCCACACCGTTTCCTGCTCCTGCGCCGGAGGCGGCGGGTCGAGGGTGGCGGGGTCGGCATACGACACCGTCGCCAGCGCCTCGAGAACTCGGGCTTCCGCCTCCCGGATCCTGGCATCATACGCCGCGAGGCGCTCCTCCTGCGTTGGCTCGGGCAGCTTGATCGTCGGGGCGGTCAGCAGGGCGTTGCCATCCATCGCCGGATCGGCCGCGCTGAGGAAGAAGGCGTAGAGGGAGTAGAACTCCTTCGCCGAGATCGGATCGAACTTGTGATCGTGGCAGACGGCGCAACCGGCGGTGAGCCCCAGCCACGTCTCGGCCATCGTGGAGGTCCGGTCCACCGCGTATCGAAAGATGAACTCCGCATCAATGGCCCCCCCCTCACCGGTCGTGACATTGCACCGGTTGAACCCGGTCGCCGTCAGCTGCTCCCGCGTGGGTGACGGCAGCAGATCTCCCGCGAGTTGCTCAATGGTGAATTGATCGAAGGGCAGGTTCCGGTTGAACGCCGCCACCACCCAGTCGCGGTACGGCCACATGGAGCGCTCGTTGTCGAGATGCAGCCCGTGCGTGTCGCCATACCGGGCCACATCCAGCCAGTGCCGCGCCATCTGTTCCCCAAAAAACGGGGAGGCGAGAAACCGGTCCACCACCCGTTCGTAGGCATCCGGCCGCGGATCGGCGACGAAAGCCCCGACCTCCGCCGGCGTCGGCGGCAGTCCCCGAATGTCAAAGCTGAGCCTCCGGATCAATGTGGACGGATCCGCCGGTTCGGCTGGCCTCCAACCCTCCTGCGCCAGGCGTTCCCGGACGAAGCGGTCCACCGGGCTTTCGGACTTCGGGTCGCCCTGGATTGGCCCGGGAACCGGAGGGGCAACGACGGGTTCAAAGGACCAGTGACGCTGATAGACCGCCCCTTCCAGGATCCACTGCCGCACGAGGTCCCGCTGTTCGGCGGTCAATGCCTTGTGCGTGTCCGGCGGCGGCATCACATCATCAGGGTCGGTGGTGACCACCCGCTGCCACAGCGCCGAAGCCTCGGGATCTCCAGGCACAATTGCCGGCACACCTGACTTGCCGGGGAACAGGGCGCCCTCAGGAACGTCCAGGCGGAGCCCCGCTTTGCGATGCTGGGCATCCGTGCCGTGGCAGGCGAAGCAATTGTCGGAGAGGATGGGCCGGATGTCCCGATTGAACGACAGCCGGGACGGGGCCTCGGTCACCGCGGCGACCGAAAGGTCCAGCGCCAGCGCGAGCGCAATCAGCGCACCCGCACCCCATCGAATGCCCCGTGGCGACGGGACGTTGAACGGCAGGGACGATAAACCCATCGGAAGCAGTTTTGACCTTGGCGGCGCAATTTCAACCGGTCAGGCATCCGATTGAGCCGCGAAATTATTCAACGGTGTGTCTCCGGAGCTCAACCGACCGCCGGCATCGAACCCTTCGGAGGCCCGTCAGTCGAGCCGTCGGACCCAGATGTTGCGGTAGCGAACGGGGTCCCCGTGGTCCTGAAGCAAAATCGGGCCCTTCGGGGTGGCGCCGGCGAACTTCGCGGCGGTGGTCGCGTCGCCCTTCACCGGGATTCGATCCTGCACCAGCACGCCATTGTGCAGCACGGTAAACGACCCGGGTGCCACCTTGCCGTCGGGTCCGGGCATCGGGGGATGAAAGATGATGTCGTAGGACTGCCACTCCCCGGGCTTGCGGCTGGCATTCACCAGCGGCGGGTTGTGACCGTAGAACGCACCTGCCTGGCCATTCGGATACGTGGGGTTCTGGTGCGAGTCGAGGACCTGGATCTCATAACGGCCCTGGAGATAAACGCCGCTGTTCCCACGCTCCTGCCCCTCACCCCGGACCACCGCCGGCGCCGCCCATTCGACGTGCAACTGGACCGGGCCGAACTCCTCGCGGGTCAGAATGCTGCCTCCGGAGACCTCTGCATGGCCATTCTCCACCTTCCACTTCGGGGCGGTGCCCCCCTCGCCAACCCAGGCCGAGAGGTCGGTGCCGTCAAACAGGACGATGGCATCGGAGGGCGGGCCACCCGCGGTTCCGGGAGTCACCACCCGCGGCTCGGCATCGGCGGCGGGACAACGGAGGACGGTGACAAGAAGCAGGGACAATGCGGCGATGCCGTTGAACCGGGAGGGTTTCATGGGGCGGGAATGATTCAGTTCGAGGGCTGCCTCCGGGTCCAGGACTGGAAGATCTCCTCAAAGGTGGTTTTCAAGTTCTTGGTGATCTCCCAGCCTGGATAGTGCGCCCGCATCTTGTCCAGATTTGAGATGTAGCAGATGTGGTCCCCCTGGCGGTTCTGGTCCACGTACTCGTACTGCATCGGCCGGCCCGAAATGCCCGCGATGAGGTCGAAGGCCTCGAGGATGGACACGGAGTTCGCACGGCCCCCGCCGATGTTGTACACCTCCCCCATGCGGGGCGCGGCGAGGAACCGCTGGATGAATCCGACGACGTCGGCGCTGTGGATGTTGTCCCGGACCTGCTTGCCCTTGTAGCCGAAAATCCGGTACTTGCGGCCTTCCAGGTTGCACTTGATGAGGTAACTGAGGAACCCGTGCAACTCGACGCCGCTGTGGTTGGGCCCGGTGAGGCAACCGCCGCGCAGACAGCAGGTGGGCATCCCGAAGTAGCGCCCGTACTCCTGGACCATCACGTCCGCCGCGACTTTGGAGGCGCCAAAGAGGGAGTGCTTGCTCTGGTCAATACGAAAGGTCTCCCGGATGCCGTCCGAATACTCCGGGCTCCCGTAATCCCACCGGGTGGGGAGCTCCACGAGGGGGATCTCGTTCGGGGCATCCCCATACACCTTGTTGGTGCTCATGTGGACGAAGGGCGCCTCGGGGACCGCAAGCCGGGCCGCCTCCAGCAGGTTCAGGGTCCCGACCGCATTGACGTCAAAATCATCGAACGGCCGGCTGGCCGCCAGATCATGGCTGGGTTGGGCGGCGGTGTGGACGATGGCGTCGGGCTTCACGGTCTGAAGCAGTTCGAGGACGCCCGGCCGGTTCCGGATGTCCAGCTCATGGTGACGGAACCCGGGCCACGTTTCGCGGAGCCGGTTCATGTTCCAGCGGGTGTCCCCCTGCGGCCCAAAGAAATCGGCCCGCATGTTGTTGTCCACACCGTGAACCCGCCAGCCGTCGCGGGAGAAGCCGGCAACGACCTCGCTGCCAATCAGACCGGACGAGCCGGTCACAAGGAGTTTTTTGGGAGTCATGTTCGAGGAAAAGGGGGTGGAAGAGGTGTCGGTGAGCGTCCCGGGTGGAAATGGTCCTGAAGAAACCGCAGGTAGGTCTCGGCGCGGCGCTTCCACGTGTAGTCTTCGAGAACGTACTGCGCCGGCCGGGCAAGGGCGTCCCGCATCGCTGCGATCAGGGAGGCCCGGTTGCCGTACTCGTAGTATCGCCCCTGCTCGGCGAGGAGGTTGGCCGGCTCTCCCACACGGTTGGTGACGACCGGTTTGCCGCCGCGGATGTAGTGGAACACCTTGTTGGGACATCGGGAGCGGTTCTGGACCGTGTCCTTGAGCGGCAGGAAACAGAACCGGATGGCCGGGGCGGGTACGAGGCCGTCAAGGACGGGCAGGGTCAGCTGCCCCGTGAACACCGCCCGCCCGTCGGGCAGAAACCGGGCGATTTCCGCCTCGAGACGCTCCCGTTCGGAGCCATTGCCGGCGATCAACAGGTCGAGATCGAGATCCCGGCAGCACGCCGCCAGGAGGACCAGTTCCTGAAGATCCTCGCGGTACAAGGCGCCCAGGCTGCCCAGGTACATCGCATACTGGCGGCCGGGGCGCAGGCATTGTTCCGCAAGCCCGGGAGACGTGGGTCCCGTGGGATCAAATCCGTAAGGAATGTACGCCGTCGGCAGGGCGCCCAGATGACGCCGGTATTCGGACTGCAGGTAGGTCGAGGAGAAGACGAACCCGGAGGAAATGCGGCGGGCGATCCATTCCATGAGGACGGATTTGAGCTTCGCCTTCCAGCCACGCGGCATGGAGGACAGCCATTCATCCCAATCCGAAATGACCCGCGCCCCGTGGCGGCGCAGGCTCCATCCCATGACTTCGCCCACCAGGTTGGCATTGATCAGGTGGACAAACTGGACATCGCGAAAGTCGCGGGCGGCCCGCGCAAAATGTGCGGGATTGCGGCTGGGAACCCAGCGGCAGCACTCGACCAAATCGTGCTGCTCCAGCAGCTGGCGGCTCCCCGGCGACTCGGCGAGGCACAGGACCGGATCCTGCCCCAGACGCTTCAGGGCCCCGCCAAGGGCGGCGGCACGAATCAGGCTGGCATTGGCTGGAAAGTAACCCGCCCCGACGATTAGGACTTTCATGAGGGTTCGACCACACAACGAGGGGAGCACCCGACGCCGGATCGCGAAATCCACGAAGCCAAAGTGACCCGGGCGGACTTGCGATGCGGCAATTTCAAGGCTTCGAGGGCGGACGAAAATCAGGAGCGTCTCGTACCCCGCCGACTCTGACTCCGGACAGCGTATCGCTGCCGAAATTTGACCGTCAAGGTGAGTTTCCCGGACCCGGGAATCGGCCGCCCGGGGCTCCGTTCCGACAGGGGCGGGGCCCTATTCGTAGCGAAGGGCCTCGATGGGGCTGAAGCGCGCGGCCTTGATGGCGGGGAGGATGCCGGCCACAACGCCCACGAGGGCACTGAAGGCGACCGCCACCAACCCGGCCTCCGGGGTGATCACCGGAGTGTTCTGCGCGGGTGTCAGGACGATGATGAGCCGGACAAACAACTGCGACACGACCAGTCCCATCAGGCCGCCCAGCACGGCAAGGACGGCGCTCTCGATGAGAATCTGGAGGAAGATGTTGGGACCGGTTGCGCCTACGGCCTTGCAGATGCCGATCTCCCGGACCCGCTCGTTGATGCTGGCCAGCATGATGTTCATGATGCCGATGCCGCCCACCAGAAGACTGATGCCGGCAATGAATCCGCCGCTGAGCCGGGCATTGCGGATCTGCTTGTTGATGCTTTCGATCTGGTTCTCCTGGGTTTCGAAGGTGAAATCCTCAATCCCCTGGTGGGTGAGGAACAAAACGTTGCGGGCCTGCTGGATGGCGTCCTCCATCCGCCCGAAATCCGCCACCTTGATGTCAATGTCCGACAGGCGGGGATCCGGAATTCCGTCACCGCGCCCCGCGGAGCGGAAGCGGATCCAGGCGGTGTTGAGGGGCATGTACACGGTATGGTTCTTCCTCCAGAACGCCCACCCGCCACGGCGGCCCCAACCCCGCTGCCGTTTTGGGCCGCCCGCTTCGTTCCGCGCGGTGGTCACCGACTGCGCGAGGGCCCGCTCCTTGGCCTCCTGCTCCCCGACGTATTCCTGGAACATCCCCACGATGACGAACGGCTGCCCGTTGATCTGGATGGTCTCCCCGACCGGCACGATCTCGTGGCCCACCTCGGAGGGTTTCCCGAACAGCTCATCGCGAATGCCGGTGCCGATCACCACCACCGGCCGCGCCAGTTCCTCGTCGAGGTCGTTGAAAAAGCGGCCGTGCTCCAGCGTGTGGAGGTTCATTTCGAGAACCGCGGGCCATACGCCGACGCATTCGCTGGGATTCACGCGGCGTTCGCCCCGGGTCAGCGTGACATCGTCCACCTCCATCTCCGGGGATACCAACCGCACGAGCGGTGCGCTGCTCTTCAGGGCAAGGACGTCCACAAGGGTGCGTCCGGGTGCCTGCTCGGCGAGGTGATCCTGCCAGGGCGGGACGGCCTGGTCGCGGATCAGGACCTTGTCCACACCGCCCATGGCGATCATCGCCTCCTTCATGCCGTTCTCCATGCCCTTGATGATCGCCGCCATGCCCACGAGGCTGGTGACCCCGAGGATGATCCCGAGCATGGTCAGCAGGGACCGGGCCTTGTGGGCCCAGATTTCCTTCACCCCGACCAGGATCGCGTTGAACAGGATCATCAGTCGTAGCGCAGGGCCTGGATGACGTTCATCCGTCCGGCCCGGATGGCGGGCAGGAGGCCGGCGAGGATGCCGATGCCGACGCTGGCGCTGAACGCCAGGACCATGGCGGACACGGTGATCACCGGCGCGTTGTCAGTGGGGGTGAGGGAGCTGATGAGCCGGATGAAGCCGAAGCTGCAGACAAGCCCCAGCAGGCCGCCCACCACTGCGATGACGGTGCTCTCGATGACAATCTGGATGAAGACGGCGGCATTGCCGGCGCCGACGGCCTTGCGGATGCCGATCTCGCGGATGCGCTCGCTGATGCTGGCCAGCATGATGTTCATGATGCCGATCCCGCCGACGACGAGGCTGATGCCGGCGACCAGGCCGCCGCTGACGCGGGCATTGCGAATGAAGGTGTTGATCTCCTCGGCCCGGTCCTCCTGGGTGCGGAAGGAAAAATCCTCGATGCCCCGATGGGTGACCATGAGCACGTTGCGCACCTGGGTCAGGGCCTCATTGATGCGGCCCGCGTCGCGCACCTTGATTTCCATGCTGCTGAGGCGGGGAACGGGCGGCGCGTTGCTTTCGCCGGACCTCATCTTCATCCACATCGTGTTCAGGGGCACGTACACGGTGTTGTTCTTGATCCAGAAGGCAAAGTTGCCACGACGTCCGCCCCCCCCGCCCCAGCCGCGGCTGCGGCTGACCGTGGGCGTCGCGTTGGTGGCTCCCGACGCGCGTTGCGCCGCCAACTGACGCTCCTGCTCCTCACGCACCCGCCGGTCCTGTTCGCTCTCATAGTGGGCAAACATGCCCACGATGGTGAACGGGTAGCCGTTGATGGTGAGGGTCTGGCCGACCGGGATCACCGGCTCGCCGGTGTCCTCGGGTTTGCCGAACAGTGCATCCCGGATGCCCGTGCCGATGACACAAACGTTGCGGGCGAGTTCGTTATCGAGCTCGGTGAACATGCGCCCGTGTTCGACCACGTGCTCCATGAGCCCGAGCTGGACCGGCCACACCCCGGCGGTCATCCAGGTGCGGTGGGTCTTGCCTCCGGATGCCAGCGTTGGCGGCCGGTCGAAACGCATTTCCGGGGACACCTGGACAATCTCCGGGGCGGAGGACTCGAGTGCCCGGACGTCGTCCAGGGTCACGCCGGTCGCAAAATCCCGAAGATGGCGCTGCTCGACCGGCACCGGCTGGGCCTCCACCCGGATCTTCTCCAGTCCACCGACGGCGATGAGCGCCTCGCGTGCGCCGTTTTCCATGCCCTGGACCATGGCGCTCATGGTCACCAGCGACGATACCCCGAGCACGATCCCCAGCATGGTCAGCATGCTGCGAAACTTGTGGGCCCAGATCTCCTTGAGACCGACGAGGATGGCATTCCACAGCGTCATGGGCGTGACGCGGGTTCAGGCACCGGCCGCTGCAGGCACACGGTCGAGGCCGGCCAGCCGGGCATCCACCGTCTCCGCAATCTGGCCGTTGCGAATCTCGATCCGCCGGGGCGTCACCGCGGCGATCTCGGGGTTGTGTGTGACAAGAATCACCGTGCGGCCCTCCTCGCTGAGGCGACGGAAAAGGGCCAGGATCACCTCGCCGGTGTGGGTGTCGAGGTTCCCGGTCGGTTCGTCCGCAAAGATGATGCGCGGATCGTTGACGAGGGCCCGCGCGATGGCGACCCGCTGCTGCTGGCCGCCGGAAAGTTGCGAGGGGCGGTTCTTCAACCGGTTGCCCAGCTCCACGAGATCCAGCGCGCGGAGCGCCTTCTCCCGCCGTTCGCGTCCGCTGACCCCCGCATAGATCATCGGCAGCTCCACATTCTGCACCACGTTGAGTTTGGGCAGCAGGTTGAAGAACTGGAAGACGAAGCCGATCTTGCGGTTGCGCACCCGGGCCAGCTCGCTGGCCGACGCCTGCTGCACCTGGATGCCGTCGAGGGTCACGGTGCCCAGGGTCGGGGTGTCGAGACACCCGAGGATGTGCATCAACGTGGACTTGCCGCTGCCGGAAGGCCCGATGATGGACACGAATTCCCCGGCGGCGATGTCGAGCGTCACCCCATCCAGGGCGCGGATCTCCTCCCCGCCGAGATGATAGATCTTGCTGACGTTTCTGAGCTCCAGCAGGGCCACGGTGGCAGGGGTCAGCGGGCGGCGGTCACCGGACGGGCGGCGCCGGTGCCTGAGCCCGTGCCGGTGGTCGTCGTCGTCGTTCCTGCGGCACCGGAGCCAGGCTTCACGGCGTCCTTGCGCACATTGGGGGCACGCGACTTGTCCTCCAGGGACACGATGTCGCCCGCTTCAAGGCCGCGGGTGATCTCGGCGAAGAAATAGTCGCTGACACCGATGTGAACCGGGCGGCGCTCCCACTCGTTGCCGAGCTGGACCCACGCGAACCGCTCCACCTGCCGCGTCTCGGGATTGAATTCGGTGAATACGGCCGCCAAGGGCGCCGCAACGACGTCGTCGGCACTCGCGATCGGAATGGAGATGTTGGCGGTCATGCCCGGACGGATGCGCTGATCCACGTCCTTAAGGAGCACCCGGGCTGGAAATCCCTTGATGTTGTTCTTGAGCGCCGCCTGAGGGGCGATGCGCTCCACCTTGCCGACGACCTTCAGCCCGGGCACCGCCTCGACCGTGACTTCCACCTCCTGACCGGTCCGCAGCCGGCTGACGTCGGCCTGGTTGATGTGGGCGTTGATGACCAGGTCATTCAGGTTGGCAATGGTCAGCACTTCGGTGCCGGCATTGAACCCGCCCGACCCGCTCACGGCCTGGCCGACGGAGACCGGCCGGGTGAGGACCGTGCAGTCGAACGGGGCCGTGACGCGGGTGCGCCGCATCTTCTCGTGGGTCAACGCCAGTTCCTTTTCACTTTGTTCGAGGCTGTTCTTCGCCAGCTCGTAGGACGTCCGGGCGTCCTCGAAGAGCTGCTGGGGCAGCAACTGCTCGTTGAACAGCATCTGGGCCCGTTCGTAGTCGCGCCGGGCCTGCTCGAGACTGAGACGGGTCCGTGCCACCGAGGTTTCCCGCTGCTGCTGCTCGATCCGAAGGTCCTCGTCATTCAACTGGAAGAGCAGGTCCCCCTTCTTCACGAAGTCACCGAGGTCCACCGGCAGCTCATCAATTCGCCCGTTGACCTCGGGCCGCACACTGACCTGTTCAGAGGGCGTGATCTCGCCAGCGGCGCTGACCGCAAATCGGATGTCCCGCTTTTCAATGACGGACGTCGCGGGCCGGGAGGCCGCAGCCGCACCGGCACCACTGCCCGGCGCCCGCTGCTGCCAGTAATACCAGCCGCCGCCGCCGAGCAGCAAAATCAACAAGATCCATCCGAATGATTTCATGAAAGAATGACCGTCAGCCTACACTTGATACGCATACGTGCAATCTGGCATTTGGCGACCCGGGCCGGATTGAACGTGCTGGCGGCCGGATGCGTGCAGTACCCTCAGCGCTGACGTGAGGGATCCCGGGAAATTCATTCCCATGGTGGCCGCGGGGGTGGTGGCGGCTCGTTGGGCGGCGGATGCCTGGTTGGCAAGGCTCAATCGCCGCGAGGTGGAGGCCCATGCCGGCGCGGTGCCTGCGGCGTTTCAGGATTCGGTGGACCCCGCGACGTATCGCCGGTCGGTGGACTACACGCTGGCGCGCTCACGATTCGGACAGTGGAGCGATGGCTGGGAGGTGCTGGTGCTCCTGACCCTGCTGTTCAGCGGCGTGCTGCCGGCAAGTTTTGGGGCCGTCCGGGACCAGTTTGGAGTGCAGTCCTGGTCGGATGCCGGGTGGATGTTCGGCATCGGAATGGTCCTGGCGGTTCTCGGGCTCCCGTGGGAGGCCTGGGCGCAGTTCCGACTGGAACAGCAGTTCGGATTCAACACCACAACGCCGGCCACCTGGTGTCTGGATCGCGTCAAGGGCTTCCTCCTCGCCGCGGTGCTGGGCTATCCCCTGCTGTGGCTGGTGCTGCGGTTGGTGGACTGGATGGGTCCGTGGTGGTGGGTCTGGGCATGGGCGGCGTTCCTGGGGTTTCAAGTGCTCCTGCTGGTGTTGGCGCCGGTGCTGATTCTGCCGCTGTTCAACCGGCTGACCCCGCTGGAGGAGGGCGGGCTGCGAACCCGGTTGCTGGATTTGGGCCGCCGGGCCGGATTCACCGCACACACGATCCTGGTGATGGACGGCAGCCGCCGCTCCCGGCATTCCAACGCGTTCTTCACCGGCTTCGGACGCTTCCGAAAAATCGTGCTGTTCGACACCCTGATCACCCAGTTGACCGGGGAGGAACTGGAGGCGGTGCTGGCCCACGAGATGGGGCACTCGCGCCTCGGGCACATTCCCAAGCGGCTCGCCTGGTCGGCGTTCACCCTGCTGGCGGGCTTCGCGGCGGTGGGCTGGCTGTTTGGGCGCCCGGAGTTTGCCGGGGCCTTCGGGTTTCCGGCGGATGCCGGACTGGCTCCCACACTGATGTTGTTCGGCCTCTTGAGCGGTCCCGTGACCTTCTGGCTGTCGCCGGTCCTCAACCACTGGTCGCGAGTTCACGAATTCGAGGCCGATGCCTTTGCCGCGCGGATTCTGGGAACGCCCCGCCCGCTGATGGGGGCCCTGCGCAAGCTGAGCGAGAAGAACCTCGCCAACCTGACACCGCATCGCCTGTACAGTGCGTGGCACTACTCGCATCCGACCCTGCTCGAACGGGAAGCGGCGCTGGCTGACGCGGGCAACCCCGGATCGCCCGTCACCGCCGGTGCAGCCTGAGGGCGTTGCCAATGACAATCACGTCGCTCAAACCCATCGCCGCGGCGCAGACCACCGGGCTCAGCAAACCCGCCGCCGCCAGCGGAATGGCCGCGGCGTTGTAGAAGAAGGCCCAGAAGAGGTTCTGCCGGATCACCCGCAGGGTCGCCCGGGCAAGGTCCAGCGCCTCCGGAATTGCCGCGAGGTCGGACTTCAGCAGCAGGATGTCCGCAGCCTCTCGCGCCACATCCGTCGCCCGGGTCACCGCAATGCCCAGGTCGGCCTGGGCCAGCGCCGGGCCATCGTTTAATCCGTCCCCGATGAACGCGACGCGCTCCCCCTGTCGCTGCAGGGACTCAATCACCCCGGCCTTGGCCTCAGGGCGCACCCCGGCGGCCACGGCATCGGGCGGAATCCCGAGTTCGCGAGCCACGACCGCTGCGGTCTCCGGACGATCCCCGGTGAGCAATCGCACGCGGTGTCCGGAAGCCCGCAGCCGGTCCAGAATTTCCCGAGCCTGGGGTTTTAGCGCGTCGCGCACGGCCAGAACGCCAATCAACGTCTGATCGCGCGCGACGAACAGAACGGTCGAGCCCCCGGCCGATTCGCGATCCACGAACGCCTGCGCGGCACGGCAGTCCACCCCGGCCTCCTCCAACCAGGCGGCCGAGCCCAGGCGCCAGGTGCCGGATCCGGCACCGTCACGCAGCATGGCTTCCACCCCGGAGCCGCGACGTTCCCGCCAATCCTCGAACTCCGGACCGGACTCCTCCGGTCCCGCCAGGCCCGCCACCGCCCGGGACAGCGGGTGTTGCGAGGGACGGGCCAGCGAGGCGGCCAGCACGGGCAATGGCGGCCCCGGGTCGGGACCGGTCCGAAAATCCTCCCGCGCGACGATGACCGGGTGGCCCTCCGTGAGGGTGCCGGTCTTGTCGAAGACGAGGGTCCCGACGCGTCCGGACTTCTCCAACGCCTGGGCGTCCCGGATTAAAATTCCCCGTCTGGCCGCCGCATTGACCCCGGCCATGAGCGCAGTGGGCGTGGCCAGGCCCATGGCGCAGGGACAGGCGACGATCAACACCGCGGCGGCCATCGCAAAGGCCGCCGCAACCGGATGCTCCGGCACATTCGTGGCCCAAAGTCGCCCCCCCAGCCACTGGTGCACCGCGGACGCCGACGCGTGGCCGAGTCCCCACCAAAGGGCCGTGCCGAGCGCGATGACAATGACCACCGGAACGAATACCGAGCTCACCCGGTCGGCCAGTCGCTGAATGCCCGCTCGGCTCGACTGCGCGCGCTGCACGGCCGCAATGATGTGGGCCAACGCGGTGGACTCGCCGGTGGACTCCACGCGCGCCACGAGGCGGCCGGTGTGATTCACCGTGCCGGCAAACACCCGGGAATCCCGCGATTTCTCCACCGGCAACGACTCGCCGGTCAGCATCGCCTCCTCCACGGACGATTCTCCGGAAACGACGGTGGCATCCACCGGCACCCGGTCGCCCGGTTTCACGACGATCCGGTCGCCGGGAACAAGCAGGGCCACCGGCACGTCGGTTTCCTGGTCCCGCTCGTCCAGCCGTCGCGCGGTTGGCGGAGCGAGATTCAAAAGCGTCTTCAGCGCGGCGCCGGCCTTCGAGCTCATGCGTGCCTCCAGCCAGTGCCCCGCGCTGATCAGCGTCAGAATGGCGGCCGCCTCCATGAAATACAGATGTCCTCGAAATCCGGAGAGCAGGCCCCAGACGCTGAAGCCGAAGGCGGCGGTGGAGCCGAGGGACACCAGGGTGTCCATGTTGGAATGGCCCGCCCGGGCCTGCCGCCAGGCGCCGCGGTAGAACCGCCCGCCAACCATCACCTGCACCGGAAGCGCCAGGAAGAACGCCAACCACTGAAACCATCGCTCCATGCCCAGATGAAGCACCCATTCGCCCACCAGCAGCGCCACGGTGACCGGCCCGCCTAACCACAGCGCCCGACGCCACGGCCGTTCCGGAGCCGCCGCCGCGCCGTCCGATGCCCCCGGAGACGTCCCCGTCGAAGCCCGATAGCCGGCGGCCTCCACCGCCCGGAGGAGGGCATCGGACTCCGTCGCCGCGCCCGGACGCCACCGGATCTCCGCCCGTCCCGCCGGCAGATCCACCGTTACCGAGTCCACCCCCGGCACCGCGCCGAGCGCGGCAGATACTTTCCGCGCACAACTGGCGCAGTCCATGCCCTCAATGGCAATCCCCGCGATCGGGCCCGCGGTGGCCCGTACAGCGGGCGCCACAGCCCGGGGCCGGAAGGCGACCGGAATTTCACTCATTGGCAGGAGGCTCCGTCCGCAAAACGCGCAGGGCAACCGCAGAATCGGCACCACAGAATCGGCCCCGGAGCCCGGCTATTCCTGCTCGGGCGAAATCGGGGGTGGTGCGCGGAGACGCAGGTAAATCCAGGTTTCCAGCGGACGCAGGGGACGCAGCCAGTCGTAGAACGGCGAATACACAAGGCGCAGCCGGAAGAGCGACAGCAGCATGATGAGCGAGGTGCGCAGATTGAACACCACGTGCGACCCGGTCTGGTCATGCCACTGGGTCGGCACTTCGAGGAGGCTGAATCCCGCCCGGCGCAGCGAATAGAGCAGGTTGACGTCGAAGGAAAGGTCGGCAAGACGCAGTTTGGAGTGCACGGCCTCGACCGCTTCGCGCCGCATGACCTTGGCGCCACATTGGGTGTCGGCGATTCCCATTCCAAAGAACGCCTCGACAAAGACGTGGAACATCCGGCTCGCGAGGCGGCGGCGTCCGGGCTGCGCGTGGGTGATTTGCGCCCCGGGCAGCCAGCGGGACGCGATGACGCAGTCCGCCTGGCCGGCGGCGCAGCGGTTCACCAGGTCCAGAAACGCCGCCGGTGGCGTCGAGCCATCGGCGTCCACATAGCCCACCAGGTCTGCCAGCGGCGCCAGCTTCAGCCCCTCGATCAACGCCCCTCCCTTGCCGATCGGTGCCGGGAACTCGAGGTGCGAGATGCTCAGGTAGCGCTGCTCCGCCGTCCGCACCACCCCCAGCGTGTCATCCCGGCACCCGTTCAGGACCACCAGGATGCGCACGCGCCCCGGGTAGTGATGATAGAAATGCTCCGCATACGCCCCCAGCACCGGAGCGATGCGGCGTTCCTCGTTGTATGCGGGAATCAGCAGCAGGAGGCTGGGAGCGTGGAGACTCAAGTGCTGGCAGAGTAAACCCGGGGTCTCGCGGGCTGTCCAAGGTCCAAACCGTCAAAACCCTTCCCGAAGCTCCGGCGCCAGCCCAGGGAGCCGACCCCGGCCCTCCCCGCTCATCGGACACCGCCTCCCCGCAGTCCCCGTGGGCGTCACAGGAGCCTCCCATCCGCCCCAATCCGCCGCGCCCCGGCCATGTCCAAAAGGGCCGACATCACCTCAAATCTCAAACGTTTAGGTGCGACCCCATTGCGCTCATTCCCGTGATGGAGAGCCAAGAGGCCTCGTCAGCAGAATTTGTGGGTGGCCGGCGGTTCGTGTAGTCGGCCAAGGTTATGATAGAGTGCAACTTCCATGACTCTGAAGGTGCGAAAGCCGTAGGCGCGTCAGGTGATCACTCGAATCTTGTTGTTGAGGCCCTTGACCACACCGCTGGAGAGCTCTCCTTTGGCCAGAAACCAGTTCAGAATCAGGGGTTGGTGGCGCCGGAGCATGCGGGCGATTTTCTTCATGGGCTCGATCCGGCTGCGCATCGAGCGCTGGCACCAGGCCTCCAGGAAGCGGCAGGCGCAGTGGACGGAGCGGTAGGTCCAGAGTAAGCGGTAGGGCAGGTGCATGTCCCCGCCGCTGATTGCGGCGGGGCGCTGCTCCCCAACTTCGTGGGGGCCTCAGGTTCAGGCCGGTGCCGGAGGAGGCTTTTTCGAGTTTTCGGGCAGGACCTCGTCGATCTGCGTGATGTTCATCCCCGGCAACCGCCGGAGCACATCGCTGAGGTACTCCTGCGGATTGATCCCGCGCCGCCGGCAACTGGTGATCACCGTGTTGCTTCGGCAAGCGTGTGTGAGCGCCTGGGGGGTGGGCGAGTAGGCTGCTGGGCAGCCTGACAGAGTGACAGGTTCAATGACAACGCGTACATTCCCGGCATCCCCCATCTCCCCACGCATCCCGCCCACCCGCAAGCCCCAGTTCCAGTTTCGCCCCCAATGGTCTCATCCTCCGTCCCAAATCCTCCCTCCCCCGCCTGGGGTCAGGAGGTCTGAGGCTAGCCAAGTCCCGGAATCTCCCGGACCACCGGGTTCCACGGAAGACATTGGCGGCCAACGCCCCTTTCGTGCGGGAATGAGGCATGCGTAACGCGGTGTCGCCGCTGCGCTCGTGCGGCAACAACAGTGAACGCGGGGAAGCATCTGACGCCAGGACCATCCAACAGTTCCCGCTGCCACTCCACACACTCGGCGGGGGGAAGTATCGAACGCGCAGCAGCGCGTCGCCACCGACAATCGGCAGAGTGACCAGGGGGGGACAGGTCCCTGGTGTGACACCCTCGAATTCA